>JAPPFK010000081.1:62892-88684 GCA_028823885.1 Rhodospirillales bacterium | reverse complement strand
TCCTGGCCGCCGAAGGGGACGATCCGGTCTGCGACGACCCTCCGGGAACGGACCGAGCGGCGCTGCACAAGCGCATCGTGGCCCGCATCGCGGTGTTCCTGGGCCTGTAGCGAAAATTCGATCCGCCTGAAACGGGTGAGCCCTGCCGATCCTGAACGGATTGCCCCACCTGGTGCGGCGGCCGATCAGCGCGGTGTTGCCCACGGCCTGAGGATATCCGAACTCCTTGCGCAGCCTGGGCTCGGTCCTCGGATTAACGATCCGGCGGCCGGAATCGGTCATCGGCTTCTCCGAGTCGGCGGGACGGGGCGCGGGCTGCCTCCGGGCGCCAATATCCGGATTGTTTGGCTAGTGCACCCGGACGGGCAGGAGCCCCTCCTGGATTGCGGCGGCGGCGGCGATATCCTCATCCGGGGCAGCGCCGATCTGCTCGCCATCGGCGGCAAAAATTCCGGCGGCTTGCCGGCCATCCTCGGTCGTGATCGGCCGCACGTAAGCCACTTCATCCATACCCCATAGGGCAAGGTCGGAAGCCGACAGCAATGCCAAATCGAGATCGATGGGCGCGCCGGTGTCCGGGTTTTGATTGTCCTCGGTCATTTTCGTTCCCCTTTCCTACTCGGCATCCACATCGATGGTTCGAGGTGACACCTTTGCCTTGCCGGCTCCCTTCTCGATTTTGATGGAACGCACCTCGGGTTCGGGGATGGGGCGCCGCAAATCAATATGAAGCAAACCGTCCTCGAGCCGGGCCGCCGTTACCTCGATGCCCTCCGCGAGAACAAAAGCCCGCTGAAACTGGCGGGCGGCAATGCCGCGGTGGAGATAGACCCGATCCATCCCGTCGTCGTCATTCCTGCCGCGAATGACCAACTGGTTGTCTTCGATGGTAACGTCCAGGTCATCCAGCGTGAATCCGGCGACCGCCAACGTAATGCGGATCTCTTCTTCGCCTACCTGTTCGATATTGTAGGGCGGGTAGCCCTCGGCGGACGCTTTCGACGCCCGGTCCAAGACCCGTTCGAGCTGATCGAATCCGAGAAGCAGTGGGCTGTTGAAGACTGGAACACGCGCCATGGCCATTCGTCCTCCTTAAAGCAAACGTGGCAGCGAGGCCCAAGCAAGGCGCCTCTGTCGGCGTCGGGCACTCTCGGCGGCCACGTCATGTGCACTGCCGGACCCGTCGTATTTCTCAATTTGTGACAATTTCCGCCGCCGTCAAGCATTACGGGGTCCATCGGCTGGAACAACCCGAAATTGGCCCGCCCGGAGGCTATCAGCCATTGACCCAGGTCAAAGCGGCAGAACGGACCGGCGGTTAGTGTCGTGATGATGGTTTTCCAGGTATGACGGGCACGAACCAAACGGTCCGCATGAGATAGGGAGAGGGGCAAGAAGCGATGCGGGATATCCTGGTGCACATGGACGGCACCGAGCAAAACAAAGTCCGTGCGGAAGCAGCCACGCAGCTGGCGCAACGGTACGAAGCTCACCTGACCGGCCTGTTTGTCCTCGCCGATCCGTTCATCCCCATATACGACGCTGCCCAATTGCCGCCGGAATTTTATGAGGAGCAGGAAACACTCGACAAGCAGCGGGCCGAAGCGGCGGAGAACATGTTCCGCGGGATCGCCGGACCAATGGGCGTTTCTACGGAATGGCGCGTCGATCAAGGACCCAAAGCGGACGTCGTCGCCAGGCACGCACATTACTGTGACCTGGTCATCGCCGGCCAACGTGACCCCGAACAGCCGGTCGGCGGCGGCGTGCCCGACGGCCTGCTGCTGTCAATCGGCCGGCCAATCCTGATTTTACCTTACGTGAGCCAATCCGCGGACATCGGCAAACGCATTATGGTTGCGTGGAACGCCAGCCCGCAGGCAACGCGGGCGGTTCACGATGCCATCCCGTTTATGTCGCAAGCCGACCATGTTGACGTGATCGCCATAAATCCGAACGGCAGCCACGGCGAAATACCCTGTGCGGACATCAGCCTTCATCTCGCCCGGCACGGTATCAAGTGCGAAGCCCAGTCAATCACCGTCAACGATATCGGTGTCGCGGACATGCTGCTCTCGCGAGCCGCTGATCAGAGCGCCGATATGATCGTGATGGGCGCGTACGGACACGCCCGTTGGCGGGAATGGGTTTTTGGAGGGGTGACTGCGCACATGCTCGACCACATGACCGTACCGGTCCTGATGGCCCATTAAGGTTCCGAGGCGCGGCGGGACCTCTCGCTTGATCATGGTCAATCCGGCCATGCCCTGGGCAATCTAAACTTCGGGAATATCGGAGAGGCGTACCCAATGCCCGTATTCTACAGCGATCGCCCGAGACTTCCGGATTGTCCGCTTGTCGCAAACTGCTCCACACGGTGCGCTCAATCCCAACGGGACGTGACCGACATGAGCGCTATCCGATCCGCCGCCAGTATGTTTGTCGAACGGTTTGGACGGGATGCATTGGCACAAGCCGAACTCCGCGCCGACGAATTGCTGGCCGTCGGCAACTACGAGGGCCGGGCGCGATGGCAACTGATCGGCCGCGAAATCGGCGCAATTTTCAGGACCGATTGATCTTGCTTGACAGGCGTCAATGCGGGATCAATGGCTTTTCGTCACCATGATTGCGGAACAGTGACAGGAGGATCCAATGTTCGCCAAGGATATCATGACGACCAACGTCATCACCGTCGGCCCTGACGAGCCCGTCGCCGATATTGCGAGGCTTCTGATCGAACGCGGCATCAGCGCCGTCCCGGTCGTCGATGTCGACGGCACCTTGCACGGCATCGTCAGTGAGGGTGACTTGGTACACCGCATACGCGGTGATCACGAACTTCCGCGCTCGTGGTGGCTGAGCCTGTTGGGCGACCCCAAGGACACACCTCAGGAGTACTTGAAGTCCCACGGCAAAACGGCCGCCGATGTAATGACCGCCGACGTCATCTCGGTCACCGAGTTTACCGCGGTTTCCGAAATCGCGGAGACCTTGGAGACCAAGCGTATCAAGCGGGTTCCGGTGGTCGAGAATGGGAAGCTCAAAGGCATCGTGAGCCGGGCGAACATCATCCAGGCTTTGGTTGCGGTGAAAGAGACCGGACTGCCCCAGACCGACGCCAGCGATCAAGAGATTCGCCAGGCCGTCATCGACGAATTCGACAATCACGCCTGGTCCGGATCGGCGACCATCAATGTCGTGGTCAAGGACGGTGTCGTTCGCCTCTGGGGTTTGGTCGGTTCCGAAGACGCCCGGAAGGCCGTACACCTGGCGACCGAGAGCATCAGCGGCGTGAAGTCGGTCGAGGACAACCTCAGCGTCGCCGACCGCGTGCCGGACTACATCTAGCGGATTCTCCCGTGCCGGGTTTTCGGCCCGGACACACGTTCCCCAAATAGGGCCTGATCAGTTCAGGCCCTGCTTTTTTGTAATCATTGTGCCGCTTGCGCCGCTCCATGCCCGCGAACGGCTTCGATCAGCTTCTCCACGTCTTCTGGGCGCGTGTTGAACGCCATGACCAGCCGAACACGGCTTCTACCTTCGGACTCCTGGGCATAGAAGACGAAGCCCTGCTTGACGAGCTCGTCGGTTGTCGAGGCGGGCCATTCGGCAAAGACCATATTGGCTTCCACCGGGTGAAGTATCTCGACAGCCGGTATTTCGGACAACGCCGAGCCGAGCCGCGCGGCCATGGCATTGGCATGATCCGCCAGAGCGAGCCAAAGACCGCCGCTCAAATACGCCTCCCACTGCGCGGTCAAGAAGCGCATCTTCGAAAACAAATGGCCGCCCCTTTTTCGCCGGTAGGCGAATTCCTCACCGTCGGCAGGATCGAAAAACACCACGGCCTCCGCCGCCAGCGTGCCGTTCTTCGTTGCGCCGAAACTCAACGCGTCGACACCGGCCTTCCAGGTGGTCTCGGCGGGTGACACGCCCATCGAGGCGACCGCATTGGCAAACCGGGCTCCATCCATGTGGAGCCGCATGCCATGCTCCCGGCAGCAGGATGCCAGGGCCTTGATCTCTTCGGGCGTATACACCGTCCCGGATTCGCTCGCCTGCGTGATGCTGACGGCCGACGGCTTGACATGATGAACCGGCGGCACCGCCTTCGCGATGGCGGGCTGCAAGACGGCCGGGGTCAGTTTTGCGTGCTCGCCGCCGACCGGGATCAACTTGCCGCCGTAATGCTCGGGGGCGCCCGCTTCATGTACTTGAATATGAGCGTCCTCGTGGCAGTAGGCGCCGCCATAAGGCGGGACGAGCTGCGAAAGCGAAAGCGAGTTGGCCGCCGTGCCCGTGGCGACAAAGAAGACCGAAACCTCCTTTTCGAAGACCTCGCTCATCAATGCCTCGGCGCGCGCCGTATACGAATCCGCCCCATACGGCATTTCCGGCCCGGCCGCCGCGGCCGCGCTCAAGGCCTCGATGATCTCCGGCGCCGCGCCGGTTACGTTGTCACTTGCGAAATTCAACGGACAATTCCTGTTGTTGTGTCCGGAATGTCATATCACGGCTTCCCCCGCTTGATCGACACCCTCGGAGCCATCATGCTGCGATCCGAAACCGGGAGACGGCAGTGGCTATACTGATATTCAACTCGATCCGCGGCACCGATGAGCAATGGGCGGAACTCCTCGGGCAGGCGTTGCCGGATGATGAAGTGCGGTCCATGGACACTTTGGGTGATCCCGCCGAAATCGAGTTTCTGGTCTTCGGGCGGCCCGTCTTCAAGGACTTGCCCAAGTTACCGAACCTCAAGCTTATGATGACCATGCTGGCGGGGGTCGATGGACTCCTGGGCAAGTCGGAGGTGCCCGACGTACCCCTTACCAAAACCGAACCGCCGGGCGGCGATCCGCTAATGACCGAGTACTGCCTGCTTCAGGTTCTCCGCCATCACCGGCAGATGCCGGCCTACCAGGCTCAACAGCGCGAGCACGACTGGTCGCCCTTGCCACAGCCCAAACCGCATGAACGGACCGTCGGATTTTTTGGTTATGGCACCCTTGCCAAGCCGATGACGGAATTGATCGGTTCTCTCGGCTTCGATGTCATTGCCTGGGCGCGGACGGCCAAACCCGATACGCCGATCGAAGTGTTCCATGGCGCCGGGGGATTTCACCCGTTTCTGGCCAAAACGGAAATTGGCGTTCTGATGCTGCCGCTGAATCCCCACACCCGGGAATTGATCGATCGGGAAGCGATTGATGCCATGCCCGACGGCGCATCCATCATCAACCTGGCGCGCGGCGGACTGATCAATCATCAGGATCTGATTGCGGCCCTGGATTCCGGGAAACTGGCCGGCGCGACCTTGGATGTTACCGAACCCGAACCCTTGCCAGAAGACAGTCCCCTCTGGGACCATCCGAAGATCACCATCATGCCCCACGTGGCGCGCCGGCCGCCGGCCGAGCAGTTTGTGCCCCAGGTTGTCGACAACATCCGCCGGTTTCGAGCCGGAGAGCCGCTGCAGCAAGTGGTGGACTGGTCCCGCGGCTACTAGCCTAACTTTTCGGCGTCGGTTTCGAGAGCAGTGATACGCACCTTTCGGACAAAGGGGGGCGCCGGCCGGACATACGGTTTCATTCGGATTCTCCCGCGCTGGACCGAGTCCAACATGGCCGTTGTTCGGCGGCACGGCAAAACGATGCTCGCGCGGCCGCTTACGCCCCGCGGGCGGCGGCCGGCCCGGCCGAGGAAGGGCCCTGATTTTCGACCTCGGCGGCAATCTCCAGCACCTGTTTCGAGAGTATCGCCCACGCGACCAGTCCGATGAGGCTGGCCCCGAGCAGCGGAATTTGGACCCCGGTCATATTGGCGACCCAACCGATTCCGATGGCGCCAAGTGCCGGAAACCCGACCGCAACGACGGCGTTGATGCTGAACACGCGCGCGCGAAACTCCTGCGCGACGGCATTCTGTATGAGGCTCATGGACGCGGTCTGGGCGCTGACGACGGCGATCCCGATGACGAACATGGGCAACAGAGCGAGCCAAAACACCTCGGTCAGCGCAAAGGCGGCGACGCCCAGCGCCCCCAAGCCCGAAGCCCCCAGCAAGATGCGGGTAAGACCTTCGGTTCGGCCGCGCCGCGCCAACCAAAGCCCGCCGGTCATCGCACCGAGACCGGTGGCGCTCGCCAGCACCGCGAGACCATCCGCGCGCCGGGCGAATACTTCGTCGGCGACACCGGCCAGCATTTCCAGATAGGGGAGCACGAACAGGGCGACGATCGCGGACACGGACATAATCAGCCGGATGCCGCGGTGACCAAAGGTGTAGGTAAATCCGGCGCGGAGATCGGCGATCAGCTCGAACTTCCTGGGCCCCGCGTTCTCCCATTGGCTTTCATCGATACGCAAAAGGCTCAACAGGAATACCGCTATGGCGGCGCCGATCGCATAAACGATGAGGGCGACACCGGCGCCGAGGGTCGCGATGATGGTCCCGCCAAGGACCATGCCGAAGAAATTCCCGCCATGAAATGTCGCGCTGGATACGCCGATCGCCGCCGAAAGCAGCTCTCTCGGAACAACCGCATGAACAAGCGCGCCGCGCGCGGCAACGTTGAACGCCCGGCTGGTGCCTGCAAGAAGCGCCAGCACGAGCAGGAGTTCGATGGTCATCAAATCCGTCATCACCAGAATCGCCATAGCCAGCGCGGCGAGGCCGCCGGCCATCGTCGAAATCTGCAGTTGAATGCGGTGGCCGTATCGGTCCGCGGTCGCCCCGGCGATCGGTCCGAAAAACAGCGTCGGGACCATATTGGCCGCGCCGATAATGCCCAGCCAGGCAAAGGATTCCGTGAGCTCCCAGGTTACCCATTGGATGGCGATGCGGTTGACCCACACACCAAGAATCGTTGCGAGGTGCGCCGACCAATAGATGCGGTAGTTTCGGCTTGCGAAGGCGCGGCCGATGCCGCCTGTCAAATTGTCCAATTGGCGGGCCCGGCCTAGTCGGCCTGCCGGAGCGGGCCGTCCGCCTGTTTCCAGGCGTCGATGCCGCCGCCGATGTGCCGGGCATTCGCAAACCCGGACTCGCGCAAGGCATCGAGAGCCAGCGCAGAGCGTTCACCATAGGCGCAATAGAGAACCAGCCGGCGGCCGGTGCGGCCCGCGAGCGCATTCAACATGCTGCCCGGTCTGATCTGTTCCTCGAACCGCGCATACGGCACATGCACGGAGCCCGGGATAACGCCGTTTTTTTCCCGCTCGCCCTCTTCCCGCAGGTCGATGTAAATCAAATCTCCCCGGCCAAGCTCGCCGATGGCGTCTTCAATGCTCAGGGTGGCGTCTGCCCGTTCTCCGGCGTCTTGTTGCAGGCCGATCGCCAAATTGGCCGGCACCGCCACATCCATCATCTTCGGGTCGGGAAGGCCGAGATTATCCATCAGCTCCGCATATTCGTCCGCCGAGCCGACTTGCAGACGCGGATTCCAGGCCCTCTCTTCTCCAATGGTCGAAACCGTATCGCCCTTATAGTCGTGCCCGGGATAGACCAGGGTCTCATCAGCCAGCTTGAGCAGTTTGTTGAATAGCGAGTCGTAAGCCTGCCGGGGATCGCCGTTTTGAAAGTCGGTCCGCCCGGTACCGCGGATCAGCAGCGTATCGCCCGTAAAGACCCTGTCGGGCAGCGCAAAACAGTAGGAATCGTCGGTGTGGCCCGGCGTGTACATCGCGGTCAAGGCCACCCCCTCGATCTCGACCGGCTCGCCGTCACCGACCCGCATGGATACACGGTCCACCTTTGCCTGCTCCCCGATGACCGTCACGCAACGCGTCGCGTCCCGCAGCAATCCCAACCCGCTAATGTGGTCGGCATGGATATGAGTATCGACCGCCTTGGTCAGGCGGAGGTCGAGCTCGTTGAGGAGTTTGAGGTAGCGTTCGACCTGGTCGGCGACGGGATCGATAATCAGCGCCTCGCCGCCGGGACCTGCCGCGATCAGATAGGTATAGGTCGATGATACGCTGTCGAACAGCTGCCTGAACAACATGAAACCGGTCCCCGCGTCCGATCATCTCCCCGCATCATCGGGGAGGCGGATGTAGCTCATCCCGAAAATGTAGAGCATCGGCCGGGGATCGGGAAGCACCGACGGGCCGCCGGGATCAGCAGACGGTGTGACGGTAGGGAAGCCTCAAGCTATCCAATTCATCGAGCCACTTCTGGTCCTCCGCATCCTCGGGCTCGAACGCCATGCGGGATGCGATGTAGTGTCCGGCCGGCGGATCGGACCTGTTCCAACGGACGATCGAAGCCGCCACGAAGACCAGCGCGACAAGGGCGGCGGCCAGTGGAATTCCCATGAAGATGAATACCGACAACGGGCTCATGGCTTCTAGGATGCGGCGGACCGGTCACCGCCGCAAGCAGACAATCGGTGTGCCCCCCGGTCAGCCGTCACCGGGGAAGGGCAGCAGCGGACCCGGCAGGGCCTCGGGCGCCTCCTCGGGAATACCCGCGCCGGCTTCGCCCGTCAGCCGTAGCGTTTCAATTCGCCGGCGCCCGGGTTGGCGAGCCGGATGGCCTCGACGCCCCTGCCCCGGTCGATGATCGGAACGTCGGCGTTTCGCTCCGCCAGCATCTTCCGGCGCAAAGCCGCCGTCGCTGCGTCATCGATGAACGGTTCGCCGTCTTCGATCCGCGCGATCACCACACCGTAGGCTTTCGCCGCGGCATCGGCGGACACCTTCCCCTGCCACACGTCGAGCCGCACCGCCTCGATGTCCCGGTCCAGAGGATCGCCCCAACCGCCGCCGCCCGTGGTTTCGACCCGCATCAGTTCACCCGATTTGACGGGAATCTCGTCCTCGAGGCCGCCCAGCTTCCGGTTTTCGCCTTCGGCATCGACGAAGACGCCGAACGGCTCGCCGGAGCTGCCGCCCTTGACCCCGTAGCAGCCGAGCCGCACGCGGTCGGCGGAGACCAAGGTGAAGCAGTCGACCAGCGGACGGTACTCCTTGAGATAGCCGAGCCCGCCCCGAAATTCTCCGGCGCCGCCGGAATCCTCGGCCAGCGCAAGCCGTTCGACCCGCAACGGGTACTGGGTTTCGGTGTATTCGGCGGGTTGGTTCCGCGAATCCGGGACAACGTGGATGGCATCCGACCCGTCCGCGTAGTACCGCCCGCCGCTGCCGCCGCCCAGCACTTCCCGTGACAGGAAATAGTCACCGTGCGCGTCGTAACCGTAGAACCCGGTGTAACGGATGGTCTCCTGATCCGCCGGCATTTTGCCCTCGACGGCTTGTGCGAGCACGTTGGCGAACAGGCTCAGGGACCGGAGCAGGAGGAAGGCGCGGGCATTGGTCGGCGCCGGCCGGATGGGCGTGATCAGGGATCCCTTGGGCGGGAACACGACCTCGAAGAGATCGACCATGCCTTCGTTGCAGGGAATCTCCGCCGCCCGCTCGGGGGTATCGGCCAGATTGCGCATGACCGGCGATACCCATTTGATCAGATACCGGCCCTCCGAATAGTCGGCGGCCCAATTAATCGGCCCGACAGCCTGGGGATCTGTGCCATTGAAGTCGAGGACAATCTTGTCGTCCGTCTTGGTCATGGTGACGCAGATCTTGTGCAGCAATGGATCGGTGAAGGCGTCATGCTCCACGTAATCCTCGGCGTAGTAGGTCCCGTTGGCGATCTTCGGCATCAGTTCGTTGAGGAAGATGTCCCGGGTGCGGTCGAAGATGGCTTGGAAGCAAGCCTCTACCGTCTCCCGGCCGAACCGCTCGAACAGCTCGGTCATCCGTCCCGACCCCATGAGGATGGCCTGCATTTCCGAGTCGACATCCGCCTCCAGCATTTCCGGCACCCGGCTGTTGCGGCGGATGATCTTGAACGCCTCATCGTTGCGGACACCCCGGTCGTAGAGTTTGATCGGCGGGATCATCAGCCCTTCCTCGAAGACCGACAACGCGGTTCCGGGCATGGAGCCCGGCACTTTGCCGCCGATATCGTCGTGGTGGCCGAAGACCTGGATGTAGGCAACGATGGAACCGTCATGAAACGTCGGCACCGTCGAACACATGTCGGGCAGGTGGCCGATAGCTCCCTCGGTGTCATAGGTGTCGTTCATGAAGAACGCGTCACCCGGCTTCATGGTCTCCGGCGGGTAGTCGCGCAGCACCGCCTCGGGCATGGCCGAGTAGGACCGGCCGGTCAGCTTGCGGGCAAAACGGTCGAAGAGTCCGACCCGATAGTCGTGGGCCTCGCGGATCATCGGGCTCCGGGCCGTCCTTTCGACGGCAAACTCGATCTCCCTCTCGATCGAATTCAGCGTCCCTTCGACGATCTGAAGGATGATTGGATCGACCGCCTTGGCGCGCTCGCGAAGTGCGGCGATGTCAGCTTCCTGATCCGGTGTCCATCTCATGGCGCTACACCGGATTCCCGTTGCCCGCCGGCAGGACCAGCAGGTTTCGATTGCCGTCGACGGATACCGACTGGCCGGGGAAAACCACCGTCGTCGATCCGAATTCCTGAATCACTAGGGGACCGGCCGCGCTCATCCCCGGCTCGAGGTTTCCACGGAGATGAACCGGCGTCTCGACCCACGCCTCGCCGAAAAACACCGGGCGTGTCTCGGCGGGCGGCGGAAAATCCGCCGGAGCGGACTTGCCGGCATTCAGCGTGGGTTTCGACACCGGACCGAGGCCTGAAACACGGAAATTGACCAGCTCGATTTTTTGGCTGTCACGGTAGCAATAACCGAAGGTCCGCTCGTGAGCCGCGTGAAAATTCTCGGCCATCCGATCCAGCAGGGCGTCCGTCAACTCGCCGCCCGGCACCTCGACGCGCACTTCCATGGACTGGCCCCGGTAACGAATATCCGCCTGGCGGAGCAGGGTGATATCTCCCGCGGCAACGCCGTCGGCCGCCAGCGTATCCACCGCCGCCGTCTCCAGGGTCCGGTATATGTCCGCCGCCGCCGCCGGGTTCAGGTCGTCCTGGTCGGTTACCTGGGTGAACACGTGGTCGGACCGATAGTCCACCATCAGCAACCCAAGCGCCGAGAGGTTGCCCGGGTTCGGCGGCACTACACAGGTGCCGATCCCCAGAAGCCCGATGACCGCCGGCGATTGCGCCGGCCCCGATCCGCCAAACGACAATAACGCGAAGTCCCTGGGGTCGATCCCACGCTCGATGGTCATCTGGCGGATCAGGTTGGCCTGGTTCCAATTGGCGATTTCGATAATCCCGGCGGCAAGCCGTTCGGCGCTCAGACCGCCGCCCAACTCTTCGCCCAATGCCGAAATTCCATCCCGCGCGCGCTGCACGTTCAGCGGGATGCCGCCGCCGATGAGCTCGGGCGGAATGCGGCCCAGCACCGCCGATGCGTCAGTGATGGTCGGCGCGTCGCCGCCGTCCGGATAGCACATGGGTCCCGGGGACGCACCGGCGCTCTGCGGTCCCACCTTGAGCCGGCCTTCGCGGTTCACCCAGGCGATGGAGCCGCCGCCCGTCCCGACGGTTCGTATGTCGATCATCGGCAAGCGAACCGGAAAGGGTCCGATGGAGGCATCGGTGGTAAGCTGAGGCGCACCGCCCTCCACGAGACAAATGTCGGTCGACGTGCCGCCGGCGTCCAGGGTGATCAGATTCTTGAAGCCGGCCGCCTCACCGACCGCACGGGCGCCGACAACGCCGGCCGCGGGACCGGACAACGCGGTCGAGATGGGCTTCTCGGCCACCTGCCCCGCGCTCAAGACCCCGCCCGAAGATTGCATTACCAGGAACGGCCGTTCCTTGAGAACACCCGGCAGCTGTTCGGAAACATCCGAGAGATAGCGGCGCATCACCGGCTTCACGAAGGCATCCACGAGCGTGGTCATGGCGCGCTCATACTCCCGGTATTCGGGCCAGACATCGCTCGACAAGGACACCGTCACCCCCGGGCAGGCATCCTCGAGGATTTCCCGCACCCTCCGTTCATGGGCCGGGTTCGCATAGCTGTGCAACAAACAGACGCCCACGGCCGAAAGCCGGTATTTCTCCAACAGGCGGGCGACCTCCCGAACGCTGTCCTCGTCCAGGCCCCGGACCTCGTTGCCCTGAAAATCGAGCCGCTCCTTGATTTCAAAAACCCGGTGGACGGGAACAATTCGGTCCGGCTTTACCCAGAAATACGAGTTGCCATATCCCTCGGGCACCGACTGCCGCGCAATCTCGAGTACGTGCCGAAAACCTTCGGTGACGATCAGCGCGAGGTTGTCGATTCCGCCTTGCAGCAACGCATTCGTGGCGACCGTCGTGCCATGGCAGAGGGTGGCCACATCCTCGATCGAATGGCCTGTCTGGTCGACGATTTCCGCCACGCCCCGGCGAAGGGCGACGGCTGGGTTTTCCGGGGTGCTCGGCACCTTGGTGACCTGGATGCCTTCGGACGCGTCGCCGACCAGCACGATGTCGGTAAACGTGCCGCCGGTGTCAATGCCAATGCGGCAGCCTGCCGCCTTGCCGTGAGAACCGTCCATAGCCCGGCGACTCCGTCACATTACGGTCGGCATTGCAACAATTAGCAGGATGTCTAGCTGGCGAGGAAAGTCGCCGTCTGCGGCCACACCCAGATGATGATCATGACGACCAGCATCAACAGCCAATAGGGGATCGATCCTGCAAAGATCTCTCCCAATTTGACCGATGGATCGGGAACCGCCCCTTTCACCGTATAGACCAGCAAGCCGAACGGCGGCGTCAGCAACCCCGCTTCAATGGCCAGAATGCCGAATATGGCGAACGCGTTGACATCCCAGCCGGCGGCTTGGCCGATCGGCCAGAAGATCGGCACGGTCAGCAGAATGATCGACAGCGAGTCGATCAGGGTTCCCATGAGCAGCCATATGACCACCATCAAAATGGTCACGCCAATCGGGCCAAGTCCGAAGCCGTTGATGAAATCCTGGATGATCTCGATGATGTTGCCGAGGGCCAGGAACTTGGCGTACATGGCGGCGGTCATCAGCAGGAACATGATCGGCGCGATGGTCTTGCCGGAATCTATGATGGCTTCCCGGTATTCCCGCAGGGTCAGCCCCTTGATTCGGGAAATGATGATGGCGCCGCCGCAGCCGACCGCTGCCGATTCCGACGGCGTAAAGAAGCCGGCGAACAGACCGCCCAGCACCAGCAGGATCAGCACCACCACGCCCATGCCGCTGACGAATTGCTTGCCGGTGGGCTTTTGTTCCAGATCTTCGGCGACGGCGGGGGCCAGTTCCTTCTTCATCCCGGCGCGGACGGTGCAATAGGCGCCCATCAGCAAGGCCAGGATGATTCCGGGAATGAATCCGGCGAGGAACAGCTTACCGATCGAGTGCTCGATCACGATACCCCAGACGATCAACAGTACGCTCGGGGGGATGAGCATGCCGAGACTGGCCGAACCGGCGATGGACCCGAGCGCGTAGGCGCGGTTGTAGCCAAAGCGGCGCATTTCCGGGTAAGCGATCCGCGAAAATGTCATGGCGGACGCAATGCTGACGCCGGTAACCGCGGCAAACACCGCATTGCCGAACACCGTGGCGACGGCCAAACGGCCCGGCAGCTTGCGCAGGAAGTAGTTGGCGAGTTTGTAGAGATCGGTCGCCATCCCCGACTTGCTCATGAACTCGCCCATGAGCACGAACAGCGGGATGGCCGCGAAAACCGAGTTTCGGAGCACCGCATAAGCCGACTGGTTCGCCAACTCCAGCGTGATGGTCATATCGAAAAAGAGCAGATAGGTGCCCAATAGGGACACCATTCCGAGCACCAGACCAATGTGCAGGCCGGCGATGACGAGGCCGATCAGCAAAACCAGAATGATCAGTAGGACGATTGTCGGATCCACGAAGCGGCTCCCCTGAGGCGATTTACGTTGTGGTTTTGGCTTGGTTTCCGGTTAGTGCTGCGGCTCCGGCTCTGCCTGCTGGTAGTCGATTTTACCGGTGACGGTGTGATAAAGAAGTTGGAGGTAGACCAGCACGCAGATAGCGCTGAACACGATGATCACGGTGCGCACCGGGGCAATGGGCACCTCGAACGCGCCCGCGCCTTCGATCTCGCCGGTTGCCCAGCTGGTGAGCATGGTGCCCCAGCCGCCCCAGATAATTGCGATGAACAGCAAAATCCCCAATATGTACGACGAGCTGTCGATAACCCGCCGCCACAGCACCGCCACGGAGTCGTAGACGAATACGGTCCGCAGCATGGCGCCGCGCTTGATCGTCGAGGGCAGCTCCAGAAAGAGGATTCCGACGATCGAATTGCCGACGATCTCGTGGGTCCCCAAGAACGGCTTGCCGAACGCCTCGCGGCCAATGATGTCCCAGAGAAAGATTGCCGCGAGCAATAGCGCCCAGAAGGCGGAAATGGTGCTCAGGACGTTGGTCGAGCGGGTGACGATATCCCGTTGACCAGCGGGAATTTCATTCATGTGTCGGCGGCCTCCCGAGCGGCGATGAGGTTATCCTCGGCATTCCGGCACATAGCTTAAGCATAATATCCGGCGCTTCTCCAGGCTGTTGGCGATTGCGTGGGCCCGGGTACGCACCGGCACGTAAGCTATTGCCATTCCATCATGTATTATGTTTCTCTAGCCTCCATCTGTAGACCGACCCCGCATCCGTTGCAAGGTACGGATCAGGAGGACCCACCCCCCGGGGTTTCACTTTGGGAGATCAATGAATGACTTCGACTAGCTTTAGGAAAGCAATTCGCTATGGGGCGTTCGCCCTCGCCGCCGTCGTGGCGTCGGCATCCGTCGCGAATGCCGATACCTTCACCCTGAAAATTGGTTCCGGGCAAGCGATGAAGCCGCTGGAACCGATCTTCAAGGCCGACAGTTACCTCGTTCCGACCGTGTCCAAACGCGTCGCGGCGGAAACCGGCCACAAGATTCGTTTCACCAAGCTGTGGAACACCGTCTCGGGCCCGTTCGACGTCCTCGAAGGCGTGCAAAAAGGCCTGTTCGACATCGGACTGTGGTGCGCCTGCTTCGAGCCGACCAAGGCTTCGCAACTGGCGTTCAACTTCTTCATCCCCTTCGTCACCGACGATCCGATGACGCAGCTGAAGATTTCGCGCCAACTCTACAAGGAATTCCCGCACTGGACGGGCGCTTTGTCCAAGTATAACCAGCGTTGGCTCGGTGGCGGCGTGTTCTCGTCCTATGGCCTCGGCACCAAGTTCCCCTGGGAAAAGATGACCGATCTCAAGGGCCGCAAGATTGCCGGCGCCGGCCTCAACCTGCCGTGGCTGAAGTTCACCGGCGCGACGGTCGTTCAGACCAGCCTCAACGAGTCCTACAACTCGTTGCAGTCCGGCGTGTATGAAGGCCTCGTCATCTTCCCGACCGCCTGGAAGGGCTTCAAGCTCGATGAGCCGGCGAAGCACTACAAGGTCGTCGGTTGGGGTTCCACGTTCCTCTATCAGATGAGCATGAACAGCGACACCTGGAAGAAGATGCCGCCGGAGGTGCAGAAGATCATTTCCGAGGAGACCGAAAAATGGATGGTCGAAACCGCCAAGGAATCCACCAAGCGATTTGAAAGTTCCCTGGCGGCGCTTAAAAGGGATGGCAGCACGGTCACGACCCTGCCGTTCTCCGAGCGCGCGGTCATGGCCAAGGCTCTCGGCGGTTGGTCCAAGGAGAAGGCCCAACTTTACGACAAGCAGGGCCTGCAGGGCACCAAGGTGTTCTCGCGGTATATCGAGATCGCCGAACAGATGGGCGTGAAGCTGCCGTACAAGTACACCTACTAGGAATTCGCCGCCGGCCTTGCGCCGGATGCGATCAAGGCCCGTCTCTTCCGAGGCGGGCCTTTTCCTTTTGCCTTAGCGCGCGCCGGAAACGTTCAAATTGCTGCCCGACACGTAAGAGGCGTCATCCGACAGCAGCCATAATATCGCCCTGGCGACCTCGTCCGGCTGCCCGGCCCGGCCCATGGGCAAGGTCGGGCCCACATTCTCGACGCGGCCTTCGGGCTGCATTTCCGTGTCGATGACCCCGGGGCTGACGGCGTTGACCCGGATCCCCTCCCCGGCGACTTCCTGCGCGACCCCCCAGGTGAAACTGTCGATGGCGCCCTTGGACGCGGCATAGGGCACGCTGTATCCGGCGCCGCCGAGCCGGGAGGATGCCGAGGACAAATTGACGATGCTCCCGCCAACTCCTCCGTGCCGGGTCGACATGCGCTTGATGGCCTCGCGGGTGCACAGCAGCGTGCCGTTGATGTTGAGGTCCATCAGCGGCGGGATGTCCCTGGACGCCACCTCGTCGATCCGGCCATAGGGCGCCACGATACCGGCGCTGTTGACCAGGCCGTAGGGCACGCCCAATTCCGCGTCACAGGTCTCGAACAGGCGCAGCACGCCTTCTTCCCCGGAAATGTCCGCCTTTACCTCGATGGCCCGCTGCCCGGCCTCCCGGATCGCGGCGACGGTCTGGCCGGCCCGCTCTTCGTTGCCCAGGTAGTTGACGCAGACGTCCCAGCCCTGCCGGGCCGCGCCCACCGACGTTTCGTGGCCGATCCCCCGGCTGCCGCCGGTCACGATGAGTATTCGGGTCATTGCTGAAATTCCCTGGCTTGAAATTCTCCGGCCCGGCCTATGCGCGGGCGGCGGCGAGGTCCGCCTCGGTCACGTCGCCCAGATAGGTGTAGCCGGTCGCCTCCACGGAGGCGGCATTGATGTAGATGCCAACCACCTCGATGGGGTCGGTCCCGGACAGATTGTGAAGCCAATGCTCCACACCGGCGGGGATGTAGTGGAAATCACCGGAACGCACCTCGACACGGTCGTCGCCGGCGCCCGCCAGGCCGCGGCCGGAGATGACGAAATAGATCTCCTCGCAGTTCCGGTGGGCGTGTTTCTTGTGGACCGCCCCCGGCATGAACCTGGCCCGGAACAGCGTCGACCCGTAGCCGATACGGCCGCTGATAGGCAGCCGGAAATCACTGATCATCCAGCCGTCCCCTTCATCCATGTTCTCCGGCTTGACGTCGTCCAGATGAACCATCAGCCCCTCCGAGAACGTGTCGGCGTCGGCGGCCCGCCCGTCCGGCGGCGCCTCGCCGTGCATCTCGAAACCGGTATCCTCCAGGGTCGGGCAGCCGACGAAGAACCCGACGACCAGCGCGTCCTCGGTTTCGGAGGTGTTGACGAAGGAGTGCTCGACGCCGGCCGGCACCACCCGGCAGGTGCCGGGGCGCACCGCCACCCGTTCGCCGTTCTGGCCGGCGAGGCCGGTCCCGCTCAGGTGGACGGCGATTTCGTCGCAGTTCCGGTGGAGATGCCCGCCGAGGCCGGCGCCCGGCGGGAACCGGGTGTGAAAGGCGGCCGTCGAGCTGCCGTGCCGCTTGGTGATCGGCAGCTTGAAATCAACTTCCGCGCCGACGCCTAGAGGCTCCACATCGGCGGCGTTGATCAGGGGATATTGGATCATCGGTTTCCTCCCGCTGGCCCGGATGGTAGGCGCTTGCGCCCGGCGCGTAAATCGAAACGCTGGTTTTCCCGGCCGATTTGATGAAAAGATAGGGCCGGCACGCGGTGACGGGAGAGGCAGATGAGCGACCGAATGGACCATACCTTCAAGGCCATCCACGACGATGAAATTCCCTGGCAGGACGATGTCGACGCCAACTTCCTGACGCTCCCCGAGGGGGTGCAGGTGAAGGTCTTCGCCATCGACGAGGCGATGAAACGGGTCGACATGAAGGTCAAGTTCCCGCCCGGCTACGTCGAGCCCGCCCACGCCCACAAGAGCTGGCACTCCATCTGCGTCCTCAAGGGACGCATGTGCGTCGCCGGCAAGGACTTGCGGCCCGGCGACTACATCTTCGGCTGGGACGAGGTACATGGTCCCTACGAATACCCGGACGGCGCCGAGGCCTTCGTGGTGTTCATGGGCG
The DNA here is from genome assembly GCA_028823885.1 of Rhodospirillales bacterium. Classification (GTDB taxonomy): domain Bacteria; phylum Pseudomonadota; class Alphaproteobacteria; order Rhodospirillales; family UBA2165; genus JAJDXO01. The sequence goes on along the minus strand of JAPPFK010000081.1, from coordinate 70,778 downwards.
AAGGCACCGAACACGTTTGGGACGAGGACGCCCACGCCGCCCACGAGAAGGTATGGGAGCCGGAGACCGACGCCGGCAGGAAAGCGAAGCAGGAGCGGCGCCGATGATCGGAGAATTCGTCAGGTACCCGGCGCCCGACGGCGCGGACCGGGCGGACATCGTCCTCGATGCCAGGAGCGTCATTCCCAAATGGCGGGCCGAGCCGGACCTGATCCGCAAGCACTTCATGTGGAGCGATGACGGCAAATGGCTCTCCGGGTTCTATCTGTGGAAGAGCCGCGAGGCGGCCGAGGCCGCCCACGATGCCGAATGGCGGGAAGCCGTCCGCGAGCGCACCGGCGCGCTTCCCGAAATCACCTACTTCGACGCCTTCATGATCCTCGACAACGAAGCGGGGGACGTCTCGGAGTACTAGCGGGTCACGCGCCCGGCCGGCCCGGTTCCGCCCGGCGATTTCGAAGGCGCCGGCCCCGAACCGGATTCCGATGACCGGCAACAGGCCGGCGAGCAGTCCCGGAACGACGCCGGCGGCGAGCGCCGGGAATGCGAATTTCTTCATGATGATTTCCTGTCGAACGCGGACATCAAAAATCCCCTGTTTCCCGGGCGCGAGCCATGCATTTTTTGCATAGCTGTAAGGTGTTGAAATATCATGATTTATAAATATTTTCCAATTCGGCCGTTTTCGTTCTAATAGTCATTCATGGACATTAATAGACATTTATTGTCACCCGTTTGGGAGGTAACGCACCGAAAAGGTCGTACAAAAATGCATAGCTCCCCCTTCATACGCAAAACGCCGCCCCGGTGAGGAGCGGCACTGACCTATTCATTTAGCTCGGGCGGGCGTGGGGGCAAGGGGGAATTGTCCCCTCTCCCCCTGAAGAAGGGGGAGAGGGAATAGGTCGGATTAGGGTGAGGTGCGCCCCTACCGGCGGATGGTGCCGCAGAGAATGATCCCGTGCGCGGGCCGGCCGTGTCCGCAGACGATTTCCATGACCGCGTTGGTGTCGGCATTGCCATCGTGGTCTTCCAGTATCGCACCGGATGGTTTGCGCATAACAAGGAAGAGGTCGAGCGTTGGGAAAACAGCTTCCGGTGTGGTCGATGTGGCGAAGTGTTCGAATGGTATGGAGGACCTCAACATCTACAGCGTCGCGAAAGTCGTCATCCAAAAATATGGCGATGGAGTCGGCTTATACGCGGCAACGTAGCGGGAAACGTGTCCGAGTATTAGCGGCCTAAAGCGAGTTGGTGATCTCGGAAACTACCCGCGCTGCCTCTTCGGCATTGTCAGCGAAGTTGCATGCTTCGCTATCGATGGAAACAATCTTCTGACCAGCGGCGCTAAACTCTTCCACCCGTTCATTCAAGCTCGCGTTTAGGTCTTCCAGAAACTCGACTGTCATCGCTGCTTCTTCTGATCGATTGCGGTTGCGTATTCGCCGCAGCAGTTCATCAGCGCCGCACTGCAGGTGAACCAGTAGATCTGGTTGGCCAATTTCCGAAACCACCTGCCCGTGAACCGACAAATAGGTTTCAAGCTGCCGACCACTCAGAGATACGTGGGCATAGGCAAGGTCGAGAACGCTTGAATAATCGCTTACGACCGTTCCATTCCGGGGCGCTGAAGCGATCTTAATCTGATGGTAATGCTGAAGAGTGAATGTAACTTCGGTCTCAAAGGCGTAGCTAGGAGGGCTCTTGTAGAATATTTCCCAGAACGGGTTCGACTTGAAATTTTCGAAGACAGAGCCGAATTCATCGATTTCGAATAGCCGGGCCAACGTTGTCTTACCGGAAGCTATTCCACCGCAGATTTCGATCCGTTTCATCGCGGAGTGGTGTCGGGTCCACCTCGAATACTCATTTCAAGTGCGTCTAATCGACCTTTCAATTTCTCAAGCTCATCAATTGTGACTCGCGTCTTTCCGACGTCGTCGATTTTGTCCGACACCGTCTGTATTTGCTCAGTGGTTGCCACACCTTTTACGTATAACCTCTCGAATTGAGACTTAAGCTGCCAAAATGTTAGTCCGCCGATGACCGCGGCAACGGCAATAGAAATACCAATACCCGTCCAAAAACTTTTCTTGTGAAATGAACGAAGAGTGTTCGTTTGAGATGGAAATATTTGGAACACCCTGCTGCCTAACCATAGCAACGGCCTCTTGCTCAACGTGTCCATCAAGAGGAACACAAAGCCGAAAACCGATAGCGAAACTACAACGGGCGCCCATATAGGCACCGATTCCAGAATTTCACCCCCATTTAGGAGCAATAGACTTATCAAGGCAATCAGCACCGAAATTAGGACAATTACGCTTGACGTAAAGACATTTAGCCTAGTCTCCACACTTGAGATTTTATGTTCAAAATCGAACAGTTTACCCGGCACTTCCTGAAAAAGAGCGCTTGTTAACGTCCCATCCTTGAAGAACGAGTCTAGAAGCGGGCGCGAATTGCCTGGGTACTTTTGGGATTTTGATGGATCAAACTGTGAAGTTTTGACGAAATCCATCAACGCAATTCGCTCGCCAAAGGGCAATGCGACTGCTTGGTTTGACAGATTGTAGATTGGGCAAAATAAGTGACCCCGGTACCCCGGGTCTACCTGGGCCGCACCAATCCAGAGCAGACCCTTATATGCCCACCGAACCCGTAGGTTCCATCGGGCGATCAAAAACCGTGGAAGGCAGATGGTTTCCGCAGTCTTTATCACCACGACTTCAAAGGGCGGAATTACGATCTCATTATTGCTTTCACGACCTAAGTGAAATTTTTGGTTTCCCAAATAATATTCGTCGCCCACAGTCAGTTCATAGCCGGCAGACTTCAAATTTTCGTCGTTGTAGGGAGCAATCAGGTTGTGGTGACGAGCTAGTAGGTCAATCTTGTCACTCAGGAGCACCCCTTGAAATCCATCCTCTGGATTTTCGACCTCGAGAATTGGAAATTCTTCCTCGAGTCGCTTTTGTTCTTCTTTCTCTCGATCTTCCAGCGACCATTTCGCCATGGAAACCCCGCCTTATTGCGCCATTGATTGTATACGGGAATGGATTGTCAGCTGATCAATACCAATCATGTCGATGGTTTGGTCGATACTTTTCTCAATAGTCTTTAGAAAATCCTCAACCCTCGGTGTCAATCCCCCGTTCGCCCTGCACGACCAGTCAACGTGATCCAAATGGTTCATGACTATGTGTGTAGGGCTATTGACTTCAATTGCAGCCCGAACGACGGATGGATGGAAGCGGGCCACTCGACGCACCTTGCCGGTCACCGTCGTTCGCTCCTCTAATATCTCGTCGCTGCCGGATTCGCGGGCGATGGTCTCCCAGTCAATTTCGTTTGGTAACGGCCCCGACTGTTTACCGGCCACCCGGATAGGAAAGGCGCGAAGAACCATTACCACCTGATCCACATCGAGCGGACTCAAGCCCACTTCGGAGACAAAGCCCGCCGCAGTGGTGTCGCGACTGGTGACCTTCGGGTAGTGGTCGGAATGAAGAAGCGAAAGGCCAAAACCTTGTGTACCCTCAATGATCAATCGCTCTTCACGAGACAAGCGGTCTCTCAAATACGAGCGCACTTTGGTCACCGTGGCCACACTCGCCAAATCGAGATCACTATCGGCCATCGCCAACGGCACCCGGCGCATGATGCGTGAAATGACCGCCGCGCCCGTTCCGCTCCCCGTGGAACCTATCTCTCCGCGAAGATTCGCATCTTTCTCATACTGTTTGTGTTCGTCGGTTATGAGAACAGCGTTCTCGTCGATGAGCAGCCGCTCTTTAGAAAGACCGGTCTCCTCGATCTCGCGCAGAAGGACAGCCTTGTCGATATACGAACCCGGCCCAATGACGCTGGTAACATCAGGCAATATGCAAGCGGTTGGCAGGTGCCTAAACGCGCGCGCCCGACCCTCGTCATCGATAACCGTATGTCCGGAATTTGAGCCGCCAATCCGAATAGCAACCGTCGCGGATTCGGCTTTCGCAAACTCTAGCGCGACTTTTCCTTTACCTTCAGACCCATACTGACCGCCAACGACCACAGTTACGGGCACAAATTCGCACTCCCCAACGAAACCCTATGTTTTTATAGCCCGCCCGATTCTCCTGTAAAGGGCCTTGATATCGCCGTCGTTGTTGACGACGGAATCCGCGATTCTTTTCAACGTCGTAGTGTTTCGTTCGACCGGGTGAGTGATGGCCTTTTTGAACTCCGCCACAGACAATTTTCCCTTCGTATACCGCTTTTTTCGAACCGATTCGCTGGCATCGATATGAAGGTGCCTGAAGCCGGGTCCGTAAGCTTCAACCATGAAAGCGTGATCCTCCGGAAAGCGCATGCCGTCTATCACGACCCTGTCGTCGTCGCCCAATAGGATGACCAACTTCTTACCCAGCCAACTCTGGCCTTTCTTTTCATTAACCTCCTGACCGAACGTTTGGAGCGATTTGCGCGATATCTTCTTGCGCGGTTTCAGAAGCTTGAGCTCGTTCTCAAGAACCTGACTGTAGCGACCATATTGGTAGCCTCTTGACTCCAGATACCGGCCTGAGGTCGTTTTACCCGCTGCAATTGGTCCGCTGATCCCAATCGCCTGCCGATTGAGCCATTGCTCGTTGGAGCGGGTCAGGTCTGGGATTATCAAGTAATCTTCGTCTTCGTTGCCCAACGGCTCGAAACGTCCACTCCAAAAGAACAGGCCCACGACCGCGGACGTGATGGCGTCCAACTCATCGTGGGTCACCGAATTGTCGGCAAAGCGCCCAGTGACACCGAAATCCGCCAGCCCCTTCGCCAAGTAGGCGAGCCCCGCGCGCTTTCGAGGGATATCCATAATGTCTTGGGCTGCACCCGGATAGCTCTCAATCACCGGAATTCCCATCGCTCGGAGTGCATTTGCGAGCCGTATACCTCGTTGCGTTACCCGCTGCATGCTGGGAATGAGACACGGATAGACGTTCACACCCCTGCGCTTTAGCTCCCGCTCGCACCACCGCATAATTCCGAACTCTTTCCGTCCCGGATCGTCATCAAAGACGCTAATCCTTCCAACGGGGAGGGAGAGCGGCGAGTCAATCGAGACGATGTTCGGCGCCTCACGGATTGTTTTGAAAACCAGTTCCAAGTCCGTGTGGATCATCTCGGTATGGGCGCGGTCGCCCCTCAGAGCGGCCCAACCGGAAGGCCGCTGTTCCGATCCAGTGATATCTATACCAACGACCCGCAAATCATCCAGCAAACCCTTTTCATTGAGATCGCCGTAGGTGATGAGCGGACCACGCCTCCGTTGATACCGGGGTACATAAACACTGTTCTTCTTTTTGGATTTAGCTTTGCTGAAGCGAACCGAACTCTTGTGTGTCCCGAACCGAGGAAGTTTGACCAAATCCGTTGGCAGACCGTCCTTGTCGAGGACCCTGTTCAGGGCAACATCGAAAATGGACTTCATCCCCTCGACATCAGCGTGATTGTAGCTAACCAGTTTCTTGGCCGAGTTCTGGTTACCCATTCGGTATTCGTGCCAGAGAAGCGGGGCTTGCTCTCCGATCATTTCAACGATCTGATTCGACCGGTCGATTCCCAGTTCGCGCTCAATTTTCTTCTGACCGCCCGAATAGCCCGCGCGCCGTGAAAAGAACCGAAGGTCCACGTGAGCATTTGGTATGCGAAGCGCTTCAAATCGTTTTTGAATGAACTTTAGATCGAAGATTGTCCCATTGAATGTGACGAGACACTTTGCCGATCCAATCACGTCCAATATCTCTGATCGGTCAGTACCGCTAGTGTAGCAATAATAGCGATCCTGTTTGCTTGCCCCGATCAGCGTGATTTCGTCGTAATAGAGGCTTAGCCCAGTCGTCTCGATATCCACGAACAAAGTTTCGTCGGGAAAAGACAATGCGATCCTGTAGTGTTCGGCCGTCGGTAGCCGGGCTGCAAAATACTCAGTGTCGGCGTTGTCAAATGCTTCGATTGACTCCTCCAGCGAACGGACTAGAGGGGATGCGTTTGGGTTTGTGTCTCCAAACAGATCCGCCTGAAGCAAAAGACGTTCGAGTAGAGATTCCCAATTGAGGACCCCGTCGGCCCAAAGGTCTCGCTCTTTCTTTCGGCCAATGCCGGGCAGGTGGACAAAGGTGCTCTTGAGCATGGGGCGGTTCATTTTAGGCGGGTGGATTGGGTCTCGACACTCACACTAACACTGCCCTGAGTTGGTCGCACCTACAACTGGCTCATCCAATCACGCGCCCAGCAATCTTGGCAGGAACAGGGAGATTTCCGGGATATGGGTGATCGCGATCAGGAACAGGAACAGAATGCCGGTCCACGGCAGCGCCGCCTTCATCACATCCAGAACGCCCGTTTGGGAGGCACCTCCCAAAAAGGTCGTACAAAAACGCATAGCTCCCTTTCAAACCAAAACCGCCCGGCGGGGGCGGCAGTCCTCTATTCATTTAGCCCGGGCGCGCGTGGCGGCAAGGGGGGAATCGGTGTGCGTCCGTTAACCTGATATGCGTACGTTGTCAGCTTGGCCGGAGCCTTGGTGAAGCTATCGGCAATCGTTGCAACCGGTTGCATCTTGCGAGACATAGCGACAACAAACCCTTTTAGGGTATCATCAGGGGCCACTTTCCGGCTCGCAGGGCGTGATCCAGCCCCCAAAGTGGTCCAAGAGAGACAGCAGATCTCTCGAGCCGAAAAACCGATGAACCGAATGCCGTAACGGCATGGGCGCGGAATCGCCCGCCACAGGAGAGGACCAACGCCATGAGAATAATCAGGTCGACAACCGCCGCCATCGCATTGATGGCCGGCGCCGTCTCGATGTCATCCAACACAGCGCAATCCGCTCAGATCATGACCGCCGACACCGGTGCAACCGGCAACATCGTTCATGCAATGATGCTGGTGTACGGGAAGCTTTTTTCCAGTCACCTGGGTATCAGCGTCCAGATCAACGACAGCCAGACCCTGACCCGGTCGGCGATCAAGCTTGGCCGCAACCAGATCGATATGATGCCGCTGCCGCCGGCGATTTACGGCATGATGCGCGGCGGCCGCGGGCCGTACAAGTCGGATCAAATGAAGGCCGTTGCGCGAAAGGGGTCCGAAAATATCCGTTCGGTAATGGGCTACAACGCGAACCTCTTCCACGCGGTCACCTTCGATGGTTCCGGCATTACCAGCTGGAAGGACATCAAGGGCAAGCGCGTGTTCACGGGCCCGCCTTCGGGCGCCGCGGCGATCCTGGCCGAGCTGATGATCAACATCATCACCGGCTACAAGGCCAACCAGGATTACAACGCCATTCGTCTCCCCTGGGGCGGCGGACTTCAGGCCATGATGGACGGCAAGCTCGACGTCTACGTGCGTCCGGCCGCCGCCGGTTCGGCCAGCATCGTACAGCTCGGTTCGCGCAAGAAGTTCCGCCTTCTCGGCGCGGACAGAGACCTCGTCGAATCGAAAGCGTGGGAGCGCTACACCACGCGGCCGGGACGAACGACCGGAGTGATTCCCGCGAACACCTATCCGGGACAACTGGGCGGCGATGTCATCACCGGCGGCGCGACCTTCATGTTCGTCGTTCGCAGGAACCTGTCCGACGATCTCGTCCACAAGATGACCAAGTTGATTTGGGACAACCTCGACGAGATACACAAATCCGCGGCGGTTCTTAAGCAAATCAAGAAGGAAACCCCGTTCATCGGCGTCAACACGCCGCTGCACAAGGGCGCTCTCCGCTACTACAAGGAGGCGGGCTTCAAGATTCCAGCCCGGTTGATCCCGCCCGAGGCCAAATAACGGGATCGATTTCGCGGCGGGGGGGGGGGGCCCCCCCCCCCCCCCCCCCCCCCCCCCCCCCCCCCCCC
>JAPPFK010000081.1:9077-62882 GCA_028823885.1 Rhodospirillales bacterium | reverse complement strand
AAATGGGCGCCCCCCTAAAAAACACGGGGGGGGGTTAAATTACCCCCCCCGGGTTCACCCCCCCCGCGCAAAAAAACGGTTTTTTTTTGCGGGGGGGGCGGGCCCCCGGGGGGGCCGGGCCCCTGCCGCCGAAACCCGTCGAGTAGAGATGCCCGCATTCGAGACCGGGCGGCTGCAACAATGCCGTCGATCAGCCCTAGACGGCAAAATCGTGAAGATTCTCGCGTTGTTATAAAGAGGCTGGTCAGGGTGCAGTTTTCCTATTTTTCCCACGTCTGGGCCAAGCCGGGCATGAGTCCGCATCAGCGCTATGAGCAGTTATGGCGGGAACTGGAGTTGTGCGACGAAGTGGGCTTTGACCATGCGTTCTGTGTCGAACACCATTTCCGCCCCGATGAGAGCTGGATGTCGGCGCCCAGCCTGTTTTCCGTCGGCGCAGGGGTTAAAACCCGGAACCTGCGCATTGGTCCCATGGGGTACATTCCCGCCCTTTACGATCCGCTCCGCCTGGTCGAGGAAATCGCCATCGTCGACCAAATGCTGGGCGGGCGGATGGAGCTTGGCCTGGTCCCGGGGATCAATCCGGCTTATTTCGAACCATTCGGGGGCAGCCACGAGAACCGGAAGTCGCCCACCCTGGAGTTCGTGAAGTACCTGCGCGCCGCGTTCGGCGAAGACCAGCCTTTCAGCTACGAAGGCGAAAACTTCGAAACCAAAAGCGCGAATTTGTCCGTCCTGCCCATGCAGCGCCCCCATCCCCCGCTTTGGATGCAAAGCCGCGATCCGGAAACACTGGAATTTTGCGCACGGGAAGGAATCAATACCGGCTACTTCCTGGTCTTTCCCCATGAGGAAGCGGGACCGGTTTATCGCAAATATATCGACGATTGGCGCAAGGCCGGCTGGTCCCACAAGCCAAAGATAGCCCACTCCACGGTCGTCTATGTCGATGAGACGGACGACAAGGCCATGGAGATCGCGCGCCACCGGGCGGCGCGGGCCTACGAGGGATTTCTTCCGCCCAGGAAAGAGGGAGAGAGTTTCGAAGATCTCCTCGAGCGGTACACCGCACCCTACATCGAACGGGGCGATTTGAAGTCGATCCAGACCCGGTTGAATCTCTTCAACGCGGATTACATATTCGAGCACGACATCATGTTCGTGGGCTCGCCGGAGACGGTTGCCGGAAAGCTCAGGGCCGCATCGGAAATCGGCCTCTTCAATACGTTCATGGGCGAGTTCAATTTCGCCGACCTGCCCGAGGATGATCTGATGCGTTCCATCCGCCTGTTCGCGGAGGAGGTGATCCCGGAACTTCGGGATTTTGAGCCATTTTGATCTTCCGCGCCCAAGGGTCCGCTTCTGACCAATATTAATCCCGGTTTAGATGACCCAACCGCCCCTTTGGGTGGAGTGATAGGTTTATCGGCCCAAAACCGGAGACTCCCCCAAATGCCGGTGCTAACATGGTCCGGCATCGAACTTGTGAAACTAGACAACCAGTAAGACAGGGAGAAATTTGGTGAAATCTATACTAATTGCGGGAGCGGCGGCCTTGCTTGTCGCCGGCAGTGCCCAGGCTCAGAGCCTCAAGCTTACCATGACCGCGGCAACGCCTGGCGGCTCCACGGATATCGCGGCAAAGAATCTCGCCGAAGTCGCAGCGGTAAATAAAATCGCGACCATTCAGGTACAGACCGGAAAGACCCTGACCAAGACCATGCGGGACGTGGCCGAAGGCAGGACCGACATCACCGCGGGCGCCATGATATTGCAGTTTCTGATGTCCAAAGGCCTCGGCCCCTACTCGGGACTTGGAAAGGAAAAGGGCAAACAGCTCTCGGAAAACCTTCGTCTGCTCTATCCCTACCATTTGGCGTCCATTTACCTGATCGCTTTCCAAAGCACCGGAATCGACAGCTTTGACAAACTGAAAGGGAAAAACGTCCACAACGGGCCGCCGCGCGGCGGTGCGTTGATTGCCGCCCGTCAGGTGATTCGTCTTTCCGCCGGACTTGAAGACGGCAAAGACTACACCGGTAAGCAGGTCGCGTGGGGACAAGCTACCGCGATCTTCCTGGATCGGTCGGTGGATGCGGCTGTCCGCCCGGGGACCAATCCGTCCGAGTACATGCCCATCTACATGGCCGCCGGCAAGATCAACATCGTGTCGGTACCCAAGGCCAAGTATGAAGGTGCGGCGTGGCAAAAATACTTGAATGCACCCGGTAATGCCCCGGCAATGTTCCCGGTCAGCGAATTGGCCCACTATGGGGAAAACGCCAGGATCATCTCCGAGGACAACATGTTTCGGACCGTCGCGAATACCGGCGGCGACTTCGTCCACAAAAATATGGACAAGAAACTCGCCAAGGCGCTGACGGCGGCATTCATAAAGAGCATCCCGGACCTGCAGAGGAAAGTGCCGTTCGCCAAGGCGCAACGCTACGGAACGGTCGACAATAAAGAGCATGGCATCTGCAATGGCGGCGTGAAACTTCATGCGGGCGCCGTCGAGGCTTGGGAAGAGGCCGGACACAAAGTTGCCGATTGTGCGAAAGGATAATCCCGTACCGGCTTTCGTATTGCAGTGACATAAAGGTTAGGCCCGGACGCAGAGCCAGCGTCCGGGCCTTTTCCGTTGCGGTCCGAGATGGCCTAAAAGCCCAATTCCTCAAGAATTGCCGCGGTGCTGGCTCCCTTCTCCTCGGGGCTCGAAGGATCGGCGAGCGTGCTGCGGCTAAAGCGCGGACCGGGGCGCGGCTGGGCAAGACCGGCGATTTCCACGATACACTCCCGGGCTATGACATGCGGATGATCGGCAACTTCCGTCAACGGCAGAACCGGTGTGATACACGCGTCGGTCCCGTCGAAAATCGCCCCCCACTCGCGTTGTGATTTGGCCTTAAAGGCGGCTTCGAAGCGAGCGGTCAGATTCGGCCAGTTGTTCGGGTCCATGCGGTCCGGAAGGCCGGCCGCGTCGAGGCCGAGTCCATTCACCAGTTCCTCGTAGAATTTCTGCTCCAGGGCCCCGACGGCGACGAACCTTCCGTCCCGGGTTTCGTAAGTCCGGTAGTACGGGGCGCCGCCATCCACATCATTGCCGCCCCTCTCTCCCCGCCACCGGCCGGCCGCGTGAAGAGAGAAAAACAACGACATTTGAAAAAGTGCGCCATCCAGCATCGCCGCATCGACGACCTGGCCCCGTCCGGACACCTGAGCCTCCAAAAGGCCGGCCAACATGCCGCAGGCCAGATACATGGCGCCGCCGCCATAGTCGCCGACCAGATTCAATGGCGGCACGGGCGGGCCGCCGGCGGGTCCGATGGCATGCAAGGCGCCCGCAATGGAAATATAGTTGATGTCGTGTCCCGCGGTTTGAGCCAGGGGCCCATCCTGACCCCATCCGGTCACCCGCCCGTAGACCAGTTTAGAGTTATGCGCGCGGCACGAATCCGGGCCCAGCCCGAGACGTTCCGCCACGCCGGGGCGGAAACCCTCGATCAGGCCGTCCGCCGTCTCGATCAGTTTGAGGGCAATCTCGATCGAGCGGCGGTCCTTCAGGTCCAGCTCGATTGAGCGCTTGCCCCGGCGTTCAATGGATTTCACGGCATCGACCCCGATCTCGGCATCGCCCGGACGCTCGACGAGGATGATCTCGGCGCCCAGATCCGCGAGCAGCAGGCCGCACATGGGCGCAGGGCCCAGTCCTCCCAGCTCGACGATTCGATATCCCGACAGCGGTCCCATGGTGCTAGGCCGGGAAAAAGAGCTGACCGCGCCGGGCCATGTTCCGCAACATCGCCGGCGCCTCGAACCGTCCGCCGAACCGGGCTTTCATTTCGTCGCACGCCGCAACAAACTCGGCCGGCCCAACCGTATCGATCAGCCCGATCACACCGCCATGGGCCGACGGAAACGCCCATCCCAGGACCGATCCCACGTCGGCGTCGATCGGGTTCTCGATCACGCCTTCCTCCATCGCCCGTACGGCCTCGAGCGACTGAGCATAAAGGAGCCGTTTCTCGATGGTCTCCCGATCAAGCTCTTCGGTGGCCCGCGGGAAACAGTCCGCCAGGCCGGGCCAGGGTTGCGGACCGGTTTCACCATAATCATAGATGCCGCCGCCGGCTTTGCCGGTCCGTCCGGCGCGCGTCAGTTTCTCGAGCGCCTCGGCGAGCCGCAGGCCTTTCAGGCCGGTTGCCGACCCATCGCCGGAAATCGACGCAACGATGTCTTTCAACAGCGTGAGCGAGGTGATATCCGCCATCGCCAATGGGCCGATGGGCATGCCGGCCTTGAGGGCGACATCGTCGATCAGATCGGGAGCCCGGCCTTCGGCCAGCAAGGTGAAGGCCTCCCCGGTATATGCCCCGACCACGCGGCTGGTGAAGAACCCCAAACCGTCATTCACGACGATAGGCGTCTTCCGCATGCCGGCAACGGCATCGAGCGCCCGGGCAACCGTCGGCCGGTCCGTTTGCTCGCCCTTGATGACCTCGACCAGCTTCATTCGGTCCACCGGCGCGAAAAAGTGCAGCCCGATGAAGCGTTCCGGACGCGCGGCGCTGCCGGCAAGACGGGATATGGGAATCGTCGACGTGTTGCTGGCGATGGGAACCTCCGGGCCGACAGCCGCGCTTGCCGACGCCGTCACGCGATCCTTGACCGATTGCACTTCGGAGACCGCTTCAAACACCATGTCGACGCCTGCGATATCGTCGTACGACGCCGTCGGTTTCAGGCGGGACAGCATCGCCTCGGCGGCATCCGGTTTCATGCGGTTTCTCTCGACGGCGCCCCGAACCCGTTTGGCAATCGCCGCGGCCCCGGCGTCCAGCCGGTCCTTGTCGGCCTCCAGCAGAAAAACGTCATACCCGGCTTCGGCGGCGCAGTAGGCGATCCCCGAGCCCATCTGGCCCACGCCGACGACCGCCACGCTCTTGATGTCATAGGGGGCAATGTCGCCGGGCCGGTCTTTCATCCCATTGGCGTCATTGAGGCCGAGGAACAAGGTCCTGATCTTGTTTTTGACGACCTTCGACGCGGCGACACCGGCGAATTTCTCCCGCTCGAGCCTGAGCCCATCCTCGAACGGCCTTGCCAACCCTCCCTCGACCGCTTCCATGATCGCCTGGGGGGCCGGCTCCAGACCGGGCCTGAAGCGCCCGATTTTCGCCCACATGGCGTCCAGGACGTCCCGGCCTTCCCGAGAGGCCGGAGACGGACCGGGCCGCTCAAACCCGTCGCGGTCCCATGGCTGATCCGGAGGCGCGGTGTTCGACAGGATGGCTTCCTTGGCTTGCCCGGCAAGGTCATCGGCCGGGACGATCTGATCGAGGAGACCGATCTCCAGAGCCTTGGCGGCCGTCACCCGCCGGTCCTCGACCAGGATCGGGAGCGCCGCCGCCAGACCGACGAGGCGGGGGAGCCGCTGGGTGCCGCCGGCGCCCGGGATCAGGCCGAAAGAAACCTCCGGCAGGCCGAGCTTCAGGCGCGAATCATCCGCCGCTATCCGATAGGTGCAGGCAAGCGCAACCTCGAGACCGCCGCCCAGCGCGAGGCCGTTCACGGCGGCGACGAAGGGTTTGGGCGCCCGTTCCATATCCCGCATACAGGACTGAACGTCGGCGATGATGGCGGCGGCATCCCCGGGCGTCTTCAAGGCCTGCAGCTCCTTCAAATCACCGCCGACCAGAAAGGACTTCTTGGCCGAGGCGATCACGACACCCTTCACGCCATCGTCCGCCGCCAGCCGCCGGACAGCCGCATGGAGTTCCCGTACGACTTCGCTGTTCATGAAGTTGTGGGGGGAGTCCGGACGGTCGAACACGATCCCGCGCACGCCATCGCCATAATCTTCGATTTTGATGACCGGCATCGCCGTCCCCTCCGCTAGCTGAATTCAGCCTTGATATCCATTTTCCTGAAAAGGGATTTGCTGATGATGGATTTCATGACCTCGGACGATCCGCCGGCAATCCGCTCGACCCGGGCCTCCGCGTAGGCGCGGGCGACGGGATACTCCCACATATACCCCCAGCCGCCGAACAACTGCAGGCAGGTATCGACCGTGCGTCCCTGCATTTCGGTGGTCCAGAGTTTCGCCGCTGCGGCCGTGTCCGCGCTCAGTTCGCCGTCCAGATAGTCCTCCAGCAACCGGTCGACCAGGCACCGCCCGACGGTGAGTTCCGTGTGGACTTCGGCCAATTTGAACTGGGTGTTTTGGAAGTCGGTCAGTTTCTTGTGGAAGAGTTCCCGGTCGGCGGCATAGGCGACGGTGTCCCGGAAAACCCCTTCCGACTTGGCCAGGCTGCTGACGGCGATGGTCAGGCGTTCCCGGGCGAGGCCATGCATCAATTGGAAAAATCCCTGCCCCTCCTCTTCACCGACGAGGTTTTCATGGGGCACTTCGACATTGTCGAAAAACAGTTCCGACGTATCCTGCGCCTTTGCGCCGATCTTCTTGAGGTTCCTGCCCCGCTTGAACCCGGGCGTGTCCGCTTCGACCAAAAACAGGGACATGCTGTCCGTGGCATATTCGTTTTTCGTTTTCGCGGCGACGAAGAAGACATCTCCCAACTGGCCGTTGGAGATGAAGACTTTCTGCCCGTTCAAGACATAGCCCGCATTGGTTTTCCTGGCGCTCGTCGCCATGCTGCGGAGATCGCTTCCCGCTCCCGGCTCGGTCAGGGCAATCCCCGAGATAGCCTCCCCGCTGACGAACTTCGGCAGCCACTGGGCTTTCTGATGTTCGCTGCCGAACCGCTCCAGATAGGGCGCCGCCATTTCCGAATGGATGTTGAAACCGGGACCCGACGCCCCGACCCGGGCCATTTCCTCCAGGACCACGACGCTGAACAGGTAGTCGCCGCCAACACCGCCATATTCTTCCGGCACGGTCGGACAGAGCATGCCGGCGGCGCCGGCCTTCTCCCATACGCCGCGGGAAACAACGCCTTGTTCGTCCCATTCATCGAGAAACGGCACGACTTCCGTTTCGACAAATCGCCGGACCTGATCCCGGAACATGTCATGTTCCTGGGAAAACAGTTTTCGTCTCATGGTGTCCTGAAACATGTCTCCTCCCTTAACCGGCGGCGTGATCCCGCAGGAGGTCTTTTCGGACCTTCCCAACCGCGCTCAAGGGCAGCGGATCGGTTGTGAACGTCGCGCTTCGCGGGCATTTGTAGCCGGCGATGAGGCTTTTGCAGTGTTCGCGGAGAGACGTCTCCGACAGGGTCGCGCCATCGCCAACCACGACGACGGCGTGCACGCGCTCGCCCCATTTTTCGTCCGGCACCCCGATGACGGCGCAGGCGATCACTTCGGGATGTTCGGCAACGGCATTTTCGACTTCACCGCAGAATACGTTCTCGCCCCCACTGACAATCATGTCCTTCAACCGGTCGGCGATGCGCACAAACCCATCTTCATCCATAACGCCCACATCGCCGGTGTGGAGCCAGCCATCCTTCAATGTTTGTTCGGTAGCCTCCGGCTGTTTCCAATAGCCCAGCATGACGGACGGCCCTCTGATCAAAATCTCCCCGGCCGCCCCCGGTGGAGCGGGTCGCCCGCTCTCATCCACGATACGGACTTCGCTCGTCATATTGGCCCGGCCGGCCGTATTCAGCTTTCCCGCCAGCGGACCGGACAGGGTATGACGCTCCGGCGGCAATATGAGGCAAGGACCCGTACATTCCGTTTGGCCGTAGATTTGGACCAGATCCACCTCAGGGCACCGGTCCATCACTTTTCTGAGGAGAACCTCGGAGATCGGCGCGGCGCCGTAAACGATAGTGCGTACGGCCTTGAAGGCGTCGCTGACATCGGGAGCCTCCATCATCCCGGCCAGCATGGTCGGGATCAGGCTGACAAGGGTCACGTCATGATGCGCGACCGTTTGCAGGAATTCGGCCGGAGACAGCTCCGCCGGGAAAATCTGCATGGCGCCGGCGAAGGCGCAGGCGTGAGTCACCCCGGCGCCCGCGAGGTGAAAAATAGGCGGCGCATGGATGTAAACCGTCTCGGACGAGATGTTGAGATCGTTAACCAAATTCAGGGTTTGAACCGTCAATGCGCCGTCGCTGATCATGACGCCCTTCGGCCGGCCGGTGGTGCCCCCGGTGTAGTAGAGGGCGGCGAGATCCCACATCTCCGCTTTCCACGGCTCCATGCCGTCATTTCGGGCGAGTGCGTCAAGCCCATGTCCTTGGCCGGTTCCGCCATCGAGATCGATGAGGACCGGGGATTTGGCAGCGGCGCCGGAGAGGGCGGCGAGCGCGTCCTTGTTCTCCCCGTCGGCGGCAATCGCCGAGACCTCGGCTTCATCCGCTATCTGCTTCATTTCCGCTATGGCCAAGCGGGTGTTCAGCGGAACGTGAACAAACCCCGCCCACGCCACGGCATACATCATGACGAGATGTTCCGGAGAATTGCCGGCCACAACGGCGATCCTGTCCGCGGGCTGCAATCCAAGTTCCCGCAATCCCGCGGCAACCGAACCGATCCGTCCGGCCAATTCCTGCCAGGTCAGCCGTCCGGCCTCGCTTACCACCGCCGTCCGCGTGCCGTATATCCGGGCTGTTCGGGCCAAGGCTTGTGCAAACATTTACCGGCCGGCCCCTTGTTCGTTCGGCCCGGCGAGAAGGCCGTCAAACAGAATGGTCAGAACCGAGTCGGCCAGGTCTTCGGCTGCCTCGCCGCCGGTGAGATCGACGCCGTGGGTGGCCTCGACGACCGGCGCCAGGCAATAGGTCATGGCGGCGGCCGAAATAATCGTGTGCGTTACGGCGTAAACCGGGAGGTCCTTCAATTGACCTGCTCGAACCCCTTCCGCCACCGTCTCGTCGAACGGTTCGAACCCGGCTTTGAGAAACTTCTCGGCGAGCCAGATCAGTCTGGGACCCGCGGTCGTTCCTTCATGAACCATGATCCGGCTGAGACTGACATCCGACGCGCTCATCCTCACGAACCGGCGGACCAGCACCTTGAGCCGGTTGACGGGGTCCAGATCCTTCAACTCGTCATTCGCCAAGGGAAAGCGCTCGCCCAAATTGCGCATCAGTTGTTCGATCGCCGCCTTCCAGATTTGTTCCTTGGTCTTGAAGTGATAGTGGACCATGGATTGAGCCATGCCGGCGTTCCTGGCAATCAGCCCCGTTGTGACGGCGTCGTATCCGTGCCTGGCGAAGGCATCGATCGCCGATTCGAGCAAAAGCTTCCGGGAACTCTCGCGGCTCGCGATTTCCGCCAATGACGGGCGTCCCCGGCGCGCGCGGCGGCCGCCATTCCCGGATTTTCGGCCCGGAGTCGATTCAAGGGTGTCGATTGCGGAATCCATAAGTCTCAGCCGGTCATGACCTGGAGAGGGGTCCGGGATTCATAGTGGATCAGGTTCTTCAGCATCCGCTCCATCAGTTCCAGCCGGGTAACCCTGTGATCTTCGGAGGCCCAAAGATTGACGATCTCTCCGGGGTCGTTCTTGAGATCGTACAATTCGCCCCACTCCTCTCCGGCGTAATACGAAAGCCGCCAATCGTGATCGACATAAGTCTTCACGCGCATCGGCAGATCCCGCCCCGGAAGGGGCAGAGAGGTCGCCTGCTCGACAACGACACCGTCCCGCCTCGATGCCTCGCCGCCAAACATGATCCTGGTCAGGTCTTCACCCAGCATGCCCGCGGACGGCGCCAATCCGGCCCGCGCCAGAATGGTATTCGGAATATCCTGCGAGCAGCCGATCTCGCTCTCTATTCGGCCCGGCGACTCGTCGCCGGGTTCCATCCAGATAAAGGGAACCTTGATGAGTCCCTGGTAGTGGAGAAGCGCCTTTTGCATGAGGCCGTGATCGCCCATCCAATCACCGTGATCGCTGGTGACGATGACGACCGTGTTCTTATCGAGGCCATGCTCTTTCAGTTTGGCCAATATCCGCCCGACACTGTCGTCGATGAACGAGACCATGCCGTAGGTGAGAGCGGTGATCTGCCTTGCCTCGTCCTCGGTCACGGCATAGGGCCGCACCCATTCCCGGTTTGCGGTGCCGTCCGCCAGCTCCTGGTGCATGCGCGCCAGAATGGGCGTCTGGTCATGGGGCCGATGATAGAAGGAGGCCGGCAATTCGATATCCGCCGGATCGTACATGTCCCAATACTTGCCGGGCGGCGTGAACGGATGATGGGGGTCGGGGAAGCTGCACTGGATGAAAAACGGCTTTTCCCGATCGCTACGGGCGTATTCCTCGAGATACTCGAGGGTCATCTCGGCGACATAGTTGGTGGGATACAGTTCCTCCGGCATACGGGGCTTCCGTGCCTG
Organism: Rhodospirillales bacterium; assembly: GCA_028823885.1. Classification (GTDB taxonomy): domain Bacteria; phylum Pseudomonadota; class Alphaproteobacteria; order Rhodospirillales; family UBA2165; genus JAJDXO01. The sequence goes on along the minus strand of JAPPFK010000081.1, from coordinate 52,559 downwards.
AGGCGCATTGTAGCGCGGGTCCGGCTCCGGATTGACGCTTGAGCGGTTGTCGGCCTCGTCCGGAAAACGCTCCCGGAGCCAATGGGTGTAATGGCCCTGCACGTCATCGCCATGCCAGGTGCAGACGCGGAACCGTTCGAAGCCGTAATAGTCGCCTTCCCGTTCGTCGGCTTCCGGGTCGCGGGAGTATTGAAAGTTCAGTTCACGGTCATATTCCGGTCCGGAGCGAATTCGAGTGCGGGAATCGCGCAGTTCTTCCGGCGGCGGATCGAGATCCTCCGAAGCTTGCCGGAAACTGGGCCGTTCCGTGGTCATGTTTTGGAAATGGGCCTTGCCGAAAAGGGCGGTCCGATAGCCGCCGGCCCGCAAAAGATGCGTGTAACAAACCGAGTCCAGGGAGATCGGAATGCCGTTTACCCGGACGCCGTGCTGGGTCACCGTTTGTCCGGTCATGATGGTCGCCCGGTTGGTCTGGCAAATGCCGGAATTGACGTAGAAGTTTTCAAATCGCCGCCCCCGGCCGGCGAGGGAATCCAGATAAGGGGTCTTCAGAACCTGATTTCCGGCGCAGCTCAGGTGGTCGGCCCGCTGCTGATCGGTAATGATGAACAGGATGTTCGGCCGCGCAACGCTCATCTCCAGTCACCTTGTCCGTTCAAGGGAACATGTTAATTTATTGTTTGTTCAATCAATTAACAACGCTATCATATCAATCGGCTTGTAGACAATAGGCGAAATTAGACGTATTCTTCAAATTAAATAATTAATTGAGAAATTAATTTATTGTTTTTTTTGAGGAGCCGGGATGGCCGATCAGACGCAGCGTTTACTGCCCCGTCCGACACCTGAAACGCGGCATTTCTGGGAGGGCGCGCAGGCTGGCGAGCTTCGCCTTCAGAGGTGCGGCGATTGCGGCACCGCCTATTTTCCGCCTCGTCCGTTCTGCCCAAAGTGCAGCAGCCGAAACGTCTCGGTGTTCGCGGCGAGCGGAAAGGCGACCCTTTACAGCTATGTCATCAGCCATATTCCCGCGCCGGGCCTGGAACCTCCCTATTCCGTGGCCGTCGTGACCCTGGAGGAAGGTCCCCGGATGATGACGAACGTCATCGGCTGCGAGCAGACACCGGAAGCGCTGACGCTCGACATGCCCCTCGAGGCGGTCTTCGAGGCTCAGACGGACGAGATCACCCTCCCGTTCTTTAGACCGGCAGTGTGACGCCATGGCGCGCGGAACGGTGGCCGTGGTCGGCGCGGCGGAAACGACGGACATGGGAGTTATCCCGGAAACGTCGGAACTTCAGTTGCACGCTGACGCCGCCTTGAATGCGATGGCGGACGCGGGCCTCGCCGCCGCGGACATCGACGGCATCGCATCGGCGGGCGAGGCGCCCGATGTCCTCGCCCAGTATCTCGGCATCACCCCCGCCTGGCTGGACGGCACGCTCATCGGCGGCAGTTCGTTCATGCTTCACGTCAGGCACGCCATGGCCGCCATCGAAGCCGGTTTGTGCACGACCGTTTTGATCACCCACGGCGAAAGCGGCAAGTCCCGGGTCGAGGCCAAGGGCTTCCCGGAGTTTATCGGCGGCAAGCTCGCCGGCCAGTTCGAAGTGCCCTATGGAGGCAGCCTCCCGCCGACCATGTTCACCATCCCCGTCCTCCGTTATTTGGAGACCTATGGTTTGAAGCCGGAAGACATGGCTCCGGTTTCCGTGGTTCAGCGGGAATGGGCCGCGATGAATCCGCGGGCCACCTTCAAGGACCCGATCACCGTCGACGACGTGATGAACTCCCGCATGATCGCCTACCCGTTCACGCTTTTGATGTGCTGCCTGAGAACCGATGGCGGCGGCGCGCTGATCCTGACGTCATCCGACCGAGCCGGGGATTTTCCACAGCCGCCGGTCTATATTCTGGGAACCGGCGAAGCCGCCGAAGGCCCCATGGTCAGCCAGCTTGACGATTTCACGTCGTCGAAAGCCTTTCGGTTGTCCGGAGAGCGCGCCTTTTCCGAGGCCGGGATTTCCCGCGGCGACGTTGACCATCTGATGATTTACGACGCTTTCGCCCACGTTCCCCTTTATGGGCTGGAGGATTTGGGCTTCTGCAAGCCCGGCGAGGCGGCCGCCTTTGTCCGGGACCGCAACACGGCGCCCGGCGGCGGTTTGCCCATGAATACCAACGGCGGCGGCCTGAGCTACATGCATTCGGGGATGTACGGCATGTACGCCCTTCAGGAGAGCGTCCGGCAGGTTCGCGGTATCGCGCCGGCTCAGGTTCCCGGTGCGAATATCTCGGTTGCCCACGGGGTCGGCGGCATGTTCTCGGTCGCCGGAACGATCATTTTCGGCAGCGAGCCCCACAAACGCTAGCCCGGCAGGGGAATCCGTTCGACCAGGCCGGCCGCGCGGCCGACCGCTTCGGCCTGATGAGCCGGCACCTCGCCGGGTTCCTCCGTATCGGGCGGCGAATAGGGGTCGATCACATCGGTCCGAAACCCGGCCATTTCCTCCAGAACGGCGAGACAATGGAAGGGCACGGTGTGCGGCGAATAGCCGCCTTCGTGCGTCATGACGAGCTTCCCGCCACATAGTTCATCCGCGGCGCCCATGATGCGGCGGGCGAGTTTGCGGAAGCTATGGCTGGTGAGCATCATGCGGCCCAACGGATCATGAAAGCCGGCGTCAAATCCGCTCGGCACGACAATCAGCTGGGGCCGGTAGCGGGCGAGCGCCGGAAGCACCACCCGATCGAAAGCCGCCAGATAAGCCGCCTCGCCGCATCCGGGCGGCAAGGGAATATTCAGATTGGTGCCTGCGCCGTCCCCGGCGCCGGTCTCGTCGACGCCGCCCGATTCCGGCGGGTAGCAGTCTTCCTGGTGAAGGGAGATGGTCAGCGCCCTTGGGTCCTCCCAAAAGACCGCCTGGGTCCCGTTGCCGTGATGGACGTCCCAATCGACGAACGCGATGCGTTCCAATCCGCCCGTCTCCAAGGCATGGAGGCCGGCGATGGCCGCGTTGGCGAAGATACAGAAGCCGAGCGCCTCGCCGGGCTCCGCATGATGTCCCGGCGGCCGGATCAGAGCGTAGGCATTTTCCACCTCGCCTTCGAGAACCGAGCGGACGGCCGCGAGGGCGCCTCCGGCGGCGAGCAGGGCAATCTCGATCCCCTGACTGCCGAGGCGGGTCGTTCCCGTTCGCCGGGCGAGGTTGCCGCCCCCGGAATCGCTTACGCGCTGGACCTCGGCCAGATACTCCGGCGTATGGACCAGGAGGATGTCGTCCACCGAAGCCGCGGTACATTCCACAGCCGCGAGGCGGGACCCGAGCCCGGAGCGGTCAATCAGGTTCTTGATGCGGCGTTTCCCGTCGGCGTTTTCCGGGCTTTGAATTGGCTCCACCCAGGAACTGCCCTCATGGGGCCCGAAATAAAGCCCCGTGTCGTGCCACATGCACCGCTCGTCCCAAATCAAACCGGTCCTCATGGTGACCACACTAACCGGCCCCGCGCCTAATTCAAGGAGCGCCCCAAATCAGCTTGCCGGGAAATTTCCGGCGGCCGGCCGTGAGGCAGCCAATTGGAGTATTGGATCGATGAGTCCGATTTTGGCTAAACACAGGCTTGCGAAGCGGACATCGAGCTAGTCGATTTCCGACCCAAAGCGGGCCAATCGCCCGCAAAATCATGGGTGAGAACCTGATGCTATTCCGCAGCGGCGGACGATGACAGCTATCACTACTTTTTTGCCTCCGCGGTACGCGGCGAGCCGGTGGACGGACCGGCGAACGTCGCGTTTCACGACGCCAACCGGGAAGCCTTCCTGGAGGACAAGCTGTTCATCGAGGCGCAGCAGGAGGCGGTCGCCCAGGCGCCCGAGCGCAAGCTGATCCTGCGCGAACATGACAAGGCGGTGGCCTACAGCCGCCAGGCCATTCATCAGTTGCAGAATACGTCATCAGTTGCAGAATACGGATGTGACGCAGGCTGCGGAGTGATTCGGCGAATCACCTACGTCCAGGCCCCTTTGGAAATGGCGCAAAAGAGGCTCCAGAACAGGGTGCCCCGGATTGGGCGGTCGGGCATATGGGCAATATCATAAGGAGGATTTTGTGAAGACACGTCTCGCAGCAGCATCGATTGCCTTGGCGCTTGCCGTAACGTCTTTTCCGGCCGATGCGCAGCAACCGCCAAGCCGGCAAGAAATTGCCAAGAGAAGCTCGACCGTTCAGCGCGCCCTGGACACTAACGGCGACCGAGTGCTGTCGGCGGACGAGATTGCCGCGGCGCCTGCGGTTCTGGCGACGCTCGACAAGGATGGAAACGGGGCTCTGACACCCGACGAAACCCATGGCGGCCGATTCCGGATCTGGGACATCGTGCGCGGCAACTGGGTCTTCAATGTCATCGATGACGACGCCGACATCACCATATCGGCCGCGGAAATCGCAGCTGCTCATCAGAGGCTGGCGCACCTGGACGATAATCGTGACGGTCAATTGACCGGGAAGGAACTTGCTCGGCCACCCGGCCCGCCGCCGGCATTTTTTGGCCGTCCGCCCGACCACAGAAAAATTGCCCGATTCATCGCTTCCTTTCGGATGCGCGATTATAACGAGGTCAAGGGACCGGTTGTCCCCGGTGCGGATGACCGGGCCTATGATGGTTATCTCTTCTTTCATGGCTCGTACGACAATGGCCGCCGGCAGGCGCAGCCGAACGCCTATCTCATGGATACGGCGGGCAAGTTCGTGCATGTATGGACCAACGAACGATACGCGCCGGAGGGCGTGTCCGCCTACCTTCTGGAAAACGGTCTCCTGGCGCGGACCACCGCAAAGCTCCACTGGCGAGCGCTCAGGGACTTCCCCGTTGGCGCAAACGGCGTCCTGGAACTCGTTGACTGGGATAGCAAGGTCCTCTGGGAGTTTGAATATTGCGAGCTTCGCAAGTACTGCCTGCACCATGACTTCACGGTGCTTCCAAACGGAAACATCGTGGCCATCGTCTATGATGCCAACACTGTCGCGGAGGCAACGGCTTTCGGCTGGAAGGGCAAGCCGTCCCGCAGCGGGCTCGTCTTCACCGAACGCCTGATCGAGATCGCGCCTGATCTGAATAGCGGCGGCGGCAAGATCGTTTGGGAATGGGACAGCCGCGATCACCTGGTGCAGGATGTCGACGCGACCAAGCCGAACTATGGATCGGTGTCGGAGAAAAAGAGACGGATCGATCCGAACTATGACCGGATTGACCGTCTTTTTGTCAACGGCCAGCTCTTTCACGCCAACTCGATCGATTACAACGCCGCGCATAAACAACTCGTCGTTTCCTCTGCAACCTTCGGAGAGATCTGGGTGATCGATCACGACACAACCACCGAGGAGGCCAAGGGCCCCGCGGGTGATCTGCTGTATCGCTGGGGCAGCCCCAGAACCTATGGCGGCCCCGATGACGAAACGGTTCTATTTTGGCAGCACGACGCCTATTGGATACCCGAGACGGGCGAGCTGCAGATCTTCAACAATGGCGGCTTGCGCGGGCCCGATGGCAAATATAATCCGGGCGAGCTGTTTATGGGCGTTCTCGACGGCAGCTATTCCGATGTCCTGCGGTTGAAGATGCCGGTAGATGCCTCCGGCAATTGGGATTGGTCGAAGGACGTGGAGGTAACCTGGAGCTACAATTCCGATGGCTCGAAGGGAATGAAAGCGCCCTTTATGTCCGGCGCGCGTAAACTGCCCAACGGCAATGTCCTGATGGTACAGGCGCAAAACAACCGGGTTCTCGAGGTCACCGACGGCGGCGAGACCGTTCTGGACTTCAAAATGCCAAAACCAGGGCGCATTTTCAGGTTGTACAAATACTCGAAAGATTACCCGGGTCTCGCGGGCAAACTATAACTCGCCTCTCGGGTATCGAAATTCCCGCAGTCTTGCCGAAGCAAAGACCTCCCATCCGGGAGGCTTCGGTATTGCTGCACCGCCTGAGGGGTGAATATGCCGGTTACTGGGCGGTGACGGTCAGCGCCAACTGGCGGGTGATCTTCCGGTTCAAGGACGGCCATGCCGCCGATGTCGGCTATCTGGACTACCATTGAGGAGGCAACGCCCATGCTGATGCACGATCCGCCCCATCCCGGCGTCTTCATCCGGCGCCAGTGTCTCGAACCCCTCGGACTGACGGTGACCGAGGCCGCCAAGGGGCTCGCGGTCTCGCGCAACACGCTGTCGATGCTGCTCAACGGCCGCCTCGGCATCTCGCCGGAAATGGCGATCCGGCTGACGGAGGCGTTCGGCGGCAGTCCGGAGAGCTGGCTGACCCAGCAGATGCAGTACGATCTCTGGCACGCCCAGCAGAGCCGTGCGCCGGTCGCGATCCGCAAATTCGCGGCCGCCTGACCGGCCTGCGCCCATCTCCATGATTGTTCTCAGCGTTTCCGGCGCCTGCGCCGGACAGGGATTCCCTTCCTCGCACGCGCGGCCCGTCGCGGCCACCGGTCCCTGGACGAATAGCGGGAACTTGCCGTGACGCGATCCGACCGCCGGTCGATGATCGCATCGATTGCGAAGTCCGGGACCATGAGCCCTTCGTTCCGGTCGTTCACACCGCGCCGCGGCGCGAGGGCTTTGACCGGCAAGAAATTTTCTGGCGCCAAGCAAGAGCACGAAATTAGAAAAACCCCCGATTTACCAGGGTTTTCGGCACCTTACTGAAACTCTCTGGCTTGAAGGGTGGTGGAGCCGAGGGGAGTCGAACCCCTGACCTCTACAATGCCATTGTAGCGCTCTCCCAACTGAGCTACGGCCCCATCGTTCGGGACGGGCGGGCGGACCGCACTTGGGGAGGGGCCCCCGCCCGGGAGGCGCGCAAATTAGGTAAATCGCCGCTTCGTGGCAAGGAGTTTCTGGGGGAATTTTCGGGGGAGTTCTTGGAGACGTCAGGCGGCTGCGGGCGGCGCCCGCGGGAACGGCGCGGCGTCAAGGCCTAGGACTTGTCCTCGTCGTCTCCATCGACCGTATCGACCACCCCGGCAACGTCCTCGTCCCCGTCGAGGTCGGCCTCGTCATCGCCGAGAATCGCATCATCTTCGTCGTCATCGATTTCGATGCCGTCATCGACCTCGATATCGTCTTCTTCAACGTCTTCGCTTTCCTTCGCCTCGGGCGCCGGGGTCTCCGCCTTGGTTTCCTGGGGCGCCGACGCGCGCTTGAGTTTGGGTTTTTCCGGCGTCTGCTCGGTTCCGCACTTCGGGCAAACCGCCGGCGTCTTTTTGAGATCGTAGAACTTCGCGCCGCAGTTCTGGCACGTGTGCTTGGTTCCCCATTCGGCTTTGACCACGCGTTACTCCTTCCGGCTTCGGCCAACTCAAGGGCAGCCAATTGCCATGTTCGTTCGCCTCTGTCAAAAGCAAAAATCACCCCTTCCGCCGCATCCAATCCCCGCGCCGGCGACACACCCCTTCCGCGAGAGGGCCCAAACATGCTATGGACCGCCTCACGCGTTCACGCACCCCTGTTTACCGGCCGAAAGAGACGGCCCGAACCGACGAGCTAGGATTGACATGACTGCGGTGACATCCGGCGCCGCCGGTGCGCTACGCGGAACCCTGCGTGTCCCGGGTGACAAATCCATTTCCCATCGCGCCTTGATGCTCGCCGCCTCGACGGTGGGCGAGACGGCGGTTCACGGCCTGCTGGAAGCGGACGACGTGCTCGCCACCGCGACGGCGATGGAAGCCCTCGGCGCAACGATCGAAAGGGGCGGAGACGGCGGGCCGTGGCGCATCCACGGCCGGGGCGTCGGCGGCCTGGCCGAGCCCGTCAACGTCCTCGACCTGGGCAACTCCGGCACCGCGGCGAGATTGCTGACCGGCCTGCTGGCCGGCCAGCCGTTCAACTCGACGCTCACCGGCGATGCATCTTTGTCCGGCCGGCCCATGGCGCGGGTGACCGGCCCGCTTGAGCGGATGGGTGGCCGCTTCACCTGCCGGACGGGAAACCGGCTGCCGATGACCGTTCACGGCACCGACCGGCTGCGTCCGATCGTCGAAACCCCCGAAGTCGCCTCGGCCCAGGTAAAATCCGCAATTCTGCTCGCGGGGCTCACCGCGCCGGGGAAAACCACCGTCATCGAACGGCGGCGGTCCCGGGATCATACGGAGCGAATGCTTCGATCGTTCGGCGCCGACGTCGTCATCGAGGAAACGGCGGACGGAACCGCCGCCACGGTCACCGGCCAGCCTGAATTGGAGCCGGCGGAGATCCGGGTTCCGGGAGATATTTCCTCGGCCGCCTTTCCGCTGGTCGCCGCAAGCATCATCGAGGGTTCCGACATTTCCGTGCCGGCCGTCGGCACCAACCCGCTGCGCGCCGGTCTCCTCACGTGCCTGGAGGAAATGGGCGCCAAACTCACCCGGAGGCCCCTGGACGATGCGGCCGAGGGCGGCGAGCCGATTGCCGATATCCGCATCGAATCGGCGCCCCTTGCCGGTATCGATGTTCCTCCGGAACGGGCGCCGTCGATGATCGACGAATATCCGATCCTGGCGATGGCCGCGGCATGCGCGGCCGGTTCCACCACCTTCCACGGCATCGGCGAACTGCGGGTGAAGGAAAGCGACCGTTTGTCGGCCCTTGCCGCGGGCTTGGCCGCGTGCGGCGTCGAGGTCGAGGAAACCGAGGATTCCCTGGCAATCCATGGCCGGGGCGAACCGCCGGCCGGCGGCGCAACCATCGCCGCTCATCACGATCACCGGATCGCCATGGCATTTCTGGTTTTGGGACAGGTAACCGGGCAACCCGTGACAATCGATGACAGCTCGACAATCGCCACGAGCTTTCCCGGATTTACCAAGGCGATGGGAAATTTGGGGGCGGTGTTTTCCGCCCAAGGACCGGGGCCGTGATCATCGCGGTGGACGGCCCGGCCGCGTCGGGGAAAGGCACGCTGACCCGGCGTTTGGCGGAACATTTTGGACTGGCCCGCCTGGATACGGGACTTCTCTATCGTGCGGTCGGGTTCAGAATCATCGAAGAGGGCGATGACCCCGAGGAGACGGCGATTGCCGTTGCCGCGGCCGAAAGACTTCAAGCCTCGGATTTGAACAATCCGGCGCTTCGCGGGGAAGCGGCCGCGTCGGCGGCCTCGGTCGTCGCCGCCATTCCCGAGGTGCGCGCAACCCTTCGCGCGTTCCAGCAGAACTTCGCCGCGAACCCGCCGGGGGGTGCGCCGGGGGCCGTCCTCGACGGGCGCGACATCGGCACCGTCATCTGCCCCGGCGCGGACATCAAGCTGTTTCTCACCGCAAGCCCGGAAGTCCGCGCCGAACGGCGCGTTAAGGAGTTGCAAGCCAAAGGCCTTGAAGCTATATACACGCGCATTCTGCGGGACTTACAGGACCGCGACGCCAGGGATGCATCGCGGGCCGTATCGCCGCTGGAGCCGGCCAAAGACGCACTGGTCATCGACACCAGTGAAAAAGACGCCGACACAGTGTTTGAAACGGCACTCGCTCATATCACGTCGCAGAATAACTAGAGACCGGGTCCAGGCCGCCCAATCGCGGCAAGCGCCCACACCGCTCGTCTTCGGATGAGCGCCCTCAACGTGTTGAAAGACCGCCGGATTCAACCGGCCGGCCAGTGAAACAATTATTCGAAGGAAGACTAAAACATGGCAAACGTGGATACCCACGCCGACAATCTCCCCCCGGAAGTCGCCGAGCAGATGGCCGGCGAGAATTTTTCCGACCTCCTCGACCAGGCTTTTGAACAAGAAGAGCGCCTTCAGGGCAAAGTGGTGAACGGCCTCGTGCTGGCGGTCGAGAACGATTTCGTCCTCATCGATGTGGGATTGAAGTCCGAAGGGTCGATCCCGATCAAGGAATTTTCCGAAGCCGGCGCCGCCCCGACCATCATGGCGGGCGATCGCGTCGATGTCTTCGTAGAGCGGTTCGAGGGCCGGGACGGCGTCGTTGTCCTGAGCCGCGAGAAGGCCCGCCGCGAGGAAGCGTGGAACGTCCTCGAGAAAGCCTTCGAGGATGACCAAAGGGTAGAAGGCGTCATCTTCGGCCGGGTCAAGGGCGGGTTTACCGTCGACCTCTCCGGCGCCGTTGCGTTCCTGCCCGGCAGCCAGGTGGATATTCGCCCGATCCGGGACGTGGGACCGCTGATGGGCAGCCCGCAACCATTCCAGATTCTCAAGATGGACCGCTCCCGCGGGAACATCGTCGTCTCGCGCCGCGCGGTGCTGGAGGAAACCCGCGCCGAGGAACGCTCGGAGCTGATTTCCAACCTTACCGAGGGACAGGTTCTCGAGGGCGTGGTCAAGAACATTACCGACTACGGCGCCTTCGTGGATCTCGGCGGCGTCGACGGCTTGCTCCATGTGACCGACATCGCCTGGCGGCGGATCAATCATCCGTCCGAAGCCTTGCAGGTCGGCCAAACGGTCAATGTTCAGGTGATTCGGTTCAATCCGTCGACCCAGCGTATTTCACTGGGCATGAAGCAGCTTGAAGCCGACCCGTGGGAGGGTGTCGACGCCAAGTATCCGCTCGAGATCAAGCTGACCGGCCGGGTAACCAACATCACGGACTACGGCGCTTTCGTGGAATTGGAACCCGGCGTCGAAGGCCTGGTCCACGTCTCCGAAATGAGCTGGACCAAGAAGAACGTCCACCCGGGCAAGATCGTCTCCACGAGCCAGGAAGTGGAGGTCATGGTCCTCGATGTCGATCGCAACAAGCGGCGCATCAGTCTGGGCTTGAAACAATGCGTTGCCAATCCGTGGACCGACTTCCTGGAGAAATTCCCGGTCGGGTCCGAGATCGAAGGCGAAATCAAGAACATCACCGAGTTCGGGCTGTTTGTCGGCCTCAACGAGGAGATCGACGGCATGGTCCACCTGTCGGACCTGGATTGGGTGAAATCCGGCGAAGAAGCGATTGCCGGCTACAGCAAGGGCGGCATGTTGAAGGTCAAGGTCCTGGACGTCGATGTCGAGAAGGAGCGGATTTCCCTCGGTGTGAAGCAGCTCACCGAAGACCCGGTCGCCGACGGTCTCGAGAAGCTCAAGAAGGGCGACATCGTCACATGCACGGTCACCGGCACCGGTGACAAGGGAATCGAGGTCTCCGTGGGCGGGGACGTCCCGGGTTTCATCCGCCGGTCCGACCTCGGCCGCGACCGCTCCGAACAGCGTCCCGATCGCTTCGCCCCCGGTGAGTTGGTCGACGCGATGGTCGTCTCGGTCGACAAGGCCAACCGCAAGATCAACCTCTCCATCAAGGCCCGCGAGGTCGAGGAGGAGAAGATCGCCATGGCGGCCTATGGCTCCTCGGACTCGGGCGCATCCTTGGGTGACATCCTGGGCGCGGCTCTGAAGGAAAAAAGCGAGGCCGACTCCGCCGACGCGGAATCGGAGGAAGCGGAGCCGGAAGAAGCCGCCGCAGAAGATACGGCCGAAGCCGAAGCCGAACCGGAGGACACAGAGGCGGAAGAAGCGCCCGCCGAAGCCGACGAGGCCGAGGCGCCGTCCGAGGAAGCGGCCGCCGAAGACGCGGGCGATGCGGAGAAAGAGCCCGAAGACGAGCCTGAAGACGAGGCCAAGAGCTAGCGGCGTCCGGGGGATGGGGCGGGCCCATGGCGCTGGACACTGACAGGATCGTCGACCGCCGCCGCCTTAAGCGCCGCCTCGGCTTCTGGCGGATCGTCGCCGTTGCGGCGCTCATCGCCCTGGTGGCGGTGGGTGCCGGGCGCTTTGGCGGGATTGGCGGCGGGCCCTATGTGGCCGCCATCGAAATCTCCAATGTCATATTCGGAGAACCGGCCCGGGATGCCGCGCTTCGCCGGGTAGCCGCGGACCGCAGGGCTCGGGCGCTCATCGTCCGGATCAATTCTCCCGGCGGCACCGTTGCCGGGGGAGAGGCGCTTTTCAGTTCGTTACGGCTGGTCGCCGACAGAAAACCCGTGGTTGCCGTCATCGGCGAACTCGGGACCTCGGCCGGGTACATGTCGGCACTCGGCGCCGATTACATTATCGCCCGCGAAGGCTCGATCACCGGGTCCATCGGAGTCATTTTGCAGAGCACCGACATCACCGGCCTGCTGGACAAACTGGGCGTGAAGCCGGAGTCGGTCAAGAGTTCGCCCTTGAAGGCGCAGCCCAATCCGCTGGAGCCGTTCTCCGAAGAAGCCCGCGCCGCCACCGAGGCGGTGGTCGCCGACATTTATGACCTATTTGTCGGCATGGTTGCCGAACGGCGGCGGATGAGCAGGGAGCGGGTGGCCCCGTTGGCGGACGGGCGGATATTCACCGGACGCCAGGCTCTTCGCCAGGGCCTCATCGACAGCGTCGGCGGCGAGGCGGAGGCTCGCGACTGGCTGGCCTCGGCCCACGGCATTGCCGCATCACTGCCGGTACGACCCGTTAAAGCACGCCGCGATGACGGAATTCTGAGCGGCATGCTCGACGATGTATTCGGAAAAACATTGTTTTCTGAACGACTTAGACTTGACGGGTTGATTTCCCTTTGGCACCCTGAGTTCAAATAATCCTTGTTCGGCGTCTGGCAGCGTCGGCCGATATCTTCGCCATCGGAGAATTGGCAGCGACGGGGGAGGAACGCACCGAGATGACCAAATCCGAACTCATCGCATACCTGGCCGAACAGAACCCCCATCTTTATCAGCGCGACGTAGAACGAATCGTAACGACAATCTTCGACGAAATTGCCGCGGCCCTCGCGAGAGGAGACCGGGTCGAATTGCGCGGCTTCGGGGCATTTTCGGTCAAACACCGCGACTCGCGCGTGGGGCGAAATCCCCGGACCGGCGAGGCGGTGCAGGTTGCGGCGAAGCGCGTTCCCTATTTCAAGACTGGAAAGCAACTCAGGGAAATGATCAACTCCTGAGCCGCCGCCGGCCCAGGAGGGTCGGGGTGCGACGGCTTGCCGCAGGGAGACCAGTTCTTTGATCCGTGTCCTTTCCTGGATCGCCATGGTGGTCATTGGCCTGGCAATTATCGTATTCGCCGTCGCCAATCGATCTCCGCTGGAGATCGACCTCTGGCCATTCCCGTTCGCACCGGTCGTTCCGAGTTTTGCCGTTGTCCTCTGCGCGGCATTCGTCGGGTTCGTCTGCGGGGGCATCATAACCTGGCTGTCCGCCGGCGGAACGCGCCGCAGGGCCCGTCAGGAACATCGGCGCGCCGATACCCTCGAAAAGGACCTGGAAACGCTCAAATCCAAGATCGACGAACTCGACAAGAGCGGCAACAGCCCCTCGGCGTAACCCGCATTTCTCCCCAGGGTCATTCGATCCGGCTAGCGCCGCAACCTCGGGGGCTGTATAAGACGGCGACCCCGCCAAGCCTGGAGCATTGCCAATGACCCTGCCGCCTCATGAACGCGTCTTTGTCCCTCTTGATACGCCGGACCTCGGCCGCGCCAAGGCGATTGCGTCCGATGTTGCTGGTCACGTCGGCGGCGTGAAGGTCGGCAAGGAGTTGTTCACGGCGCTGGGGCCTGAAGCGGTTTTGGAGATCACCGGTGGAAATATACCGCTGTTTCTCGACCTCAAATTTCACGACATCCCGAACACCGTTGCCGGCGCCGTGCGAAGCGCGGTCAAGATGAAACCATACATGCTTAACGTTCATGCCGCGGGCGGCCGCGCCATGATGAGGGCGGCATTGGATGCGGCCGGGGAAACGGCATCGAAGATCGGACTTCGGAAGCCCTTGGTGCTCGGCGTCACCGTGCTCACGTCGCTTGACGATGACGACCTCAAGGACACCGGCATCTCCGATCCGACGCCGGATCAGGTCAAGCGGTTGGCAGCCCTCACCCAGGAGAGCGGATTGGACGGCGTCGTCTGTTCGGGGCGCGAAATCGAAACCCTGCGGGCGCAATGCGGTCCGGATTTCAAACTCGTGGTGCCTGGAATCCGGCCCGTCTGGGCGTCCGCGGACGACCAGAAACGCGTTCTCACACCCGCGGATGCCGTCGGCCGCGGGGCGGATTACCTGGTGATCGGGCGGCCGATCACCGGCGCCGCCGATCCCGCGGAGGCCGCAGGCCGGATCCGAGATGAACTCGCCGAGGCCGCTTGAGGTAAAGATTTGCGGCCTTGACCGCCCGGAATCCGTCGCCGCCGCGGCGGCGGCCGGGGCGGACTATATTGGGTTTGCCTTCTACCCGCCTTCACCGAGAAATCTGAGCCCTGCCCGTGCAGCCGAGCTCACCGGGCTGGTTCCAAAGGGCGTGGTCCGGGTGGGGTTGTTCGTCGACCCCAGCGACGAACAGATCGACAGCGTCCTTGAAGCAACCTCCCTGGACCTCCTCCAGCTCCATGGCGGTGAGACACCGGACCGGGTCGGAGAGATCAAGGAACGTACGCGCCTCCCGGTCATGAAGGTGATTTCCGTGGCCGGCGCGGCCGACCTCGAACGCGCCGACGATTTCCGGGGCATCGCGGACCGCTTTCTCTTCGACACCAAACCGCCCACGGATATGACGGATGCGCTTCCCGGCGGCAACGCGCTGATGTTCGATTGGCGGTTGCTGTCGAAACGCCGGATCGTCGCGCCCTGGATGCTTGCGGGCGGTCTGACCGACCAGAACGTGGCCCAGGCCGTCCAAATTTCGGGCGCCAGGGCCGTTGACGTGTCGTCCGGGGTCGAGGACCGGCCGGGTGTGAAAAACGTCGATAAAATTCAACGGTTTATCGGCGCGGCCCGATCCGTGCCGATCGACGCACGGACTATGAAATAACCCTCGTTGCACCGGCAACGGTGTGGTTTATTAGCGGCCAATCAGGAAAGCAGGGCCACGACCACGGCATGACCAAGCCCAACACCTACCAGCGAGGTCCCGACAGCGACGGGCATTTTGGACTCTATGGCGGCCGATACGTCGCCGAGACCTTGATGCCCCTCATTCTCGATGTCGAGCGAGCCTATGACGAGGCCCGCAATGACCCGGCGTTCCGGGCGGAACTGAACTCTTATTTGACGAGTTACGTGGGCCGGCCGACGCCGCTCTACTTCGCCGAACGCTTGACCGAACAGTTGGGGGGCGCGCGGATCTACTTCAAGCGCGAGGACCTCAATCATACCGGCGCCCACAAGATCAACAATTGCATGGGACAAATTCTGCTCGCCAAACGGATGGGCAAGCGCCGGATCATCGCCGAAACCGGCGCCGGTCAGCACGGCGTCGCCACCGCTACCGTGTGCGCCTTGTTCGGTCTCGAATGCGTTGTCTACATGGGCGAGATCGACATCGAGCGGCAAGCGCCCAACGTATGTCGGATGAAGATGCTCGGCGCCGAAGTCCGGCCGGTAACGTCGGGCTCCGGAACCCTGAAAGATGCCATGAACGATGCGCTCCGCGACTGGGTGGCAACGGTCGAAGATACCTACTACCTGATCGGAACCGTGGCCGGACCGCACCCCTATCCGACCATGGTTCGGGACTACCAATCGGTGATCGGCGACGAGACAAAGGCGCAGATAAATGAAATCGAGGGACGAAACCCCGATACGCTTCTCGCCTGCATCGGCGGCGGATCGAACGCAATCGGCATGTTTCATCCGTTCCTCGATGACGAGGAGGTCCGGATTATTGCCGTGGAAGCCTCGGGCGAAGGGATCGAGACCGGCAAGCACGCCGCCAGCCTGACCGCGGGAGAGCCCGGCGTCCTGCACGGCAACCGAACCTATTTGCTGCAGGACGACGACGGCCAGATTACCGAAGCCCATAGTATCTCGGCCGGTCTGGATTATCCGGGCATCGGGCCTGAACACGCCTGGCTCCATGACCTTGGCCGCGTCGAGTACGTGTCCATCCGGGACGATGAGGCCGTGGACGCCTTTCAGCTTTGCACCGAGGCCGAGGGAATCATTCCGGCCCTCGAATCCGCCCACGCGGTGGCCCATGCGGCAAAAATCGCCCCCGGGCTCGCCCCGGACCACCTGATGGTCATAAACATGAGCGGACGGGGCGACAAAGACCTCGAATCCGTCGGCGCTTACCTGAAAGCACGGGAGTCATGAGCGGTTCGCGAATATCCGCCCGATTTGACCGGCTGAAATCGGAGAACCGTCCGGGGCTGGTCACGTTCATTACCGCAGGCGATCCGGACCGCGGGACCTCGCAATCCATATTGGATGCGCTCCCCGAGGCCGGCGCCGATCTCATCGAATTGGGAATGCCGTTTTCCGATCCCATGGCCGACGGGCCGGCCATTCAGGCGGCAAGCCTGCGGGCGCTCAAGAACGGCGCCAACATGAAGCAAACCCTGGAAATGGTGGCGTCGTTCCGAAATAACGACGGACAGACGCCCGTCATCCTGATGGGTTACTACAACCCCATCTACGCCTACGGACCCGAAAAGTTCATGGCCGATGCCAAGAGCGCCGGCGTCGACGGCTTGATTGTCGTCGACCTGCCGCCCGAGGAGACCGAGCTTCAGAAACCTGTCAAGGCCGCCGGGCTGGACTTCATTTACCTGACCGCGCCGACCACCGGTGACGACCGTCTGCCCCATGTGGTCGAACACGCCGGGGGGTTCATCTACTATGTCTCGATAACGGGAATTACCGGCACGAAATCGGCCAGCGCCGGTGCAGTCGAAACAGCCGTTGAGCGAATTCGCCGCCACACCAGCCTGCCGATTGCCGTCGGATTTGGCATCAAGACCCCGGCGCAGGCAGCCGAAATCGGCAGGTTTGCCGATGCCGTCGTGGTCGGTTCCGCCTTGGTCTCTCAAATCGAGGAAAATCTGAACGGCGACGGGCCGGCGGCGGGCGCGTGCCGGGATGCCGTCCTCGGACTGGTCAGGGACCTGGCGGGCGGATTGAAGAGCTAGCCGAATTTCCGGGCGCGCCGCCGTGACCGCAACCTCCCTTATCGACCGGCTTAACCGGCGTCACCCCAAGGTGATCGATCTCTCCCTGGACCGGATCCAGCTCCTGCTCGATCGGCTGGATCACCCGGAACACAAGCTGCCGCCGGCGGTCCATGTGGCCGGCACCAACGGAAAGGGCTCGGTTATCGCCTTCCTGCGCGCGTTCGCCGAAGCCGCCGGTCTCAAGGTTCACGTTTACACCTCGCCTCACCTGATACGCTTCAATGAACGAATTCGCATTGCCGGAAATTTGATTGCCGACAATCAGCTGCTCGAACTGCTGGAGGAGTGCGAGGCGACGGCGGGTGACGACCCCATCACTTTTTTCGAGATAACCACCGCCATCGCCTACCTCGCATTTTCGAGGACATCCGCGGACCTGGCGCTCATCGAAACCGGTCTCGGAGGCCGTCTGGATGCGACGAACGTTCTCGACGCGCCCGCCGTGACGGCGTTGACCCCGATCTCCCTGGATCACCAGGGGTATCTGGGAAATGAGCTGAGCGGGATTGCCGGTGAGAAAGCCGCCATCATGAGACCCGGCGTGCCGTGCATCGTCGCCCGGCAGCCGGATGAAGCGATGCAGGTTATTGGGAGAAAGGCGGACGAAATCGGCGCCAAACTATTGGTATCGGGGCGGGATTGGTCCATCGAGCGGAAAGGGGCCCGGATGGCCGTCAGGACACCCGGCAAACTCCGGGACTTACCCGTCCCCATACTCGCCGGCGATCACCAGATCGACAATGCCGCCCAGGCAATCGCGTGCCTCGACTCGCTTGGCGGATTCCCGGTTTCCGACGCAGCCATCACCAAGGGCCTCGACGGCGCCGACTGGCCCGGCCGCCTCCAACGGCTGACGAAAGGGCCGCTAGTGGACGAACTCCCGCCCGGGTGGGAAATCTGGGTGGATGGGGGGCACAACGGCGCCGCCGGGTTAGCCTTGGCCCGACAGGCGGCGCGCTGGAAAGACCGTCCGCTGGCGCTGATGGTCGGCATGCTGAAGTCCAAGGAACCGCGGGCGTTTCTTGAACCGCTCGCGCCCCACGTTCAACTCGCCTTGGCGGTGAAAATTCCCGGTGAAGACGGCGCTTGGTCCGCCGAAGACCTGGCCAGGCAGGCAACGGCAGCCGGCATGACCGCGCTCGAATCCGGCGGACCCCGTCCGGCCGTACAAGGAATTCCATCCCGCCTGGATCGCCCGGGCAGAATCCTGATTTGCGGATCACTCTATCTGGCGGGCGAAATCCTCAAGACTCACGCCTGAACCGGCGTGTCCCAAGCAAAACCCCGCCACCAGGGCGGGGTCTCGATGAACGGCGGACCGCAATCGGCTTCAGATGACCGATTCAACCCATTCCATGAGCTTGCTCTTGGGCAGCGCGCCGACTTTCATGGAAGCGACCTCGCCGTCCTTGAAAAGCATCAACGTCGGAATTCCGCGCACGCCGTATTTGGAGGGCGTCTCCGGATTGTCGTCGATATTCACCTTGGCAATCGTGAGCTTGTCGCCAAGTTCGGTGCCGATTTCCTCGAGGGACGGGGCGATCTGCTTACAGGGACCGCACCACTCGGCCCAGAAATCCACCAGCACGGGGCCGGATGCCTGAAGCACATCCGAGTCGAACGACGAATCGCTTACTTCTTTGGCCATAACATGTTTCCTTTCCAACGCCGCACAGCGATGCCGCTCGCGAGGGATATTTTGGATGATGGAGCCAATCTATGTTCGGCCCGAATGCCCGTCAAGGGACGTACCGATCCGTAAGTTCCCCGGGGATTTCCATAACGATCGGGCCGTCGGTCCAAAGCAGGATGCAGGCGATTTCGCGATCCCCATAGATATCGGCAACCACGGAACGGTAGATTGCCAACTGCCGCAAATAGGCCGGGGGCACATCCTCCGGTGACCGGGGCGGCGGCCGATTGGTTTTGTAATCGACAATCGTGACCTTTTCCTCGCCGATCAGGATTCGGTCGATCTGACCGGAGACGGCCCGGTCACCCACGAGGCCGACAATCGGCACCTCGGCGCGCGATCCTTCCCCAAACAGCGGGGCCGCGGCCGGATCTTCCATGACCGCCAACGTCTCGCGGGCAATCTGTTCCCGGTCCGCCCGGTCGAGGTCCTGCGCGGCGCCTGACAAATACGCCGCCGCGGCGCCGGGCCATGATTCGCTCGGAAGGTCCGGCAGCGTCTGAAGAAGGCTGTGGATCAACAGTCCGCGGCGAAACCGCTCCGAGCCGTCTTGCCCGAGCGGAGACCGAACCGGCGGATCGTCATCCGCCGGCCGCGACGGGCTGAGCGGCCGCGGCAGAGGGGGCTCCGGCGCCGGCGGCTCGTCCGCCCAACTGGGCAACGGGATCGGATCGAGCTCTTGCGGCTCCGGGGTCTTCTCGACATCCTTCGTTTGAGGCGCCGCGAGACGAAGAATCTTCTTTTCCGGCTCACTGTCCCATTCGGCGAGAATCGGATCGTCGACAGCCTCCGCAAGCGGCTCGAATGCCCGACTGATCAACTCGTACCAATTGCCCTCGGGCGCTTTTTTCTTCGTCTCCCAGCCGCAGATGTAGAGCCGGTCTTCCGCCCGGGTCATGGCGACGTAGAGCAGCCGCCGATATTCCCGCTGCTGGGCAACGCGGGCCTCTTCCGCCAGCCGGTCGCCGACGGTCTCGCGAAACGCCCGGCGCGGCGGCCACAGCAGGAATTCCGCGCCGCCCTCGTCCCGGCCGCCCCATAGCAGGCCGCCCTCCGGACGCGGCACCTGCATCGTATCCGGCAGAAATACGATGGGCGCCTGCAAGCCCTTGGCGCCGTGAACCGTCATGACCCGGACCGCGCCGCCGCGCCCCTGGTCCAAATCCCGCTTTACCTCGACCGCGCCGGCCTCCATCCATTGCAGAAATCCCTGAAGCGACGGGGTGTGACTTCGTTCGAAAGCCAGTGCGAGGTTCAGAAACTCGGTCAGAGGATCAATCGCCTCGGGCCCCAGCCGGGCGAGCAGACGGCGACGTCCGCCCCTTGCGCCAAGGATGTCGGCAAACAGCTCATAGGGCGGCAGGTAATCGGCGGCGGCAAGCAGTTCCCGCAGAAATTCGTGGGCGGCGGCAAATCTCGGACTGGACTCCCGGCGGGACTGGAGTTCCGACCACAGGCTTCCTTTCCGGTCATAGGCGAGTTCGAACAGTTCCTCTTCGGTCAAGCCCACGATCGGGCTCTTGAATATTGTCGCCAGGGTGAGGTCGTCCTCGGGAAAAAGCAGAAACCGGCCCAACGCCAACAAATCCATGACCGCGATGTGCTCGGTGAGCACCAATCGGTCGACGCCTGCGAC
Organism: Rhodospirillales bacterium; assembly: GCA_028823885.1. Classification (GTDB taxonomy): domain Bacteria; phylum Pseudomonadota; class Alphaproteobacteria; order Rhodospirillales; family UBA2165; genus JAJDXO01. The sequence continues at coordinate 32,317 of JAPPFK010000081.1, read as the reverse complement.
GTCGATATCCAGTGCCTTGAGCGCGCGCACCAGATCATCCACGAAAGGACCCCGGCGCCTGACCAAAACCATGATGTCGCCGGCGGCGATCGGACGGCCCGCGGATTCGAGCACCTCGCCATCGTTGATCATCCGGGAAATGCGGGCGGCCATGATGGCCGCAAGCCGGGCCTCGGGGGTTCCGCCCCTGATCCCCTCGACCGGCGGTTTCCAGATTCCGGTCTCATCGGACTCCAGCGGCGGAACGGGCGGCCACAGTTCCACGAGACCGCCATCTCCCTCGCGGGCCGCCTCGTGCACGATGGGGCGATCATCCAGCGCCACCCCATCCCGGGCCGAGACCTGCTCGAATACGGCGTCCACGGCGCGAAGGACCGGTGCGACGGACCGGAAGGAAATATTCAGATCCACATCCGACCATTGACCGCCGGCGCCGGGGATCGTCCCGGCCAGCCGATCCCGTGCCGAGGCGAAATTTTCCGGCGCGGCGCCCTGGAAACTGAAAATCGACTGCTTCACGTCGCCGACCGCGAACAGGGTGCGAATCAGGTCGCGGGCCCCCTCGCCGACAAAGAACTCGTCGACAATCGAATCGACGACGGACCACTGATCCGGGCTGGTGTCCTGGGCTTCGTCGATCAGGACGTGGTCGAGACCGCCGTCGAGCTTGTAGAGGACCCATGACGAGATGCCGGGACGCGCGAAAAGCCGCCCGGCATCGAGAATCAAGTCTTCATAGTCGAGGAGCGCCCGGGACCGCTTTTCCCGCTGATACGTATCGATGAGAGTTTGTGAAATCACCGTCAGCGCCCGGGTTGCCCCTGCCGTCTCCGCCGCCCGGCGCTTGAGGACAAACCGGGTCAGCCGTTCTGCCTCGGCCCCGAGGATGTCCTCGGCGCCGGGCGCGGCCGCCGCGGTCGGTTTGTTGATGAGCCGCTTACGGGGGGCCACCTCCTCTTCTCTATGTTTCCGGGTCAGAAAATAGTCGAGATACAGCGTCAGCCCGGCGATCCGGCCGGTCCGGTCCGCGTCCAGCCAGCCGGAAAGCATCTCACCGTCCTTGGCTTCGGAATCCGTGCCCTGTCGAAGCGCTTCCGCCGCCATTCTCAGGCCAAGCTGATCGAAAGCCGCGTCGCCGACCGCTTGTTCGGTCAGGCTCGCTATCGTGTCGCCGGGCGCCAGGCCGAGCGCATCGCGGACCATATCGCTCAAGGGCGCGGGCCCTCCCGCCTGATCCAGCATCCGCCGCAGCCGGCCCCGCCGGCCTGCCAGCGTCGAAATCAGTTCCGGAAATTCGAACTCGTAGACATGTCTGGTAATTTCGGCGAGGGCATCGGTCAATCCGGGGTCTTGGGCCTGTTGCGCTTCGCTGAGAATATGCGCCTCGGCAAGGGCGAGGGTTTCCTCCGCATCGCGTTCGTCCATCAACGAAAAATGGGGCGCGATTTGCGCCTCGATTGGAAACCGGCGCAGCAGCGATTGGCAGAAGGCGTGTATGGTTTCGATACGCATCCCCCCCGGCGTATCCAGGACCGCCGCGAACAGGCGCCGGGCCCGGCGGCAGGTATCCTCGTCGGGCTGCCCGCCGGTCAGCGACGTCAGCGCCTTCTTGAGCTCTTCGTCCGGCGCCATCGTCCATTGGCCAAGCTGTTCGGCGATCCGGCCGGCCATTTCAGCCGCCGCCGCCCGGGTGAACGTCAAGCACAACAGACGCTCCGGCGGCGTCCCTTCGAGCAGCAGGCTCAGCACCCGATCGGTCAGCACCTTGGTTTTGCCCGTGCCCGCCGACGCAGACACCCAGACGGAGAAATCCGGCCGGGCGGCTTCTCTTTGCCTGACGGTGGCGAGATCGGCCGCCGGCCCTTCGTGTGCGCCGTTCACGACTCTCCCCCATCCGCCGCCGCCCACTCCTTGACCCGGGCGAGGTGCTCATAGTCCGAGTATTTCGGAGCCTTTTCGGGCCGGGGCCGGGCTTCGTAGACCGTCTCGTTCCGGTCGAAAACCGAGATCAAGCCGGAAAGACCTTCGCGCGCCTCGTCGGCCAGCCGGCCGGGATCCTCGGCGCTTCGTATCTCGCCCGCGGGCACCGTCCCTCGAAGACGCCAATAGTCGAGCGCCGAGACCTTCCCGGCTTCGATGCCCTCGAAACCGCCGCTTTCCGCGATCACCGCTTCCAGCGGCAATTGCGGCGAAAACCCGGCCGCGACTTCGTTGACGGCCGGCAACGAGCCCGTCTTGTAGTCCACGATCGAGAGGGAACCGTCATCCAGAATATCGATTCGATCGGCCTTGGCCGTCAGCAAAAAGGGGCCCGCCGGACCATCCAATTCAGTCCGGCCTTCGACCTCGCTGTGGGAGCCGGTAATCGCCTTGCGGCGCTGCTCCTCCTCGGCGACAAACCAGTCCGCGATGCGCTCGAACCTCGGCCACCAGAACGCCCACACGCCCGGCATCTGCATACGATCGGCGAATTCCTCCCGGCCTATCGCCAGCAATTCCGCCTTGGGATCGCGGGGCAGGTCTCCGGGGTATTTTTGAACGAAGGCGCTCAGGGCCTCATGGATGATGGTTCCGTATTCCGCGGCGCTGGGCGGCATCTCGATCGGGTCCAAGGCCGACAAGCCCAACACATGGCGCGCGTAAATGGCGTAGGGATCGCGCATCCAGGTCTCCACCTGGGTTACCGAAAGCCGGCGCGGGCGCGCCGACACCGGGGGACTGGGCGCCGGGCGCACGATCGGGTCCGGTTCAGCCGGGTGGTCGAGCATCGACTGCCAATGGTTCCAATCGTGCACGACAAGCCGGTTCGCGGACGCGCCATGCCGCGCCAGCATCGCGTCCAGCCGGAGCAGCCAGCGGGACGGAACGGCCGGCGTGCCGTCGATCCTCGCCGCACGCGTCAGCACGACCTCGGGTGCGCCGCAGGCCTGAACGAAATCGTGGGCCGTCAGGCCAACCCGTCTCTCGGGCGAGGGCAACCCGAACGCCGCCCGCATCGGCCGGCTCATCCAGGGGTCGGCTTCCGCTTCCGGGGGCCAGGTACCCTCGTTGAGCCCGCCCAATATCATTAGATCCGCGTGCTGCAGCCGCGCCTCCAGCAAACCCCAGATGAACAGGCGTGGGTGGGTGCCCCATTGCGATCGAACGACGACCCCCTCCATCAAGGTGGCGAAGAGAGACGGGTAATCGCCGGGCGCGATATCTTCCAGCATGTCGATCGCGGCTGACAATTCCGAAATGAAACCGGCGGCGGCTTCGCCCTCCTCGCCGGACCAAAGACGCTCCGCGCCGGACAGTTCATCGGTCGCGGCCAACGCTTCGGCCGCCGAAACGTGAGCCTCGATGAGCCGCGAGGGCGGAACGGCGGGAAGTTCATGGAGCGCGGCCAACCCGGTGACTGAAGCATGAAATTTTCCGATCCAGTCCGCGGTCTCCGGATGCTTACCGCCCAGCCCCTTAACCAGCGGCTCCAGCCCCGGCGCCGGCCGGGCGCCCCGGAGACAGTGCCGTTCCAGGATTCGGGCGTGGCGACGAAAGGCCGCGGGATCGGCGCCATTCGCCGCAAGCGGATGCTTCAACAATGCCAACAGAGGTACCGGCGCGAACGCCTCGGCGACCGCTTGAACGATCAGGCTCAGGAACGCGCCTGCGGCGGTCCGGTTCAGGGGGAGCCCCGCCGAGTCGTCGATTTCGATTTTCCACCGGCGTAATTCTCCGGCAACCCGGCGGGCGAGCTGCCGGTCGGGTGTCACCAAGGCGGCGGTCCTGTCCTTGACCTCGATCGCGCCCCGCATCATCAGGGCGATCGCCCGGGCCTCCTCCTCGGGGTCGCCGAACTCGGCCCGGGATAGGCCGCCGAGGGCCGCGGCCGGCGCCTCCTCATCCACATGCCACCGGTCGGTCAGCGGCGCCGGCAACAGAGCCCGGGACACGAGCCGGGCCCGCGAGCGGCGCTGCTCCCCGGCTTTCCGCCCCGCGCCATCCGCATCCGCGGGCCAAATCTTTACGTCGGATATTTCAACATCAAGGCGGCCCAGAAGCCGGACCATTCCCGACTGGGGATGCACATCGTCGAGAACCTGGATCGCGTCGTCGTCCAAAGACAGGTCCAGTCCAGGAAGGACAACCCGGCCGTTCGGCAGATCCGCGATCGCCCCCAGAAGGTCGGCCGTCGCCGGCACCGAACCCGTCGAACCCGCGGCAATAACAGGCTGACCGGTCGGGCTTTGCCTCCACCGATCGGCCTGGGCTGCAAGCAGTCTATTGCGGCGCTCGGCCGGATCGATGGCGTTTTCCCCGGCGAGAATTTCGGGCCATTGATCGGTGACGATTTGCAGGAATTTCAGCGTCTCCTGCCAATGCGCCGCAAACTCCTCGGGCACCAAACCGGCGAGGCCGTCATACGAAAGCCGTTCGGTCTGAATTTGATCGATCAGCCGGGCCAGTTCCCGGGCCAGACGCGCGGCCTGATCCGGCGTGACCTTTCCCCCTTCGAACTGCTGGACGAGGCGGGTAAGGATCAGATGACGGCGGATTCCCGAGATCGCGGGCGGAATCGTCCCGGCGCCGGCGCCCGGGATTTCTTCCCAGCCGGCGATCGCCAGCGCATCTTCGTCGAGATCGCCAAGCGGCAATAGCCGGGGAAGGAGCAGTGCCGCCCCCTCGGATTGGCGCAGGAACGCATCCCGCAAGCTGCGGACGGCGCGCCGCGTCGGTAGGAATATCCGGTATCCGGCCAGCAACCCGGCATCGCCGCCGGTCTCCTTCAGAATCCCGGCGGCGAGCGCGTCGACGAACGGCACCCCCGGCGGGATGGAATAAATCGAGGAGGTCCGCGGACTCTCCGTCATCGGTGCCGGATGCCGGGGAAACGCTCGGACATATAGTCTTCGACCTGATCCAGGCCGTCGGTCGTCCCGACGTGGAACCATTCCCCATCGTGGACGATACCGTATAGCCGTTCGGCCTCGATCGCCCGGTCATAGAGCAGGTTGAAAGAAAACGCGCCGCCGGGGGCGCCGGCAAGCAGCCGCGGATGCACGACCATCACACCCGTGTAGGCATAAGGGACCTGCTCTCGTTCAGGCCGGCGGCTGAGGAGTCCGCCCGCATCGATAACGAAATCACCGGCCCCTTCATAACCGTAGGCTTCGACGGTCGAGTGCATGAGCAACAGGGCATCCATCATCGATTCGTCGAAATTCAGCGCCAGCCGTTCGATTGCCGGGGAAGGGCCATCAAGCCAGAGCGAATCGGTGTTCACAACCAGAAAAGGCTCGTCTCCGAGGTGCGGCAAGGCATTGGCGACCCCGCCGCCGGTGCCCAATAGCTCCGGCTCGTGGGATATGACTATGTCCAGATCCGGCCGGCGCTTCAAATGGGCTTCGACCTGACCGGCGAGATAGTGGGTATTCACCACCGCCTTCCCGATGCCCGATGCGGCCACGCGGTCCAGGCACATATCGATCAGCGTGCGTCCCGCCACCTGAACCAGCGGCTTCGGCGTCTTCTCGGTAATCGGACGCATGCGCAGACCCAGCCCCGCGGCGAGCAGCATCGCGGCGCGAAGTGAATGCCGACCGGCTTCAGCCATATTCAGGCCTGCCTTCGCTGCGCGGGAACCGTCCGCGAGGAGCGCGGAACCGCCGCATCCAGCCAGTCCTGGAGCGGGCCCAGAACGGGATGGCGGCAAGCATCCGTCAGGAGCCGCCAAACCCGCGGGATGTGCCGGAGGTAGGCAAATTTGCCGTCCCGAAAGGCGAGCCGGGTGAAAATGCCGATGACCTTGCAGTGCCTTTGGGCGGCAAGAATTGCGTAGACCGCCTCGAATGTCCGCCGATCCTGATCGGGGAATGCGCCGAGGTAGCGGTCGAGCATGAGTCCGGCGAGGCCCGGCTCCAGGTCGCGGCGAGCATCCTCGAGCAAGGACATGAGATCGTAGGGCGTGCGGCCGACCACCGCATCCTGATAGTCCAGCAACCCGACGGCGGCGATCCCATCGCGCCCGGAAAGCCAAATGAGGTTGTCGGCGTGGTAATCCCTGAGGGTAAGGGTCTCCGGCACTTCTTCGAGCATCGGCAGGTATCGCCGCCAAATATCCAGGAACGCCGTTCGGGTCCGGGGCGGGGTCGGTGCGTGAAGCGTTTTGGGCATATACCAGTCGGTGAACAGCGCCGCTTCGTCGAGAAGCATTTCCTCATCGTATTCGGCCAGGCCATCGGGTACGGCAACCGCGGATTGCCGGCTGTGCAGATCTATCAGCAGATCGACGGCCCGCTCATAGAGTTCCCGCTCGCCGGCGCCCTGGGCAACGGCCGCCGTGTAGAGATCGTCGCCAAGGTCCTCGAGGAGAAGCAATCCCATCTCCCGGTCCTCGGCGTATATCCTCGGCGCGCTGTAACCCAGGCCGAGCAGATGACCGGTCATATGGACAAACGGCCGCACGTCTTCCCGGGGCGGCGGCGCATCCATGATCACGGCCGTCTCGCCGCCCACGGCAATCCGTTCATAGCGCCGGAAAGACGCATCACCGGCAAGCGGTATGCGCCGTGCGTCCCGCCAACCGGCCGATTCGATGAACGAATCGATATGGTCCGACCGGTCAGCCAAGGCCTTCGAGTTCCTTCAGCCGGTCCACCCATTCGTCGGTCCCTTCGATTTCGACCCTCCGCACATCCTCCCGCTCGCCGATCACGAAATGCAAGTCGAGCCGCTCCCAAGGGAGGTAGGCGCCCAACCTCTCCGGCCATTCGATGAGCGAAATGCCTTCGGTAAACGCATCTTCGATATCCAGCTCCAGTGCGTCGTCGGGTTTTTCCAGGCGGTAAAGGTCGAAGTGCCAGACGGTTCCCGCCTCGAGTTCGTAGGTCTGAACCAACGTGAAGGTGGGGCTGGGAATTTCCTCCTGGACGCCCCACTCCCTGAGGAACGCCCGGGCAAACGTGGTCTTGCCGGTTCCGAGCTCGCCGGAGAGCGCAATGACGTCGCCATCCTCGGCGAGCGAGGCGATTTCAGCGGCCAATTCGGCTGTCGCTTGCTCTCCATCCAAGGTCAGCCGGCGCGGCTTGGGCATGCTCATGGCACTCTTTTAAAGGGGCGGCGATTGAAGCGAAAGCGGATTGCTGTACTAAGCGTGACTTTGCGGGATACGGCAGGTGACGGTGGTGCCCCGATTGAGGCGCGAGGCCAGATTGACGGTGCCGCCATGAAGCTCGATGAAGCTTTTGACCAGAGTGAGGCCGAGGCCGACGCCTTCGTGGCCGGCATCCGCGCCCCGGGCGAAGCCTTTGAAAACCAAATCGATTTCGGACCGTGGAATGCCGACCCCCGTGTCCTTGACGAATATCTCGATCTCGTCCTGGCCGCGCGCCGCACCAAGCGTTACCGTCCCGCCGGGCTCGGTAAATGCCAGCGCATTACTCAACAAATGGAGGAGTGCCTGGCGCAAAATGCGGTCGTCGGCGGTGATCCATCCGATCTCGGGCGGACAATCGAACGCCAGCCGAATCCTGTCCGACCGGGCACGTTCCCGGACCAGGCTCAACAGGTCGGTCAACAGGACGTGGAGATCGAGACTTTCGAGATCGAGACTGAGCAGTCCGGCCTCGAGATTCGCCAGATCCATCACTTGGTCGATGGTCGACGCCATGGCCGCGGCCGTCGAGGCGATCCCCTCCGCATACTCCTGCTGGCGGCGGTTCAGTTCTCCGACATAACCGCCGCCAAGAAGCTCGGCGAATCCCTTGACCGTGTTGAGGGGCGTCCTGAGTTCGAAAGACAGATTGGCGAGAAACTCGGTCTTGAGCCGGTCGAGGGCCATCACCGACTCGGCCTTGGTCTGAAGGGCCTCGCCTTCCCGGACGGTCCGGGTGACATCGGTATATCGAAACAGCATCGACCCGTCGGGGAGCGGGCGGCGGACGAATTCGAAAACCCGCCCGTCTTCATGGCGAAGCTCCGATGTCTCCGAGTTGCGTGCGAAGTAGTGAGCCGCCAGCCGTGCGGACTCGGCGTCCCAATCCTCCGACGGCCCGTGCAGGCAACGGGTCTGACGAACGAAGTCGCTCAAATGCAGCTTCGGGAGCTCGTCAGGGACCTCCCACATCTCGGCAAATGCCGGGTTGGCCAATCGAAGCCTTCCGTCGCCGCCGAAAACGCCGATGGCCTCGGATAGATTGTCGAGCGTGGACTGCTGTACCGCCTGCGCCTCGCGCGCCTGCCGCTCGGCCGACATGCGCGGGCTGAGATCCTCGAAGGCCAGCATCACCGTTCCCTCTTTGAGAGGCGCCGCGATTCGCCGGAGCGCCGCACCGTCCGGCAGATGGAACACTTCTTCGTGGACGTCCCGTAGTCCGGTCAGGAGCCGTGATTGAGCCTCCCGATAGGCCTGGAAATCGACCTGTTCGGGCAGTTTGCGGCCCGCTCGCATCCGATCCAGCAAATCGCCGAACGTCGGCCGGCGGTCCAGCCACCCGGTGTCGAGATCGAACAGGGCGGCGAATACGGGATTGAAGGCCTCCACCCGGCCATCGCGCGCGATCAGGCAAACGGCGAGCGGCAACGCCTCAAGGAGGGCGGTATCGATCCCAGGATGGCGGTCGGACGCATGAAGTGTGGGCACCGGCGAATCTTAGGCCGGGGCCCATCGGCCAGCAATAGGTTGGGCGCTAATAGCGGTAATATTCAGGCTTGTAGGGCCCGGCCTGTTGGACGCCGATATACTCGGCCTGCGCCGGCGTGAGCTCGGTGAGTTTGGCCCCCAGCTTGCCGAGGTGCAGGCGCGCCACCTTCTCGTCCAGGTCCTTGGGCAGGACATAGACCTTGTTCTCGTACTTGCCGGCGTTGTTCCAAAGCTCGATCTGGGCCAGCACCTGGTTGGTGAAGCTGGCGCTCATGACGAAGCTCGGATGACCGGTGGCGCAGCCCAAATTCACCAGCCGGCCCTCGGCCAGCACGATGATCCGCTTGCCGTCCGGAAACTCCACCTCATCCACTTGGGGCTTCACATTGTGCCACTTGTAGTTCCGCAAGGATTCGATCTGAATTTCGGAATCGAAGTGACCGATGTTGGAAACGATGGCCCGGTCCTTCATCTCCCGCATGTGGTCGAGGGTGATGACGTCGATGTTGCCGGTGGTTGTCACGAAGACGTCGCCGAGGGGCGCCGCCTCGTCCATCGTGACCACTTCATAGCCTTCCATCGAAGCCTGAAGAGCGCAGATGGGGTCGATTTCGGTCACCAGAACCCGTGCGCCCTGGCCCCGAAGGCTGGCGGCCGAGCCCTTGCCCACGTCGCCGTATCCGGCGACCACAGCGACCTTGCCGGCCAGCATCACATCGGTTGCCCGCTTGATACCGTCGACCAGGCTCTCCCGGCAGCCGTAGAGATTGTCGAATTTCGACTTGGTCACCGAATCGTTGACGTTGAAGGCCGGCACCATCAACGAGCCTTCCTTCGCCATCTCGTAGAGGCGGTGAACGCCGGTGGTGGTTTCCTCGGACAGTCCCTTGACGCCGGCCATCTTGTCCTTGTGGCTCTCGTGCATGACCGCCGTGAGGTCGCCGCCGTCATCCAATATCATGTTGGGTACCCAGCCATCGGGCCCCTCGATGGTCTGATCGATACACCACCAGAACTCTTCCTCGGTCTCCCCCTTCCAGGCGAAGACCGGAATATTCTCGGCGGCGATGGCCGCGGCAGCCTGATCCTGGGTGGAGAAGATGTTGCACGAACTCCAGCGGATCTCCGCGCCGAGGTCGATCAGCGTCTCGATCAACACGGCCGTCTGAATGGTCATATGGAGACATCCGGCGATGCGGGCGCCCGCCAACGGCTTTTTGCCGGCATATTCCTCGCGGACCGCCATCAGACCGGGCATCTCCGTCTCGGCGATGGCGATTTCCTTGCGGCCCCATTCGGCCAGGTCCATGTCGGCAACTTTGTAATCGTTCGGGGCGCCCATCCATCTTCTCCGGGGAGTCCGTAAATCAAGGGCGGCAGGGATAGCAGCAGCCATTTGGCCAAGCAAGGGATAACCCTGCTTCCGTCCCACTCGTCCCACACTGCCCGATGCAGGGGTTGGTACGGCGGTTTCGACGGCCCCGGATCAGCCCAGGATCATCCGTCCTCTTCTTCGAACCCGGCCTCAACCAATTCGGTGATGGCGGCCATGGCCTGGTCTCCCTCCGGGCCCGAGGCCGTCACCTCGATCCGCATGCCGGGCGCCGCCGCCAGCATCATCAAGCCCATGATCGACGTGCCGAGAACCGTCGTCCCGTCCTTGGACACGGTGACCTCGGCATCAAACCCCGAGACCAGTTTGACGAACTTCGCCGCTGCCCGGGCGTGCAGACCACGCGAATTGCAAATGGTGAGGATCGATCGGGGCATGGCGGCTGGAACCCTACCGAATTGGGCTAGTCGGCCTCCTTGGCCAGCAACTGGGAAGCAACGTTAATGTACTTCCGGCCCGCTTCCTGGGCCCTGGCCACCGCCTCGCCGAGTTCAAGATCGTCCCGGACGCTGGCGAGCTTGACCAGCATCGGCAGATTGACCCCGGCGATCACCTCGATGTTTGCGCGTTCCATGATGGAAATAGCCAAATTCGACGGCGTGCCGCCGAACATGTCGGTGAGAACAACGACGCCTTCCCCGCTGTCCGTCTCCTGAACACTGTTCACGATATCGGCGCGGCGCCGCTCCATGTCATCGTCCGGCCCTATGCAGACCGAAGCGACTTGCGGCTGAGGGCCGACGACGTGCTCCAGCGCACCGATGAGCTCGTCAGCCAAATGGCCGTGGGTAACCAAAACCAATCCGATCATCGGGATTCCTCTTTTGCCGGAACCGGTGGATCAGCCAGCCCCAGATCACGATGGCGAACCTGAACCTTCTCGCCCAGGCTGTCAAACCACCCGCTCAGTCGTTCGGCCACGTAGACGGAGCGGTGCCGGCCGCCCGTGCAGCCTATCGCGATGGTCAAATAGCTTTTTCCCTCCGCCTTGTAGGATGGCAGGAGCGGCTGGAGCAGATTGGTCAGTCCGTCCCAGAAACTCGCGAACGCCGGATCCCCGGCGATGTATGCCCCGACGGCTTCGTGCCGACCGCTTTGCGGCCGCAGCTCGGGATCGTAATGGGGGTTTGCGAGAAACCGCACGTCGAAGACGAGATCCGCATCCCGGGGCAAACCCCGCCGATAGGAAAACGACCTCACGAAAATACTGAGGCCGCTGTCGCCGCCCGGCGAAAAATGAGCCTCGAGCAATTGCTTGAGCTCACCGGGCGCCATGCCGGTGGTATCGATGACGTGATGAGCCCGGTCGCGAAGCCGCGAGACGACCCGTCTTTCATGAGCGATACCATCGGCAATCGGCCGGTCCATGGCCAGCGGATGACGATGCCGGGTGACCTCGTAACGGCGCCTGAGTTCCTCGTCGTCACAATCGACAAACAGGATTTCCACTTCGACGGACCCCGTGCCGGCCAGTTCATCGAATTGGGTCAGGAAGGCATCCACGCCGAACCCGCGCGTCCGGATATCGACGCCGACCGCGATAGGCCGGTCGAAACCGGAGCCCGTTAGCCCCGGCTGCGCCGACAGAACCAGGCTCCCCAGCAGCGGCAGCGGAACATTGTCGACGGCTTCGTAGTCGAGATCCTCGAAGGCTTTCAGGACGGACGTCTTCCCGGCACCCGACATTCCGGTCACCAGGACCAACCGGGCGGACGAGGCGGGTTTCGCCGGCGCCCCGGTCACGGCCGCGCCTTCAAGGGTGCAAGCAATGCCCGCTCGTCGAGACGGTCGGCGGCGCCCGAGGCTATCCTGACCGCCAACTCGACTTTTTCCGCCACGGCGGCATCGAAGGCGTGCAGGCGGACGCGCGGGATCTGGTGTCCCAGGATTTCCGTTGCCGGGTCTTCAGGCAGCCGCTCGACGGCATCACGGCCGATCAGTTCGACCACGAGGTTCAATGGCGCCCAGGCCTGATGATCCAGTTTGACAATTCCAATACCGTGAACTTCCAGCAGACCGGCGAGATTGCCCGGTGCGCTCAGGCTCACCGAGCCGGAAGTCACGCGGGTCACGACCCGATCGTCGGCGACCAGCTTGGCGCCACGGTCGATCAGGCGCAGCGCGAGGTCCGACTTTCCGGCACCCGATGGTCCGGTAATCAGAACGCCGTGACCATCGATGGAAACCGCAGTGGCGTGGATATGATCCATGGCAGGACTCAATGCTCAGGGGTTCGGCGTGTCAATGGGGCCGAGAGGCAACTCGACGACGAACCGCGCCCCGGTGCATCCGGTGGAAAAGTCCTCATAGTTCTCGGCGCGAATCGAGCCGCCGTGCGCCTCGACGATTTGCTTGGAAATGCTGAGCCCGAGACCGGAGTGGGTCCCGAACTTCTCGGACGCCGGCCGTTCCTGATAGAAACGCTCGAAGATCTGCTCTTCCGCCCCCTCCGGGATTCCGGGTCCATGGTCCTCGACCAGCACCCGGACATCGTCGTCGCGCCGCCTGATACGAAGGGTTATCCGGCCGCCCTCCGGACTGAAGCTCAAGGCGTTGCCGATCAGGTTGCGAAACACCTGAACGAGACGATCCTCCAAACCGGACACCAAACAGGGCAGGTTATCCTCGTCGTCCAGGACGAGACTGGTCTTCTGCTCCTCCGCGGTCGCGCCATAGGCATCCTTCAGGGTCGCCACCAGGCCGGCGATATCGACGGTCGCCATTTCGGCCCGGGACAACTCCGCATCCAGGCGGGATGCGTCGGATATGTCGGTGATCAACCGGTCCAGCCTGGACACGTCGTCCTGGATGATCGCCATCAGCTTCCGTTGCTGTTCCGGGTCGGAGACGCGGGCTGCCGTTTCGACCGCGCTCCTGAGCGAGGTAAGCGGGTTCTTTATTTCGTGGGCCACGTCGGCGGCAAAACCTTCGATGGCATCCATCCGGTTCCACAGCGCTTCGGTCATTTCCCGAAGGGCCCAGCCGAGATCTCCGATCTCGTCTTGGCGGCCGGAGAGATCGGGCAGGCGGTACTGCCGGGAGAGACCCTGCCGGACCCGGTCGGCGGCCAGCGACAGCCGCCGCAACGGCCGGGCGATGGTGCCGGCCAGGTAGACCGACAACAGGACCGTGATCAACAGGGCGACACCAAACATCTTCAGGATATCCATCCTGACCTGAAACACGGCCTCGTCGATTTCCCGGGAATCCCGAAACAGCAGGAGGGCGCCCAACACCCGCTTGTATCGCTGAACCGGCACCGCGACGCTGATGATCATTTCGCCATCGGGGCCGATTTGGACGCCGCTGCCATGTTCGCCGGCGAGCGCCAGGCGCGTTTCGGGAAGCTGAGAACCGGTGCCCGCATCGTCGAGACCGGGTCCCCGCGCGGAAGCGCCCCGGAACCACCTCGCCGCACGTTCATAGGCGCCCAGCAAAAAGCCTCCCAGCCCTTCCCCGTCACCCGGCGGCGGCAATTCGTCGATCCGCACGGTGCCGCCGGGTCCGACAAGAAACTGGCTATCGCTGACCACCCGTCCCTGGGTATCGATCAGTTGCGCCCGTGTCCGCGATGTGGCTGCGAGACGGCGGACAATTTGTCTCGCCACATCCTCGACCAGAGCCTGGTTTTCCGAGTCGCCTTCGCTCACCGCCGCCTCGCCGAGCGCGGCGGCAATCAGATCGGCTTGGGTCGTCAACGCGGCGATTTCCGTCCGGATCAGTCCTTCACGATACTGGCCCACGTACAGCAATCCGCTCACCAGCACGGCTAGCGCAAAAACATTGACCGCGAGAATTCGCCGGGTGATAGGCGAAAACCGGCCCTTGCGCCGCGCGCGGCCACGCCGATGATTGTTTTGATGCGCCCCCCGATCCACTCGTCCGATCCAGTTGGTGGTGTTGGCCTACTCCTTTGCGGTCCGGCCGTCGTTGTAACGATACCCCACGCCATACAGCGTTTCGATGGCCTGGAAATCTTCATCGATCTTCCGGAACTTCTTCCGAAGCCGTTTGACGTGGCTGTCAATCGTCCGGTCGTCGACGTAGATATGATCACCATATGCCGCGTCGATCAGCTGTTCCCGGTTTTTGACGTGTCCCGGCCGGGAGGCCAACGATTGAAGCAACAGAAATTCGGTGACCGTCAGGTCGACCGGTGTTCCGCGCCAGGAGCACCGATGACGCGCGCCGTCGAGGATAAGATCCCCGCGCTTGATCGTCTCGTCCTGGGGTTTGGGCGCGTTCTCGTCGTCCGGCCCGTCCTGCCGGCGCAGCAGCGCGCGGATGCGTTCGATCAAGAGGCGTTGGGAGAACGGCTTTTTGATGTAGTCGTCGGCCCCCATGCGGAGACCCAGCACCTCATCGATCTCATCTTCCTTGGAGGTGAGAAAAATGACCGGCACGCTGGAGCGTTCGCGTAGCTTGGACAGCAGCTCCATGCCGTCCAGGCGCGGCATTTTGATGTCGAGCACCACCAGATCGGGCGGCGCCGTTCTCAGCCCATGAAGCGCCTGCACCGAATCGGAGTAGGATTTGACCTCGAACCCCTCGGTCTCGAGCGCCATCGCCACAGAGGTCAAAATGTTGCGGTCGTCATCGACCAAAACAATCGATTGCGTCATGCCGGCTCTCTTACCCGCCAGTTACCCTTGATCGGACGCGCGCGGGCCCGGAAAACGGCCCGGCCCACCGAACAACGGCGTCCAATTGACGGCGGAATTGTGGCAGAAATATAGTCCAATTATGGCACGGCGGGAGGCCTATCAAAATTTCTCTTGTGATTTCAAAGGGATAAGACACGGGAAATATGGCAATTCGGACCAAAGCGGGCCCCAGAACCCTCCGGGAGATCCAGGGCATGATGCGGCGCTGCCGCAAGGCCGTCCTCGGCACGAACGCGCGGGAGCCCGAAGGCTGGCCGATGACATCGCTGGTCGGCATTGCGCCGGCCGGCGATGGCGCGCCGATTCTCCTGCTGTCCGAATTGTCGGCCCACACCCGGAATCTCCAGGCCGACGATCGGGTCTCGATTTTTCTCGACGGAACCGCCGGCGCCCGCAACCCCCAGACCGGCGCCCGGGTTACCCTGTTCGGCCGGCTCCGAAGGGAAGACGATCCGCAGAAGGCCGCGCGTTATCTGCGCTATAATCCGGATGCTTCGTCGTATGCGGATTTCGCCGACTTCGGCTTCTTTCAGCTGGACATCGAGCGCGCTCATTTCGTCGGCGGGTTCGCACGCGCCTATTGGGTCGATGGAAGGAAGCTGACGGCGAACAAAAAGGCGGCGCGCGACATCGCCAAGGCCGAGGCCGGTATTCTCGAACACATGAACGCCGATCACCCGGAAGCGCTCCGGCTTTACGGCACGGTCCTCCTGGGCCGGCGGGGAAAGCACTGGTCGATGATCGGGATCGACCCGGACGGGCTGGACCTCAGGTGCGGGCACACCATCCACCGCCTCGATTTCGGCGCTCCCGTGGATAGCGCCGAGACATGCCGGGCGGTCCTTGTCGCGCTCGCAAAAGAGGCGCGGAAAAAATCCGGCTGAGTGCGCCGGCATCGGCCATGAACCGGTTGCTTGTGTCCAGGCGCGGCGCTACAGTTTTTTTGCGAACGACCGGCATTGGATCGGCAAGCAAACCGCCTTCGGGACACGATCGACCGCCCCAAAGGCGGCTGCCCCAAAAGGGCATACGGGAGAAAAATATGACCGCTACCGGCACCAACCGGACCACCAACGCAAAACTCATGGCTTGGGTGGAGGAGATGGCCGGACTTTGCCGGCCCGACTGGGTTCAGTGGTGTGACGGCTCCGAGGAGGAGTATCGGCAGCTCATCGATCAGATGCTGGCAACCGGCACGCTGATGAAACTCAACGAAGAGAAGCGGCCCAATTCCTACCTGGCGCGGTCCGACCCGGACGATGTCGCGCGGGTCGAGCACCGGACGTTTGTTTGCTCCGGGAAGCAGGAAGATGCGGGCCCTACCAACAACTGGGTCGATCCGGCGGAAATGAAGGAGACCATGAACGGTCTCTTCGACGGCGCCATGCGCGGCCGGACCATGTATGTCATCCCCTTCTCCATGGGCCCCATCGGCTCCCACATCTCGCATATCGGGGTGCAGCTCACCGATTCGCCCTATGTCGCGGCGAGCATGAAGATCATGACGCGGATGGGTCAGGAGGCGCTGGACGTTCTCGGCGACGGCGAGTTCGTGCCGTGCATGCATTCCGTCGGCGCACCTCTCGAGGATGGCCGGGAAGACGTGCCTTGGCCGTGCAACGAGACCAAATACATCGTCCAGTATCCCGAAGAGCGGGCCATCTGGTCCTATGGGTCCGGCTATGGCGGCAATGCCCTCCTTGGAAAGAAGTGCTTCTCGCTCCGCATCGCCTCGGTCATGGCGCGGGACGAAGGCTGGCTCGCCGAACATATGCTGATTTTGGGCCTCGAAAGTCCCGAAGGCGAAAAGACCTATGTCGCCGCCGCCTTCCCGAGCGCCTGCGGCAAGACGAATCTGGCGATGATTATTCCGCCGGAAGGTTTCGACGGCTGGAAGGTTTCAACCGTCGGCGACGACATCGCGTGGATCAAGCCCGGCGAGGACGGGCGCCTCTATGCCATCAATCCGGAAGCGGGATATTTCGGCGTCGTCCCCGGCACCTCTTCGAAGACCAATCCGAGTGCCGTCAAGATGATGGAGCGGGACACCATTTTCACCAATGTCGCGCTGACCGATGACGGCGATGTGTGGTGGGAGGGCCATGACGACCCGCCGCCGGACCATCTGATCGACTGGCGCGGCAACGACTGGACGCCGTCGTCCGGGGACAAGGCGGCTCACCCCAACGCCCGCTTCACCTGCCCGACCACCCAATGTCCGACCTATTCGGACGATTGGGAGGACCCCAACGGCGTGCCGATCAGCGCTTTCATCTTTGGCGGACGCCTCAGCCACACCTTCCCACTGGTCTATCAGTCGACCGATTGGCGGCACGGCGTGTACATGGCGGCGACCATGGGCTCTGAAGCGACCGCCGCCGCGGTCGATCAGGCGGCGATCCGCCGGGACCCGATGGCGATGCTGCCGTTCTGCGGCTACAACATGGCCGATTACTGGCGGCACTGGCTGAATCTGGGCGGCAAACTCGCCAGCCCGCCGCCCATCTTTCGGGTCAACTGGTTCCGCAAGGATGAGAACGGCGGCTTTGTCTGGCCCGGCTTCGGCCAGAATTTGCGGGTCTTGCAATGGATCGTCGACCGGGTGAACGGCAAGGCGGATGCGGTCGAGAGCCCATTCGGCTTCATGCCGCGACACCAGGACTTGAACTGGAAGGGCCTGGACTTCGGCGCCGATACATTCGCCAGCATCATGGACATCGATACCGCGGCGGGCCGCGCCGAGGCGGAAGCGCAGAAAGAGCTCTTCGACAGCTTCGACGGCGCCCTCCCGGACGAGATGGAGACTCAGCGCCAAGCCCTGATACAGCGGCTCGACGCGGCGCCCGAGGTCTGGCGGGTCGCAGGCTGATTTGGGGAGGCCGGGTCATGGCAAATGTCAGTATGAAAACGTCGCTGCCGGTGGATGCCAAACAGGTTTGGGAGGCAATCGGCAATTTCAATGCCTTGCCCTCCTGGCATCCCGCCATGGAGTCCAGCGAACTGGAGGACGGCGGCACCGTCCGGCGGCTGACGGTGATGGGCGGCGGTGAAATCGTCGAGAAACTGGTCGCCCGCGACGACGAGGAGTTGACCTACACCTATTCCGTCGTTTCCTCGCCGCTGCCGGTGATCAATTTCTCCGCAACCCTGAAGGTCACGCCGAACGAGAGCGGCGGCGCCGACGTGGAATGGTCCGGTGAGTTCGAACCGGCCCAGGGCGTTCCCGATGCAACCAAGGCGGTTCAGGACAGCTATCAGGCGGGGATGGAAAATTTGAAAAAGATGTTCGGGGGCTAGCCGGCTGCGTCAGGCAGCCGCGGTTTCCGCTTCCCGGCGCTTGCGTTTTCCGTCCCGCCGCAGCTTGACCACATAGCGGTAGGCCAGGAGAACGAAAATAATGCTGCCGTAGATGACGGGCCTGGAAAAGTCCGCGCGGATCATCATGTAGAAATGCACGACGCCCAGAACGGCGATGGGATAGATCAGCCAATGAAGACGGGTCCACGCCTTTCCTCCCATGCGCTTGATCATGCCCTTGGTGGAGGTCGCGGCGAGCGCCGCCATGGCGGTAAACGCGATGATGCCGACGGTGATGAACGGGCGCTTCACCACATCCTTCACGAACTCGGCGAAGTCGAGCTGCAGGTTGAGCCCCACATAGCTGGATACGTGCAGCACGCCGTAGAAGAAGGCGAACAGTCCGAGCATGCGCCGGTAGGCGATCAGTTCCCGCTTTTTCAGGATGTCGGCCAGGGGCCGCACGGTAAGGGTGATGATGATGAAGATCAGCGTCCAGTCGCCCAGCTCCCGGTCGAATTTCTGGACCGGATCGTCGGTCAGCAGCTTGGTGCCGAGCACCGTGTCGGAGTAGAGCGCATACAGCAGGTAGGCGAACGGCAGCAGGCTGGCAATGAACACCAGCGGCTTGAATATCCGCCGCGACGTCTTCGTATTCATAAGGCGGCGCCTAGTAGTTCTTGATCAGGTCCATCCCGGTGTAGAGACCCGCGACGTCGTCATAGCCGTTGAACATCTTGGTCTCGATCTTGGGAGCAATCAGCGCCTTGAAGCCGCCCTCGCCGGTAATCCGCCGCTCGCGCGCCTGGCTCCAGCGGGGATGATCCCGGTTTGGATTGACGTTGGAATAGAAGCCGTATTCTCCCGGCGCCTGGATGTTCCAGGTCGTCGGCGGCATTTCTTCGACGAAGTTGATCTTGACGACGGACTTGATGCTCTTGAAGCCGTACTTCCACGGCACCACGAGGCGGATCGGCGCGCCGTTCTGATTGGGCATGTCATCGCCATAGATGCCCACCGCCAAGATGGCCAGCGGGTGCATCGCCTCGTCCATGCGCAGTCCTTCCACGTAGGGCCAATCCAGGATCGGGAGTTTCTGCTTCGGCATCTGCTCCGTGTCGACCAGCGTCTCGAAGGCGACATATTTCGCTTTCGAGGTGGGCTCGAATCGCTTGATCAGGTCTCCGAGAGGGAAGCCGACCCACGGGATCACCATGGACCAGGCCTCGACGCAGCGCAGCCGGTAGATGCGCTCCTCCAATTCGTGAGGCTTCAGGATGTCGTCCAGATCGAAGGTGCCGGTCTTGGCCGCGTGCCCGGCGATTTCCACCGACCAGGGCCGGGGCTTCAGCGTATGGGCGTTTTTCTTGGGGTCGGTCTTGCCGGTGCCGAATTCATAGAAATTGTTGTGCGAGGTAATCCCGTCCAGGGTCGTCGGCTTTTCCAGCGTTTGGAATTTCGGATTCCTCTTCAGGTTCGTGAACGCCGCCCGGGCATCATTGGGAAATGCGGGCAGAAGCGCGGTTCCCCCGGCCGCCGCCGCGGCCGCCATGAAGGAACGCCGGTTGAGGAACAATTCCTTCGGCGTCACTTCCGATTCATGGGCGTCGGATGCTTTCCTGAATTTGATCAGCATTTCCCGGTCTCCTGCTGGGCGGATGTCGATTACGCCCCATAAATAGCCTCGGGTTTGAATTATTCCAGGTCAAATCCGGCGATTCGACAAAATTTGCCGTGAGTTACGAAAATGTAATCCGCCGGCAAGGTCTTCCGCGCCTTCCCGCTCAGGCGCGTCTTCAGTGCGCTTCGTCCCAGTTCCCGCCGAAGCCGGTGTCCACCGTCAGGGGAACGTCGAGGGCCGCCACCCCTTCCATGACCGATTTGGCGAGTTGGGCGGTGGCGTCGAGCTCGCTCTCGGGCACGTCGAAGATCAGTTCGTCGTGCACCTGTAGCAGCATCCTGGCGCCCAGCCCGGCCTTCTTCAGCGCCGCCGGCATCCGGATCATCGCCCGCTTGATGATGTCGGCGGCGCCGCCCTGGAGGGGCGCGTTGATGGCGGCCCGCTCGGCGAAGCTCCGGTGCGACGGATTACCGTCCTTGATGCCGGGCGTGTAGCATTTCCGGCCGAACAAGGTCGTCACATAGCCCTGCTCCCGGGCCATTTCCTTCGTCCGGTCCATATAGTCCTTGATGCCGGGATAACGCTCGAAGTAGGCGTCGATATAGGCCTTGGCGTCGCCGCGGGGAATGGCGAGCTGGCGGGCGAGGCCGAATGCCGATATCCCGTAGATGATGCCGAAATTGATCGCCTTGGCCTGTCGCCGGATCATCGGGTCCATCCCCTCGACGGGCACGCCGAATACCTGGCTGGCGGTCAGGGCGTGGATGTCCATGCCTTCCCTGAAGGCATCCTTCAGCACGCCGATCCCGGCCACATGCGCCAGCAGCCTAAGCTCGATCTGCGAGTAGTCGGCGCTCAACAGCGCGCAGCCGTCCGACGGGACGAATGCCCGGCGGATCTTGCGTCCCTCCTCGGTCCGAACGGGAATGTTCTGGAGGTTGGGGTCGTTCGAGCTGAGCCGCCCGGTCGACGCCACGGCCTGTCCATAGGTGGTGTGCACCCGGCCGGTCTCCGGGTTGATCTGCTCGATCAGGGTGTCGGTATAGGTGCTCTTGAGCTTGGCGAGCTGCCGCCAGTCGAGCACCCGGGCGGGCAGGTCGTGGCCCTCGGCCGCGAGACCCTCCAGCACGTCGGCGCCGGTGCCGTAGGCCCCGGTCTTGGTTTTCTTGCCGCCCTCGAGGCCCATCTCGTCGAACAGGATTTCCCCCAGTTGCTTGGGGGAAGCGATATTGAATTCGTGGCCCGCCAGCTTGTGGATTTCGGTCTCCAGATCGCCGAGACGCTTCTCGAAATCCTGGGACAGCTTCTTCAACACCCCGGCGTCGGCGCGGATGCCGGCGCGCTCCATATCGGTCAACACGCCGATCAGGGGCCTTTCCAGGGTCTCGTAGACGCTCACCATGCGGTCGGCGACCAGCCTCGGGCGGAGCAGGCCGTGAAGCCGGCCGGTGATGTCCGCATCCTCCGCCGCATAGTCCAGCGCCTTGTCGAGGGCCACCTTGTCGAAGGTCACCTGCGATTTGCCCGACCCGGCCACGTCCTTGAACTTGATGGTCCGGTGGGAGAAATGCAACTCGGCCAGTTCGTCCATGCCGTGGCCGTGAAGGCCGCCCTCCAGCACGTAGGACAGGATCATCGTATCGTCGAACGGTCCGACATGGACGCCGTAGCGGGCGAAGATCTCGTTGTCGTATTTGATGTTGTGCCCGACCTTGAGGACCGCCGGGTCCTCGAGCAGGGGCTTCAGCATCTGGATCGCCGTCTCCCGCGAAATCTGCGGCACGGTCTCGGCGGTTTGGGTTTCGCCGCCGTCCAGGTCGAGGGTGGCCTGCTCCCCACCCGCCACATGGGCGACCGGGATGTAGCACGCCCTGTTCGGGCCGAGTGAGAGCGAGATGCCCACCAGTTCCGCCTGCATGGAATTGAGCGAGGTGGTCTCCGTGTCGACGGCGAAGCTCCCCTGTCCGGCCGCCTCCCTGATCCAGACCTGGAGCCGGTCCTCGGTTTGAACCAGCTCGTATCCGTCGGCGATTTCGGAGGGCCTGGACGGCTTTTTCCCCGGCTTCGGCGTTTGTTGCGCCGGCGCTTCCGCCCCGGACTTCGCCTCTGACTTTGCCGGGGGCTTCTTGTCCGGGATCGCGTCGGGGTCTCCCCCGTACTGCTTGACCAGCGACTTGAATTCCTGCGCCGCCAGGAAATCCAGGAACTTGCCCGGATTCGGCTCCCGCAAGGCGAGGTCCGACAACGGCACCTCGACCGGAACGTCGGTCTTCAAGGTGACCAGTTCGCGGGACATGCGGGCGTCGTCGGCGCCGTCGATGAGGGATTGGCGCCGCTTGGGCTGCTTGATCTCTTCGGCGCGCGCCAGGATGTCGTCCAGCCCGCCATATTCTTCGACCAGCTGCGCCGCCGTCTTGACGCCGATCCCCGGCACGCCGGGCACGTTGTCCGTCGAATCGCCGGCCAGCGCCTGCACGTCGATGACCCGTTCGGGACCGACGCCGAACTTCTCGATCACCTGTTCGCGGCCGATGCGGACATTCTTCATGGCGTCGAACATGGTGATCCGGTCGTCGACCAGCTGCATGAGATCCTTGTCGGATGAAACGATGGTGACCTCGGCCCCGGCATCCGCCGCCTGACGGGCATAGGTCGCGATCAGGTCGTCCGCCTCGTAGCCCGGCAGTTCGACGGCCGGCACGTTGAGCGCCTCGGTCGCCTCCCGGACCAATGGGAATTGCGGGATCAGATCGTCGGGCGGCGGCGGCCGGTGGGCCTTGTAGTCGGCGTAGATCTCGTTGCGGAAGCTCTTGCGCGAGGTATCGAATATGACGGCGATATGATCGGCTTCCGTATCGTCGACCAGCTTGCGCAGCATCCGCGTGTAGATATAGACCGCATTGGTCGGCGTGCCGTCCGAGCGGGTCATGGCGCTGCTGGAGACGCCCCTGGCGAAGAAGGCGCGGAAGATGAACCCCGATCCGTCGACCAGGAAGAGATGCTTGACGGAAGCTGCCCCCGCGTCGGCCACTAATGGCCCGCCCGGCTCTCGGCGCCCTCGGCGAGAACGAAGGTCCGGCTGCAGTAGGGACAGACGACCCGGCCGTCGTCATCCATGGTCAGGAAGACGCGGGGATGGCCCAGCGGCCCGCCGCCGCCGTCGCAGGCGATCGTGGCCGATGTGACCATGATGGGTTTTTCGATATCGTCGGTATCCACGGCCGCCTCCCGGGAGCCGGCGGTCCGCGCCGGTCCGCCGAATGCCAAATGAAGTGCGTGCACTCCCATTATCGGCGTGCGAATGATACCCCATGACGGCCGAGTTTCAACCGCGTCCCCGCCTGCCTGCCCACATGAGCGCGCGGCCGGCCGGATACATGGCGGTTGCGGTTCTCCTGGTTCTCCTGCTCGGCGCGTGCGCCCCCCGGTTCCAATTGCCGGGCCCGCCCAGGGACGAGCCGCGGCTGACGGAAAGCCATGCGGTCATGGCGGACGGCGCCGCGCTGCCCCTCCGGTCCTGGCCGGTGAAAGGCGATAAGCGGGCCGTCATGCTGGCGCTCCACGGGTTCAACGACTACGGCAGCTTCATCGACGGGGCCGCCGGTCATTTCGGCAAGGCGGGCATCAAGGTCTACGCCTATGACC
>JAPPFK010000081.1:0-9067 GCA_028823885.1 Rhodospirillales bacterium | reverse complement strand
ATTTCCGCCAGGGGGGTATAATCCCCCCCCGCCCCCCCCCGGCGGGGGGCGGCCCCCGCCCCCCCCCGCGGCCGGTGGGCGGGGACCCGGGCCATGACCGGCGACCTCCGGACGGTCGCCCGGCTGCTGCGCCGGCGCCATCCCCATACGCCGCTCTACGTCCTCGGCATGAGCATGGGGGGCGCCGTGGTCATGGCGGCCCAGGCCGAGAAACCGATCGCCGGGGTAACGGGGACGATTCTCGCCGCCCCCGCCGTCTGGGGGCGCACGACGATGCCGTTCTACCAGCGCTGGGCCCTGTGGCTCGGCGCCCACTCGGTCCCGTGGCTCACGCTCACCGGGCGCGGGATAAAGCGCAATCCGTCGGACAACCGGGAGATGCTCCGGGCCCTGGGGCGCGACCCGCTGGTCATAAAGGAAACCCGGATCGACGCCCTTTACGGGCTGGCCGGCCTGATGGACCGCGCGTTCGACTCGGCGCCCGGCTACCGGGCGCCGGCGCTGCTTCTCTACGGCGACAATGACGACATCATTCCGAAAGAAGCGATGGAAAGCGTCTTCGAGCGGCTGCCGGACTCCGCCTCGGCGGCGCAGAGGATCATCCGCTACCCGGACGGCTATCATATGCTGCTGCGCGATTTGCAGGCGGAAACCGTGTGGAGGGATATCACGGCCTGGATAGCCGATCCGGCGGGCGGCCTGCCCTCCCGCCTAGACACCCGCATGGGCGCGCCGCCCGCCTCGGCGTCGCGTTAGCCGCCGGCCGGCCCGCGGGCCGGTTGGCGCGCCGCCCCGGGCGCTTTACGGCCCCAGGCGCTTCGGGTAATGTGCGCGCCCTCCGCGACATTGGGCGCCCGTAGCTCAGCTGGATAGAGTGTCGGCCTCCGAAGCCGAAGGTCACAGGTTCGAATCCTGTCGGGCGCGCCATTTCCTTCGATGGGTTAGGGTTAGCCGAGGCAACTCGAATATTTGGCCGGTCACGCGCTGGTCACATTGACGGGGCGTGAGACGGCTTCAATCCGTAGAAGAGGTAAGCGGTGGCAGGCCCTGCAATGTTGGTAGACATCTAACGGCGCGCTTTGCAACCGTATGGCATCTGAAGCGTGGCCAAGGATCAGTCCCATGACGAACATTGACCGCCTCGTGCAGTCCATCGGGAAGCGATGCTTTCGCAACTGCTACGAAACCGCTGTCCGGCGCGGAGAGAATTTCGACCTCCGAGATTTGCTCCGATGCGACCCGGCTCTCAAAGACACGGAGCCGAGTGGTCAACGCACAAGAGTGAGTTGCATCAGGCGGCTGGTGAGAGAAGGCCACGCCCAGGAAGCACTCGCCCGGTGCCGGTGAACTACTCGGCACTTGGGCACTTCCGTATATGATCCCCAAGAAAAAGCGTTACCCGGTCAGTCGTCTTTTTTTCGTTCGGCGAGCAAGGTCGCGATGATACCTCCGAGCACAGCGCCGCCGAGAAAGGCGACCGGGCCCGCCAAGCTTGGTCTTGTGGTTCCCTCAATAGCCCCGAAAGGAGCGGACTTGGCCTGATCCCGGCTGTCGTGCACTTCGACATTCTGTCTCCTGAGTTCCCTGACGACATCGTCCACTTCCAACATCAGTTTGCCTAGCGGAATGCCGAGTGCGCTCGCGGCCTTGGCCAGTTGGTCCATGTTGAGCGCCGAAGAACCTGCCTCGATGCGCGACCATGTCGAGCGGCTGACGCCCACGCGACGCGCCATCTCCTCCTGATCTATCTTTTTCTCCTTGCGCTTCTGGGCGATCAGGCGTCCGAGCACGGTCTGATAAGTAGTCTCATTCTTCATTCGAGAACGAGCCGCTTGACAAGAATGTTCGTTTCATGCACATTATCTTACTGTGCGCATGAGCGCCCAGCGAACAGGTGTTCCGGGCGTCATTATGCGGCTAGCGACCGAGGGGTAGCAAGATGAAATCGACCGTCGATCCGGGTCTGTCCGTTAATTTTCACCTGACCGAAGCCTGCAATGCCTGCTGCAGCTACTGCTTCGCCACATTCCCGCACCTTGGAAGGCGCAACCGGCTTTCGCCCGCAGATCGCGAGGCGCTGATCGATGCGATGGTGGATGCCGGCGTCGGCAAGATCAACTTCGCCGGCGGAGAACCGACCCTGATGCGCGACCTGGGGCCTCTCTGCAAACGCATCAAGAAGCGCAGCCGTGGCCGTTGTGCGGTGTCGCTCGTCACCAACGGAGCGCGCCTGGGGCCGTTGCTCGAAGATTGGGCAGAATGGATCGATTGGGTCGCGCTCTCCGTGGACTCCGGCGACGACGGCACGAATGTCGCCCTTGGACGGACCCGGGCCGGGAGACCCTACGCACCGGTCATGCTGGAATTGGGAGCTGCGGCGAAACGCCGGGGCGTCCGGCTCAAATGCAACACGGTCGTCAGCCGCCTCAATGTTGGAGAAGACATGTCCGACTTTGTCTCCGAACTCGCGCCGGAGCGCTGGAAGCTCTTCCAGATGCTGCCGGTCGCGGGGGAGAACGATAGCGCTGTAAGGGACCTGTCGATCTCGGAGACCGATTTCCGGGCGTTCGTCGAGCGGCACAGAGCGCTGCGCGAGGCCGGCGTCGTAATCGTGCCGGAAGACAACGACGCGATGACCGACTCCTACCTGATGATCGGTCCCGACGGGCGTTTCTTCTGGCATGTTCCTCATGCGTCAGGAAGGACGCTCGACTACGGACCACCCATTCTGAAAGCTGGTTTCAGCGAGGCGTTGCGGCAAACGGGCTTTTCCCAGGAAAAGTTCCACGCCAGGGGCGGAGCCTACGACTGGCTGCGGCAGACTGGGGAGGCGCCGCATGCGTGACATGGCATTGTCGGAACTTCTCGCGGCGCGGGGCTTCGCGGGAGAAAACGCGAAAGCGGCGCTGGAGTTGCTGCATCGAGCCGGTCTGACCCGCCCCGGCAAGATTCGCATCGCCGAGAACAAGGTTGCAGCTGTCGACGAGGCGCTTAACGCGGCTTTCGTCCGCCATTGCCGGAAACCCGACTGCCAGCCGGCCGATTCGGACACCCGGCGCCCTGTGCCGGTTTCCGCCCGGCGCTGCGAGTTTTGCGGCGGAAGCGACAACCGCCGCGCGGTCGAGGAGATGGCAGCGGCGATGGCGGCGGCCGGCTGGCGAAAGCTGCTCGTCGCCAGCGGGTCCCCCGGAACCCGCAGCGACCTGCGGAATCTCTGCGGCGATCGCCTCGATCTCCGCTTCGTTACTGAGGACACCGCTCCCAACAAGAAAACCGTGGGCGGGATGCTTGGATGGTCGGATATCACTGTGATCTGGACGTCGACGGAAATATCCCACAAGGCGACGGCCGCACTTCACGGTCCAAAGGTGCTCCGGGTTCCGCGGCGTGGCGTGGCGGCGCTCGCGAATGCCGTTCGAGACCGCTGCAGGGCAATTTCCAATTGAATCCATCAGGGTATAGACGGCACTTACGAAGGCTGGCCGACGATGCCTATATTTTGTAGGCATGGCAGGGCACGCCACGAGTCCTCATCTTCGGGGCGGCGTACGCCATTTCCTTCAATGGCTTAGGGTTGGAGAGTCCAACTCACTCCTGTCCATCGGCGGATGATGGCCGGACCCCATAGATTTGAAACGAATAAAACGGACAAATGGCGTAGCGAGACTCAGCCCAGTTTCCGCTCCATGGCCTCGCAGAGCCGCGTCAGCACCTCGAGGCGCCCATGCCTCTTGTCGTTGAAGGGCACCAAGTGCCAGGGCGCCGCCGCCGTGCTGGTTCGCGTGACCATCTCGTTCACCGCCGCCTCGTACTCGCGCCAGCGGTCGCGGTTGCGCCAGTCCTCGTCGGTCAGTTTCCAGCTCTTGTACGGCGTCTCGGCCCGGTCGCGGAACCGCCGGGCCTGTTCGTCGGCATCGATGTGAAGCCAGAACTTCATCAGCAGGGTCCCGTGCTCGACGATCTGATCCTCGAATTCGCGGATTTCGCGAAACGCCCGGCTCCACTCCGGTTCGGACGCGAAACCCTCGACCCGCTCCACCATGACCCGCCCGTACCAGCTCCGGTCGAATATGGCGAATTTGCCGTCGCGGGGTATGCGCTGCCAAAACCGCCACAGGTAGTGATGCGCGTTCTCCCAGTCGTTGGGGGCCGCGATGGGATGGATGCGGTAGTCGCGGGCGTCGAGCGCCGCCGTGACGCGCCGGATGGTGCCGCCCTTGCCGGCGGCGTCCCAGCCCTCGAACACCAGCATCGTCGCCATCTCCTGGTTTTTCGCGCGTTGGTAGAGTTCGTTCAGGCGGCGGCGAAGTTTCGGCAGCTTCCTGGCGTATAGCGGCTTCGTCACCGAGGCGCCGAGGTCCACCTGCGCGAGGGGCGGCCGCGACGCCGGGCCGCCGTGGGACTCCGCCGTTGCAGGGCCGTCTTCGCCGCCGTTTTCGGCAACGGTCAGTTGAACGGCCGGGGGCGGACGGGTCCGGCTGGAGGTCCGGCCGGCGAGGTGATCGCCGATCGCCTGGCGGACCGTCCGGAGAACCGCCAGGGACCGGTATCCGGCATCGCCGCCGTCGACCAGCCGCCACGGCGCGTAGGGCGCATCGGTCCGTTCGATGATCCGTTCGGCGACCTCGACGAAGCGGCCGTAGTTCTCCCAGTTCCGCCAGTCCTGTTTGCCCACCTGCCAGTGCCGGGCGGGATGCTTCTCCAGTTTCCTGAGCCGGCGTTTCTGCTGGGCCTTGTCCAGGTGCATCCAGAATTTGAGAATGAGAGCCCCGTCGTCGGCGAGGCAGCGCTCGAATTCGCCGATGCGGGAGAGCTCGCGCTCGAATTTTCGCTTCTTGAGGCGGCCGTAGACCCGGTCCACGAGGGGCTCGGAATACCACGCGCTGAGGTAAACGCCGATCTGGCCCCGGGGCGGGATATCGACCCAATAGCGCCAGAACTCGGGACGGGATTTTTCATCCCGGGTCCGGGGCCCGTAGGCGCGGGTGACGATCCAGCGCGGGTCCATCCATTCGTTGAGCAGGCCCGCGAGCTCGCTCTTGCCGGCGCCGTCGACGCCGCCGAATATGATCAGGACGGGGCAATCGGCCTTTCTGAGTTCCTGCTGGGTCAGAATCAGCGACGTGCGGAGCTCCGACGCAGCCGCGTCGAACTCCGCCTTGCCGACCGCCTGCCCACGCTCGATTTGATCGAACACGCCGCCGCCCCTTCCCTAATAGGACCTGGGCAGGCCGAGGACGTGCTCGGCCAGATAGGACAGGACCAAATTCGTCGAAAGCGGCGCGACCTGGTAGAGGCGGGTTTCCCGGAACTTCCGCTCGACGTCGTACTCCTCGGCGAATCCGTAGCCGCCGAAGGTCTGCAGGCACATGTCCGCCGCCTGCCACGACGCCTCCGAGGCGAGCAGCTTGGCCATGTTGGCCTCGGGACCGCACGGCTCTCCGTCGTCGAACAGCGCCGCCGCCTTCCGCACCATCAGATCGGCCGCCTCCGCCGCGGCATAGGCGCGGGCGATGGGAAACTGGACCCCCTGGTTCCGGCCGATGGGACGGCCGAACACCTCGCGTTCGTTGGCGTACCCGGACGCCTTGCCGATGAACCAGCGCGCATCGCCGATGCACTCGGCGCCGATGAGGATCCGTTCCGCGTTCATGCCGTCGAGAATGTAGCGAAACCCGCTGCCTTCCTCGCCGACCAGGCTGTCCGCCGGAATTCGCAAGCCGTCGAAGAACATTTCGGTGGTCGCGTGGTTGAGCATGGTGCGGATGGGTTCGATGGTCAGGCCGCTGCCCAGCGCGTCCCGGATATCGACCAGGAAGACGGACAATCCCTCGTGGCGGCTTCGGTCGCTTTCGCGGGGGCCCGTCCGGGCAAGCAGCAGCATGAGATCGGAATGCTCGGCCCGCGAGGTCCAGACCTTCTGGCCGTCGACGACGTAGTGACCGCCGTCCCGGCGCGCCGTGGTCCGGATGCGGGTGGAATCGCTGCCACTGGCCGGTTCCGTGACCCCGAATGCCTGCAGCCTGATGTCGCCGCGGGCGATGGCCGGCAGGTACTTCTGCTTCTGTTCGGCCGACCCGTGGCGCAGGACGGTGCCCATGATGTACATCTGCGCATGACACGCCGCGGCGTTGCCGCCCGAAAGATGCACTTCTTCGAGAATGGCCGCGGCGGCCCCGAGCCCCAGGCCGCTGCCGTCGAATTCCTCGGGGATCAGCGCCGCGAGGAAGCCGGCCCGCGTCATGGCGCCGACGAACTCTTCCGGGTACGCCCGGTCGCGGTCGACCCGCTGCCAGTACCCGCTGTCGAACTCCCGGCACAGGGCCTGCACCGAATGCCGGATATCGCCGAAGTCCTGTGACAAATTCGAGCCTCCCGCCCAGAAGGATTTGCCTGGGGGATCAGCTTAACCCGCATTTCCCGCCACGGTCACGGCCTGCGTCACGGCCCGCGTCGCGTCCGGGCGGTCGAGCCGCCAGGAGCGGCGTTTGGCGCACGAAACGTCAATTCGTGCAATGATTTTCTATATTTTAAGGATATAGGCGTAAATCTGCACGGAAATATCTCCTTGAATACACTATATTTGGACCAGGATTGGTTCTCATTCAAGGAGGTGTCCCATGTCCGCCACCGAGAAATCCCCGTCCGCCAAGGCCGGAAGCAAAACCGCGATAAATCCCATGGGGACCGACGGTTTCGAGTTCATCGAATATACCGCCCCAGATACCACCGCCCTCGGCGCGCTGTTCGAATCCATCGGGTTCGAGGCCGTGGCGCGGCACCGGTCGAAAGAGGTGACCCTCTATCGCCAGGGCGGCATCAATTTCATCGTCAATGCGGAACCGGACAGCTTCGCCCAATCCTTCGGCCGGGTGCACGGCCCCTCCGCCTGCGCCATGGCCTTCCGGGTCGAGGACGCGGCCTTCGCCCACAATCGGGCGGTCGAACTGGGCGCCAAGCCGGACCACGTGGCGGTCGGCCCCATGGAGCTCAACATTCCGGCGATCAAGGGTATCGGCGACAGTCAACTGTACCTGGTCGACCGTTTTGGAGATAACTCCATCTACGACGTGGATTTCGTGCCGGTCGAGGGCGCCGATCAGAACCCGCGCGGCATCGGCCTCGACGCCATCGACCATGTGACCCACAATGTTTATACGGGCCGTCTCGATACCTGGGCCGGGTTCTATGAAAGGCTGTTCAACTTCAAGGAGATCAGGTTCTTCGATATCGAGGGGAAGCTGACCGGATTGCGCTCGCGGGCAATGACCAGCCCGTGCGGAAAAATCAGAATTCCGATCAACGAATCGTCCGACGACAAATCCCAGATCGCCGAATATCTGGAGGCCTACAACGGCGAGGGCATCCAGCACATCGCGCTGTCGACCGGCGATATCCACGAGACGGTCGAGGGCCTGAAGGCGCGCGGCGTCCGCTTCATGGATCCGCCGCCGGACGTCTACTACGACATGGTGGAAGACCGGCTGCCCGGCCACGGCGAGGATGTCGCCCGCCTGAAGGAAAACGGCATCCTCATCGACGGCGCGCCGGCCGACGGCGGCGGAATTCTGCTTCAGATATTCACCGAAACCGTCATCGGGCCGATCTTCTTCGAGATCATCCAGCGCAAGGGCGACGAAGGATTCGGCGAAGGCAATTTCCAGGCTTTGTTCGAATCCATGGAGCAGGACCAGATCGACCGCGGGACGCTGTCGGCGGACGACTAGCGGCGACGGGCTTGCGGGCCGCCGGGGTGTGACGATCTGGTTTGTGTCGTATATCCACCCGTCATACCCCGGCGCAAGTCCGGGGTATCCAGATTTTCAATTCTTGAACCACAGAGACGGTGAGACAGTGAGGAGTTAATTATTCCTCCTCTGTGAACTCAGTGCCTCTGTGGTGAGATTCTTTTTTCCTGGATGCCCCGCACGGAGGCGGGGCATGACGATCTGGTTTGTGTCGTATATTCACTCGTCATATCCCCGGCCCGGATGAGGATGTCCTCCAGACGGCCACTTCTTATGGTTTCGCGATCGGCGGCGAGGCGGGGGGTTTCGCGTGGGCGAAATTGCTTGCAGTATAGGCGGCCGATTTTCAAGCCAAACGGGGGGCGGCGCATGCAGTTTGTCAGTTTCAAGCATGGCGGGAGGGCGCGCTACGGCGTCGTGAAGGACGGCGGCGTCATCGACGCCACCGACCGGCTGGCCGACCGTTTCACCAACCTGCGGGACGTGATCGAGGGAGAGGCGCTCTTGGAACTTGCCCCCATGGCGGACCATGGCGAGCCCGATGTCGGTCTCGACGACATCGAGTACCTGTTCCCCATTACCGCGCCCAGCAAGATCTTTTGCATCGGGCGCAACTACCGGGCCTACCACGAGGTCCTGGAGGATGGCGGCGAACCGGAGTATCCGAGCGTCTTTCCGCGCTACCTCAACGGCTTCGTGCCCAATGGCGGCGTCATCCTGAAGCCCAAGGCGTCGGACCAGCTCGACTACGAGAACGAAATCGGCGTGGTCATCGGCAAACGGGCCCGTCATGTCGGCGAAGAGGACGCCCTGTCGTGCGTCGCGGGGTTCACCGTCGTCAATGAAGGAAGCGTCCGCGATTGGCAGACCAAGGGCACGCAGAATTGCCCGGGCAAGAATTTCTACCGCTCGGGCAGCATCGGCCCCTGGATGGTGACCCCCGACCATCTGCCCGACCTCGACGATGTCCGCATCGTCACCCGGCGAAACGGCGAGGTGGTCCAGGACGGAACCTCCGACATGATGATCTGCAAGATTCCGTTTCTGATCTCGCACATTTCCAAGTTCACCGAACTGGAGCCGGGCGACCTGATCGCCACCGGCAGTCCCGGCGGCTCGATCATTGAAGGCGAGGAGCCGAAAAACTGGCTCAAGGCGGGCGATGAACTGGAGTTCGAAATCGAGGGTATCGGCGTTCTCAAAAACACCGTCGCCGACGAGTAACCGGCCCGGCCATCCACGTGTAGCGCCCGCCGCCAAAGCATGGATGCCCGTGTCAAGCACGGGCATGACGATCTGGTTTGTGTCGCCAAATAGAA
>JAPPFK010000031.1 GCA_028823885.1 Rhodospirillales bacterium | reverse complement strand
CTTCATGGCGGCGTTCGACCGCCGGTATCCGGGCCTGTTTCAGGCCGCCGAGCAGGCCTTCACCGACGCCAACCGGCAGCGCCAACTGATCTTCTGGATTGGATCGGGCGTCATCGTCGCCGCGCTGGCGCTGCTGTGGTGGACCAACGCCCGGGGAATCACCAATATCTCGCCGTGGCTGATCGTCGGTGCCTACGCGCTCTTCTGGGGCTTCAACAAATGGCGCAAGACCGCTTCCCAACAGGCCTTCCGCGCTCAATTCACCCGCGCCGGCGTGACCGACGACGAGTTCCGCAATCTCCGTTACGCGACGTCGCTCGTCGGCTACTCCGGCGTCATGATGATCGCCTTCAACGAGGTCGGCGCCGCCGCCGACGTCCACGGCGGTGGGGGCTCGGATGGCGGCGGTGATATCGGCGGAGGCGGCTGCGGCGGCTGCGGCGGTTGAGCGCCGGCTACCCGGACGACCCCCTCTGGCGGGCAATCGACGGCCTCGCCTTCGACCGGTCCAATCACGATTTGACCTTCACCCGGCGGCTTGCGCGGGAAAACGGCTGGCGGGAGTGGTACGCCCAGCGGGTGGTCGACGAGTACAGGCGATTTCTTTACCTGCTCGGCCGCGCCGGCCACCCGGTGACGCCGAGCGTGCCGGTCGACCGGGCGTGGCACCTGCACCTCGCCTATTCGAGGAGCTATTGGGAGGAGTTGGCGCCCCATTACGACACGCCGCCGCACCACGGACCGACCATGGGCGGCGCGGCGGAGGGCGAAAAGTTCAGGGAATGGTACGACAGGACGCTGGCGAGCTACGCCCGTATCTTCGGCGAGCCGGCACCCGAGCATATCTGGCATCCCCCCGAAGAGCGTTTCCGCCCGAGCCAGATGTGGCGCTGGATCGACGTCTCCCGGCAGGTGCCCGTGCCCAAGGCGGCGCACGAACGGCGCCGGCTGCTGCTCTTTCTGTCCATCGGGTTGAACGCGGTGCTGGCCGCCGCGCTCATTTTTATGTGGGCGGGCTAGGCCCTATTCCGTCCGGTGGATGAGGTGATAGCCGAAGTCGGTTTCCACCGGGCCCGAAACCTCTCCCACGTCCAGCGCGAACGCCGCTTCCTCGAACGCGGGCACCATGGCGCCGCGGCCGAAGCTGCCGAGATCGCCGCCCTGGGCGGCGGACGGGCAGGAGGAGTTCTCGCGCGCCACATCCGCGAATTCGGCGCCGCCGTCGATATCGGCCTTGAGCTCCTCGATCTCGGCAAGCGCGTCTTCCTTGGTGCGGACGGTTTCCGCCCGGTAGGCGTTGGCATGGGTGATCAGGATATGCGAGGCGCGGACTTGATCGGCCATGAGGTTTCTCCCGGTGTGTCTGAGCGATTGTTCCCAGCCAGTCATAGACCGTTCGCCGGAGAAGGGCAAACGCCCCCCTTGGCCGCCGCCGGGCGCCGGTCCGCCGATTGACAGAAAGGCCCCGCCCACGGACATTGCGGCCATGCCCGAAGGCCAATCCATCCCGCCGGTCGTCCTGCTGCATTTGTATACCGCGCTTGCCGCCGTCGGTGTCGGCATCGCCGTCTTGACGCGGCCCAAGGGAACGCCCAACCACAAGTTGCTGGGACGGCTGTGGGTGGTGCTCATGCTGGTGGTCGCGTTCACCAGTTTCGGCATCACCGAACTCCGGGGCGCCGGCGGCGGCGCCCAGGGGCCGCAGGCGATGAGCCCCATTCACATTCTGTCGGTCTGGACCATCATCGCCATCATCGCCGGCCTTCGCGCCATCCGCCGGGGCAACCGGCGGGCCCATAAATTCTGGATGATCGGCACCATGATCGGCCTGTTCGGCGCCGGGCTGGGCACGCTCTGGCCGGGTCGGATGATTCCGACCTATCTCGCCGGGCTGCTCTAGGCGGCGGAGAGGGATTTCTCCATGAACAGGCTGAGCGGGTCGGGTTCGTAGTCCCCGAACGGCGGGCGCTCGACATAACCCAATTGCCGGTAGAGGCTGATGGCTTCAGGCTGATGGACACCCACTTCCAGCCGGGTCAGGCGGCAGCCGTTTTGGCCGGCGTAGCGCTCCAGTCTCGTCATGAGCTTCTTCGAGAGGCCCCGGCCGCGGTACGCCTCCAGGACGAACAGCCGCTTGATCTCGCCGTAGGGGGGCTTGGCGGCATGGAGCCTGATGCCGGCGGAAGCGACGGCTCGGCCTTCCTCGAATGCGCCCAAGAACAGAAATTCCGGCCCCGCCAGTTCTTCCGCCGGAACAAGGTGATTGCTTTCGGCGGGATAGAGAGCGGCCATCAGCGCGTCCGAGGCCGCCAGCAGGGCGCGGGCGTCCGCCGAGCGCGGGTCGAGCCGATCGATGACGATGGCCGCCATTTACTTCCCTTTGAGACGGGCGAGGGCCTCGCTGCGGAACTTCTTCAGGGGTTCGTCATGGTCATGGGAAATGGCTTCCCCGAATGAAAATTCGCCGTCAAACCATAGTGCGATGCCGCTTTCCTCTTCGGTCATTTTCCGGCCGAGATCGGATCTGGTGATGAAGTGCGAACGGTCGCCGAGCAGATGTTGATCCTTTGCGGTAAAGGTAAATCGATTGTTTTCCAGCTCGACGAACCACCGGTGATGCCGGAAGCCGATTTCCGGGACACTTCCGAACGCGGACTTCAAGCCGAAGAACCGAGCCTTCGAAAATATTTCCCGCGCCCGCGACGGCGTTTCGATGTAACCGGACTTGCCGACGCGCACCAGTTCTCCGCAAACGGCGATCGGATCGCGAACATCTTCAAGCAGGTGCGAACAGAAGACGAAATCGAATTGCTTGTCCCCGAATGGCCAGGGAGCGGAGCAGACATCGTGGACCGTCCAGGTGGCGGCGGAAAACCGTTCCTCGTTTTCCGGATCCAGCGCATCGTCGGCATGCCGGCTCGCGTAGGGCATGATGTCGATGACATGGGTCGCGCACCTGAGGGGCCGCCACCACCCCCCGACATCCAAGACGGCATTCGCCGCCAAGGCCCGTTCGATTACTCGCGGTAGATTGCTTTGTAGAATCACGAGGTGCCCGGCGGTTTCGAGGTGACGTCGTGGACCGCCCGGTTGACGCCCTTA
The DNA here is from genome assembly GCA_028823885.1 of Rhodospirillales bacterium. Lineage (GTDB taxonomy): Bacteria > Pseudomonadota > Alphaproteobacteria > Rhodospirillales > UBA2165 > JAJDXO01. The sequence continues at coordinate 11,441 of JAPPFK010000031.1, read as the reverse complement.
AAGCGCGCACAGGGAATGATGCGAGGCATGTTTTTTCTACGCCCGTGTTTCTATTGAAAGTCAGCAGTCTACGAGATTTTTACTTGCACATTGCGCGACGAGAATGCTCGTAAATCCTGTATTCATTCCTCTTTTTGACCTCATAGTTGGTTCCCAAGCCTGCCTACTCAAACAAATGGAGACGGTAGTTGCTACCGAAGCAACGAATAACCCTATCCATCAGCGAAAATATTTTTCTGACAAACGCATTTCTATTTTTGACCTTGTGGAAGGCTTGCTCGAAGCTATCAAATTGGCTCCGCTTATCTTCTTCGATTAAATCCAAAGCCTTCTGGACCAGATCAAATCTTCGATAAATCATCAATATCGAGAGATACGCGGAAATCCTTGTTACATCCAACGTTTGCATCTCAAGAGACTCCGGCGTTTTCAGGAAAAGAGCGTCTCCGCATATGCATTGTCCAAAACCGTTGTAGGCCTTTCGCTGCCATCTTGCCAAATCAACGAAGTCAAGAAATTCAAATCCTTTGGAAGTCATTTGTCTGCAAACATCACCAAAAAGCGGTTGGTTCAAATACAAATCCATAAACTCGACTTCAATCTCCAAGCCAAAAGCCAAGTCAAGTGAATCATTTGCCCCCCTGAGCACATCATTTGCGGCCCCTTGGATGTCGATTTTCAAAAAATCCAGCTTATGTAATCCGACGCTATCAAGAGTGACACAGTCAAAATCCAGTTGTTCCAGAACATCGAAGCGTTCTGCCTCGGGAAATCTATTGAGAAAATTCCTATTTGGCTCATATAGCGACGATACTTGGGGCTTTCTACATAGATTTAACGTCGCCGTCTCCGTTGAGCCCGATAAGGCAAACGGCAGGATTCTGTAATCCAAGAAATCAGTCTGTCGATTTGAAATCGTATCTCTTGAACGCTTGTCCGGCTCAAACCCGATATACTCGATATTACTTGTGTACGGCTGCCAGCGAGGCTGAATTTCTCCGGCGGCACCGATATCTACGAGCGTTACAACTCCTTTGTTCGGCAATGCATCCAATGCGGCATGAGTGCGTGAGTCGGAATATCCAACCAAAATATTTTTTAGCTTTCTTAGAGAACTCCGAATCATTTCTTCTTCCTGCCTTCGGTCAGCGAACCCTTGAGCATCCCGGCAGTAACGAAAAAAATTACTCCCACTCGATGGTGCCCGGCGGCTTGGAGGTGACGTCGTAGACCACCCGGTTGATGCCCTTCACCTCGTTGATGATCCGGGTGGCCACGGACCCGAGAAATTCCTGATCGAAGTGGAAGAAGTCCGCGGTCATGCCGTCGGTGGAGGTCACCGCCCGCAGCCCGCAGACATAGTCGTAGGTCCGGGCGTCCCCCATGACGCCGACGGTCTGCACGGGCAGCAGGACGGCGAAGGCCTGCCAGATGGCGTCGTAGAGCCCGGCGCTCCGGATCTCGTCCAGGTAGATGGCGTCGGCCTTGCGGAGGATCTCCAGCTTGTCCCGGGTGATCCCGCCGGGGATGCGGATGGCGAGGCCCGGGCCGGGAAAGGGGTGGCGGCCGACGAAGCTCTCCGGCAGGCCGAGCTCGCGGCCCAGCTCCCGGACCTCGTCCTTGAACAGCGTCCGCAAGGGTTCCACCAGCTTCATGTTCATCCGTTCCGGCAGGCCGCCCACATTGTGGTGGGATTTGATGGTGACGCTTGGCCCGCCGTGGAACGAAACGCTCTCGATGACGTCCGGGTACAGGGTGCCCTGGCCGAGGAACTCGGTGCCGCCGATCTTGTTCGCCTCTTCCTCGAAGACGTCGATGAACGTGGCGCCGATGATCTTGCGTTTCCGCTCCGGATCGGCGATGCCGTCGAGCTTGTCCAGGAACAGACCGGCGGCGTCCCTGTGGACCAGGGGGATGTTGTAGTGGTCCCGGAACAGGCCCACCACTTGCTCGGCCTCGTTCATCCGCATCAGCCCGGTATCGACGAACACGCAGGTCAACTGATCGCCGATGGCCTCGTGGAGCAATACCGCGACCACCGACGAATCCACCCCGCCCGAGAGGCCGAGGATCACCTTGCCGGCGCCCACCTGCGCCCGGGCGTCCTCGATGGCCCGGGTCTTGAAGTGGGCCATGGTCCACTCGCCGGAACAGCCCGCCACCCGATGGGTGAAGTTGGCCAGCAGCTTGGCCCCGTCCGGGGTGTGGATCACCTCGGGGTGGAACTGGACGCCGTAGAACCTGCGCTCGTCGTCGGCGATGGCCGCGAAGGGCGCGGTGTCGTTCCTGGCCACCACCCGGAACCCGTCGGGGATGGTATCGACGCGGTCGCCGTGGCTCATCCACACCTGGTGGGTCTCGCCCTTCGACCAGACGCCGTCGAACAGCCGGCAGTCGTCGGTCACCTCGACCATGGCGCGGCCGAATTCCCGGTGCTCGGAGGCGCGCACCTCGCCGCCCATCTGGGCGACCATGGTCTGCTCGCCGTAGCAGATGCCGAGGACCGGCACGCCCGCCGAATACACCTCCGCCGGGGCCTTGGGCGTCCCCGTTTCATGGACGCTGGCCGGGCCGCCCGAAAGAATGATGGCCTGGGGATCGAAGGCCTCGAGGCTTTCGGCCGTCACCGCGTTGAACGGGTGGATTTCGGAATAGACCCCCGATTCCCGGACCCGCCGGGCGATCAACTGGGTCACCTGGGAGCCGAAATCGATGATCAGAATTTTGTCGGAAGCGTTCGCCGTCATGCTCAATGTCTCTTAAGGGGAGTCGCCCAACGCCTCAATGGCTTTTGTCAGGTCGGGCCAGCCGTAGCCGGTTTCCTTGAGATCGGCGCCCCACAGGCGCTCGACCCGCTCGAACTCGCGCCGGCCGCCCATGGCCTCGTAGAAGTAGCGGCTGGGGTTGGCGGCCAGCACCCAGACGACCACCGAATCGAGGCCCGCGCCGGACAGTTCCTCGAACAGGCGCAGCAGCAGTCCCCGGCCGTTGCCCTGCTCCTGGAAGTCCGGGTGGATGTAGAGGGCATAGACCTCGCCGGCGAAACCGGAGCGGCGCTGGCGGTTGGGCCCGCAGGTGCCGACCCCGATGACGCCTTGCGTCCGATCCTCGGCGACGACGACGATCTCGGGGCTTTTCTTTTCGATCGCCCTGTCGATTACCCTGGCCCAGCGGACCGCCTGGATTTCCGGCGACTTGTTCAGCAATGCTTCATCCGGCACCAACCCCGGGTAGGTGTCCCGCCAGGCTTCCACGTAGGCATGCGCGATGGCCGGCGCATCGTCCGGATGGGCGCGGCGGAAGCGGGACGCCATCAGGCGGTCCTTTCCAGCACCGCGACGAAGAACCCGTCGGTGCCGTGACGGTGCGGGGTGAGGCGCAGGAAATCGCCGTCCCGCGCCGGGTCGGCCGGACACGCGCCGCCGATGGTTTCCTCCCACACCCGTTTCACCGGGACCACCCGGAAGCCGCCGAACCATTCGAGGAAGTCTTCGATCTGGCGCTCGTTCTCTTCGGCCAGGATGGAGCAGGTGGCGTAGATCAGCCGCCCGCCCGGCTTTACCAGCCGGCAGGCCTCGTGGAGGATGCGCCGCTGGTCCTTGGCGAGGTCGCGCAGCTCCCGGCCGGTCAGCCGCCAGCGGGCGTCGGGCCGCCGCCGCCAGCGCCCGGTGCCCGAGCACGGCACGTCGGCCAGCACCCGGTCCATGGCGCCCTCGTTGTCGTGGATCCACATGTCGCCGCCGGGGACCAGCACCCGGCTTTCGACGCTTCGGCATTCGGCGCGCTTCAGCCTGGGCTTCAGCGCGCCCAGGCGCTTGGGGTCGATGTCGCAGGCGGTGATCTCGCCCTGGTCCTTCATCGCAGCCGCGATGGCCAGGGTCTTGCCGCCGGCCCCGGCGCAGAAATCGGCCACCTTCATACCCGCCTCGGCGCCGGCCAGCAGGGCGATAATCTGCGAGCCCTCGTCCTGGACCTCGACGAAGCCGCCCTTGTAGGCGGTGGCCGCCTGAAGGTTGACCCGGCCCTGGACGCGCAGGCCGATGGGGGAGAGCGCCGTCGGTTCGGCCTCGATGCGATCGCTCTTCAGCACCTCGAGCGCCCGGGCGCAGTCGCCCTTGAGGGTGTTTACCCGGAGATCGAGGAGGGCGGCGGTATTCAAGGCGTCCATTTCCTCGGGCAGGTAACCGTTCAGCAGGTCGCTGAGCGGCCGTTCGAGCCAGGACGGGAATTCGTGGGCCACCCAGGCGGGCTGATCGGGGTGGTCGAGGGTCTCGCCGGCGAGCGCGTCCACCAACTCGGTTTCCTCCGCCGTCAGTTGCTTGGGCGCGTAGCCGGCGCCGTCGAACAGGCTTTCGATGCCGCTTCTTGTGAGGCCGTCCGCCAGGGCCAGATCGGCCAGCGCGCGCCGCCGCCCGTCGGGCTTGCGGTTGTCCTGGACCCGCAGCATCCACCAGTCGAGCCGCGCCCGGCGGCGGACGATGCCGAAGACGCGCTCGGTGACGGCGCGGCGGTCCTTGGCGCCGGCGTAGCGCCGCTTGCGGAAGTAACGCTCGATGGCGCCGTCGGCGGGCACCCCGGTCTCGTCCAGCCGGTCGATGATTTCGATCGCCGCGGCGATCCGGGCGCCGGGCGTCATCGGGGCGCGCCCGCCCGTCCGGCTCGGCGCTCCCTGGATACCCCGCATAAAGCGGGGTATGACGAGTGGATATACGACACGAACCAGGCCGTCATGCCCTGGCCCACCGGACCGGCTTTGCCGGCCAGCCGGCAAAGTGGCGGGGCATCCACGAACTTCCGCCCCCCTCCCTGACCCTCCCCCTCGAAGGGGGGAGGGAATGAATGGCTTGGACCACCTCCCCCCATGGAGGGGGAGGTCGAGACGGCCGGCAATCAGCCGGGCGTCGAGGGTGGGGGGGATATAGAAAATCCCCCTCACTCAGCGCCGTCCCCGTCGCCGCAGCACCCGCAGGGCGGCTCAATCGAGGCCGGGGGCTAGTTGTCGACGCGGTAATTGGGCGCTTCACGGGTGATGGTGACATCGTGCACATGGCTTTCGCGCAGGCCCGCGGCGGTGATCCGCCGGAAATTGCAGTTGCCCTGCATGTCGGCGATGGCCGCCTTGCCGGTATAGCCCATGGAAGACCTGAGCCCGCCCACCAGCTGGTGGATGACATGGGCGGCCGGACCCTTGAACGGCACGCGGCCCTCGACGCCTTCGGGGACCAGTTTCAGGCTGTCGGACACCTCCTGCTGGAAGTACCGGTCGGCCGAGCCCCGCGCCATGGCGCCGATGGAGCCCATGCCCCGATAGGCCTTGTAGGAGCGGCCCTGATAGAGGAACACCTCGCCCGGGCTTTCCTCGGTGCCCGCCAGCAGCGAGCCGATCATCACGCAGTCGGCGCCGGCGGCGATGGCCTTGGCCACGTCGCCCGAATACTTGATGCCGCCGTCGGCGATGCAGGGCACGCCCGCCTTGTGGCATTCCTCGGCCGATTCCAGGACGGCGGTGAACTGCGGCATGCCGACGCCGGCGATCATGCGTGTGGTGCAGATGGTGCCGGGACCGATGCCGATCTTGACGCTGTCGGCGCCGGCATCGATCAGCGCCTTGGCGCCGTCCCGGGTGGCGATATTGCCGGCGACCACCTGAACGTAGTTGCTGAGCTTCTTGATCCGGCTGACCGCGTCCAGGACGCCGGCCGAATGTCCGTGGGCGGTGTCGACGACGATGACGTCGACCTCCGAATCCAGCAGGGCCTCGGCGCGGGCGAGACCCGCCTCGCCGACCCCGGTCGCGGCGGCGGCCCTGAGCCGGCCCTTCTCGTCCTTGCAGGCGTCGGGAAACTTCTGCGCCTTTTCCATGTCCTTCACGGTGATCAGGCCGATGCAGCGGAACGCATCGTCGACGACGATCAGCTTTTCGATCCGGTGCTGGTGCAACAGCCGCCTGGCCTCCTCCGCCGCGACCCCTTCCTCGACGGTGATCAGCGGCCGGCCGGCGGTGTGCGCGGTCATCAGCTCGCTCACCGGCTGTTTGGGGTCGCTGGCGAACCGGACGTCCCGGTTGGTGATGATGCCCACCAGCTTGCCGTTGCCGTTCTCGACCACCGGAATGCCGGAAATCCTGTGGCGCTCCATCAGGTCGAGGGCGTCGGCGAGGGTGGCGTCGGGGCGGATGGTCATGGGATCGACCACCATGCCGCTTTCGAACTTCTTCACCTTGCGGACCTCGGCGGCCTGTTCATTGGGCTCCAGGTTCTTGTGGATGACGCCGATGCCGCCGGCCTGCGCCATGGCGATGGCGAGCGCGCTTTCGGTCACCGTGTCCATGGCGGCGGACACCAGCGGAATGCCGAGATCGATGGCGTTGGTCAAACGGGTGGCGGTGTCGGTATCGGACGGCAGGACATCGGATGCCGCTGGTTCCAGCAGGATGTCGTCGAAGGTCAGACCGTCTGGGATATTCATGCCATCTCCGTATCAGAGTTGGCGCCCGATCATACACAGATGGGAGGCAAATCCAAGCCGCCAGGACACGACCCGGCAACGCCAATCGCCTCAACGGGTTAGCGGACGTCAGCCCTCCCGGAATCCCGTGGCGACGACGTAGATCTCCGCCGATTCGGCGCGGCTCGCCGGCGGCTTGGCGTGGCGGACCGAGGCGAAGCGCCGCTTCATGTCGGCCAGCAGCCGGGCCTCGGTGCCGCCCTGGAAGACCTTGGCGACGAACCCGCCGCCCGGCGCCAGGACGCCGAGCGCCAGATCGTAGGCCGCCTCGACCAATGCCACGGTGCGGAGGTGGTCGGTCCCGGCGTGGCCGGACAGCGGCGGCGCCATGTCGCTCAGCACAAGGTCCGCCTTGCCGCCCAGGGCCCCGGTGATCCTCGCCGGCGCGTCCTCGTCGTGAATGTCGCCATGAAGAACGGCGGCGCCGGGGACGTCCTCCATTTCCAGAATATCGAGGGCAACGATCCCGCCCCCGGTCTCGGCCGCGGCCACCTGCGTCCAACCCCCCGGCGCGGCGCCCAGATCGAGCACCCGCATTCCCCTGCGGAGTAGGTCGAACCGGTCGTTCAGTTCCAGCAGCTTGTAGGCCGCCCGCGAGCGGTAGCCGTCGCGCCGGGCCTGCGCCACGTAGGGGTCGTTGAGTTGGCGCTGGAGCCAGCGGGTGGAGGAGGATTTGCGCCCCTTGGCGGTTTTCACCCGGACCGTGAGATCGCGCCCGGCCATGTGATTGGATTGTCGACTGGATCGGCCCTTCCGCCCGCGTCCTTTCGCCATGACCGGCTCTCAGGCGGCAGGTTGGGCGGCGGCGACCCGGTCCATCGCCATCAGTTCGAGGAGGATGCCCTCGCGCAGGCCCCGGTCGGCGATCCGCAGCGATCCCACCGGCCAGCACCGGCAGATGGCTTCGAGAATGGCGCAGCCCGGCACCACCAGTTCGGCGCGTTCGTGCCCGATGCACGGGATGGCGGCGCGGCCGTCATAGTCCATGCCGGTCAACCGGTCCGAGGCGCGTTCGAGGGCGCCGAAATCGATGCGCAGGCCGTCGATGTGGGACCGGGAGTAGCGGGGGAGGTCCAGATGCACGGCGCCCAGCGTGGTCACGGTCCCGGAGGTCCCGAGCATCTGCACCTGGCCCTGGCCGACCCGGCGGGCGATGCGGTTGCGCCGGCAGAACGCGGGCAGGTGCCGGGCCACGGTTTCGACCATGTGTTCATACGCCTCCCGGGATACGACGCCGGTGCCGCAAATTTCCGACAGGGTCACCACCCCGACGGGAAGGGACAAGGCGTCGGCGATCCTGAATCCGTCGTCGCCGTCCCGCACAGCCCAGACCAGCTCGGTGGAGCCGCCGCCGATATCGAACACCAGGGCGTGGGGCGGATCGTCGGCAAGCAGGCTTTTGCAGCCGGCCAGCGCCAGCCGCGCCTCTTCCCGGGAAGAGATGGTTTCCAGCCTCAGCCCGGTCCGGCTCTCGATGCGTTCGATGAAGTCCCCGCAGTTGACTGCCCGCCGGCAGGCTTCGGTGGCGATGTTTCGGGCACGGGCGACGTCGAACTGGTCGAGCTTCTTGGCGCAGACGCCGAGCGCCTCGATCGCCCGCTCCATGGCGTCCTCGCACAACCGGTCGTCCCCGGCCATTCCCTCGCCGAGGCGCACGATCCGCGAAAAGGAGGTCACCACCCGGAAGCCGTCGATTGTCGGCTTGGCGATCAGCAGCCGGCAGTTGTTGGTGCCGAGATCGAGCGCGCCATAGGTTTTCGCCGGCTTGCGCCGCCGCCGGTACAGTCCGGTTCCGCCCGGCCCGCCGGCCTTGTTTTTGGCCCGGGTCTTTTTGCTCGGGCGGCTTGCTCCCCCGTCCTCCCCGTTATTCATCGGTCTCAGCCCCGAATTCGTCTTATACAAGAATAGCCCGGATCGGGGCCGGGGCCTATCCCCCAACGGGGCTTAACTCCGGGCCTTGGAGACGGCTTGTTTTCGGGGGGCGGGTTGGAGTAAACATACGCCCCCCGCTGGGGCGTCGTATAATGGCTATTACGTCCGGCTCTGACCCGGAAAATTGGGGTTCAAATCCCTGCGCCCCAGCCATTCTCCCGCCATAGGGCAAACGGTGCGGCTGCGGCTGGATGCGCCCCCTCGGACTGCTAACCGGTTTCTTTGGGAATCTGCGCTGGCAATTAGATACTGCGGGCCAACTCTAAAGGAACAATAGCTCTTTTGCTGATCCTCCTGGACGTATCCTTTCCCGTATTCGCGCTGATTTTGTGCGGGTACCTAGCCGGCAGATCGGGGCTTCTGGGGCCCCAATCCGCCCGGGCCCTGAACGGGTTTGTTTACTATTTCGCTCTCCCGGCATTGCTCTTCGGCTTTACCGCCGAGGCGCCGATCGCGGTCATTCTCAACTGGCCGTTCATCGGCGCGATCCTGGGGGCGTCGCTGGTCACCTACATCGCCGCGATTGCCGTGGGTTGGTGTTTGTTCGGTCAGCGTCTCCCGGTGGTCGGCCTCTCCGCACTGGCGGGCGTCTTCGCCAACACCGGCTATCTCGGCATCCCGCTTTTCCTGACGGCATTCGGACCGGAGAACGTGGGGCCGGCCATCGTCGCCACCGTCGCCGTCATCACGGTGTTTGTCGGCGGCACCATCGCGCTTCTCGAACTGAACCAACAGGAGAGGCAGCCGCTTCTCCCGACGATTTGGAACGTCCTCGCCGCGCTGGCAAAAAACCCGCTGGTCAGCGCGCCGATTATCGCACTGCCGTTCAGCTTCTACGCCGTCGAACTGGCGTCGCCGATCTCACGGTTCCTGGATCTGTTGGGTTCCGCCGCGGGGCCGGCGGCGCTGTTCGCCATCGGGATGTCGTTCGTGAACCGGACGGTTCGCGCGAGGCCCAGTGAGATCGGCGCCTTCGTGGCGATCAAAATCTGCCTCCATCCCCTGCTGACCTGGATCGCCGTGACTTTCGTCTTCGACATGGAGCCCTTCTGGGCATCCTCCGCCATCCTGCTGTCGGCGCTGCCGACGGCGGCCGTCGCTTTCGTCGTCGCCCAGGAACGGCAGGTTTACGTGGAGCAGGTCTCCGGCATCATCGTCGTCAGCACCGTGGCCTCCGTATTCGCCGTATCGGCATTGCTGATCGCATTCCCCGCATAGGGAGGACGCAGCGCCTAGAGCCGATCATGGTTCGTCCGTCTCGAACGCCGAACTCATGAATTCGATTTCGGCGTCCGGGGCGTGGCGCGCGCGCGCAAAATCGCGCCACCGCCGCACAACCTGCGCGCACTCGTCAATGATTTCCTCCGCCGTATCGCGCGGCACGAAGAACTCATGAACGGACCGGAGAAGCTCGAGCGACGCGGTTGCCTCATCGAAATCAATCCTGGTCCTCAGGATGCGCGGGCTGTTTGGAACGGGATTTATGTCGTACGCGGGACTCAGCGTCCAGCCGCCGCCTATCGCCCAAAGAAACCCGTGGTTTCGAAAGTGGTCGTCGGTGTTGGAGACCAAAACGGTGAACGCGATCCGGCGAAATAATTCGGGCCGGTCCCGTTCCGGATTGGCGCCCAAGGCGTTGATCGCGTCAACCAGCTCCAAATAGCTGCAGTTCTCATCGCCATCATTGTGTTGTGTCATTGCCATCGCGGACATGAACGGTATGCGCCGGTCTTCCTTCCGCCCGTTGCGGCTGATGCGGTCGAACCGCCGTGAAAGCAAGACAGTATGTCCGGCGGCGGCGGTCAAATCGTGAGTGGAGACCGACATTCCGGCCGCGCGAGCCATATCGAGTGCGATGGCCTCCCACCTCGTTACCGAATATGTGTCGGAGGGTTTGGGAAACTTTGCGATCAAGAGGTTGCCGTGCCGGTCGTAAACGGAGGCCTTGGGTCTCGCGCCGCCAAGCGATGAGCCCGGAGCGAATATCATAAGCAGGTCTTCGTTCGTTTCTTCGCCTCGTTCAATTCGTTGAGCCGCTTCGAGAAGATCGCCAAGCGCGACGGTCGTCGGAACGCCTTGCGTTTGGGGGGCCTGGAAGACGCCGTCAACCGAGAAACGAAGGGCGCCCAGCCGCGTGTGGTCCGTCACTCCTAGCAGGTAGTCCGTTTCGTGCAGTCTGCGCCGCGCACGCCCTTCCTGCTCGGCCAGTCTGTTTTCCCTCTTTATCATCAGTTGGCGGCCCCAGCTGTCCGGCGCGCTGTCTCCCAACGTGCCGAACATTTCTCTATTCGCGCCGGGGTGGAGCGGTCCGGATTGAAGGGGGAGGGTCCGGTCAAACTCGAATGCTTCCGGAGCCGCCAGCCATGCGGCATCGTGTTCGTAGGTTACCCGCTCCCTGCCTGCCCCCGGGTGCCTGCGCAGAATTCCGATCTTTTTGAGGGTCCCATATGCGTCCAAATGGACTTCTACGGTCATGATTGCCGTCGCGGCGCGCGCTTGCGCGATTGCTCTTCGGCCAGCCGGTTTCCAAGCCGGTCGTCGATATCGGCCCAGCCATCCAGAATCCCCAGCGCTTGAAGCGCCATGGCGTACGCTCCGGCGCTGACGCTCGGGTCGCCGCGTTCCATACGCGTCAACGTTACCCGGCTGACGGAAGCTCTCTCCGCAACCAGTTTTTGAGGCAAATGTCTGCGTAGCCGCGCTTCCCGGATTTTTGCGCCAAGGGTACGCAACTCCCGCTTTGTCGCCGGGCTGATTCTAACCTTCGTCTTCATAATACATACTTTATGATACCTTATTCGGTTCAGCGTATCATATAATATACATTATTCAAGAACGTACGGCCTGCCGAATTTCAGGCGTCGGGGCCGCCACGGAAGGGCTGCCGGGTCCACCCGGGCCGGCAAACCGGGCAACCGGGTCAGGCAACACCCCCGCCTAGATCGGATCATGTTTTGACGAAACCACGGCGCGGTTTTGTCAAAACATGTGAATCCGATCTA
>JAPPFK010000055.1:83721-91054 GCA_028823885.1 Rhodospirillales bacterium | reverse complement strand
CCTCACCCCAACCCTCTCCCAGAGGGAGAGGGAGCTTGCCGTGCGTCCCTTGTCCGCCGGTTCCCTTTACCTTGCGCCTCACCCGGTTGTGACCCACATTAGCCGGTGATGCGTACCATGCCCGAAACCGCGCGCCGCCGCGGCGGCGCCCGCAACGACTGGAAGACCATCCGCACCCTGCTGCCCTATCTGTGGCCCAAGGACCGGGTGGAGATGCGGGTGCGGGTCGTCGTCGCGCTGCTGTTGCTGGCCGCGGCCAAGGGCATCACCGTCGGCGTCCCGATTCTCTACAAGATGGCGGTCGACATCCTCACCGGGCAGGGCGCCAACGTGGTCATCGTGCCCATCGGCATCCTGGTCGCCTACGGCTCTGCCCGTGTCCTGCAGCAGGCCTTCGGCGAGCTGCGCGACGCGGTGTTCGCCAAGGTCGGCCAGCGGGCGATCCGCCAGGCGGGCCTCAAGACCTTCCGGCACCTCCATTCGCTGGCCATGCGGTTCCACCTGGACCGCCAGACCGGCGGCCTGAGCCGGGTCGTCGAGCGGGGCACCAAGGCCATCGAGTTCGTGCTGAACTTCACCCTGTTCAACATCCTGCCGACACTGCTGGAGATCCTGCTGGTCTGCGGCATCCTGTGGGGGCTGTTCAATTTCTGGTTTGCCCTGGTCACCTTCGTTACCGTCGGCACCTACATCGCCTGGACCGTCACCGTCACCGAATGGCGGCTCAAGTTCCGCCGCCGGATGAACGAAAAGGACCAGGAAGCCACCACCAAGGCCATCGACTCGCTGCTGAACTACGAGACGGTCAAGTATTTCGGCAACGAGAACCACGAAGCCCAGCGCTTCGACAAGGCGCTCCGGTCGTACGAAACGGCGGCGGTGCAAAGCAAGGTGACGCTCTCGCTTCTGAACATCGGCCAGGGCTTCTTCATCTCCATCGGCCTGACCATCGTGATTGTCATGGCCGCCTTCGGGGTCAGGAACGGCGAGATGACCTTGGGCGATTTCGTGCTGGTCAACAGCTACCTGATCCAGCTCTTCCTGCCGCTCAACTTTCTCGGCTTCGTCTACCGCGAGATCAAGCAGTCCCTCACCGACATGGAGGACATGTTCTCGCTCCTGGACGTTCACAAGGAGGTGGATGACAAGGAGAACGCGCCGGACCTCGCCGTAACCGGGGGCGAGATCAGGTTCGAGAACGTGGACTTCGACTACAATCCGGACCGCCGCATCCTCAAAGGCGTGTCGTTCACCGTGGGGTCCGGCAGGAAAGTGGCCATCGTCGGGCCGTCCGGGGCCGGAAAGTCGACCATTTCGCGCCTTCTCTACCGGTTCTACGACGTGACCGCCGGGCGCATCACCGTCGACGGCCAGGACATCCGGGACGTCGCCCAATCCTCCCTCCGGGCCGCCATCGGCATCGTTCCCCAGGACACGGTGCTGTTCAACGACACGGTCTATTACAACATCGCCTATGGCCGGCCGGGCGCCTCGCCGGCGGAGATCGAGGAAGCGGCGCGCCTCGCCAGCATCCACGACTTCGTCATGAGCCTCCCCGACGGCTACGATACCCAGGTGGGCGAGCGGGGCCTGAAGCTGTCGGGCGGCGAAAAGCAGCGGGTGGCCATCGCCCGGACCATCCTGAAACGCCCGGAAATCCTGATGTTCGACGAGGCCACCTCGGCCCTCGATACCCACACCGAGAAGGAAATCCAGGCGTCGCTCTCGGAGGTGTCGGCCGACCGCACCACCCTGGTCATCGCCCACCGGCTGTCGACGGTGGTGGACGCGGACGAAATCCTGGTTCTCGACAAGGGCGAGGTGATCGAGCGCGGCACCCATGCCGGGCTGCTGGAAAAGGGCGCGGCATACGCCGAAATGTGGGCCCGCCAGCAGGAGGCCCGGGAAGCGGAAGAGACGCTGGCGAAGGTCGCCGAGACGGGCGAGCCGGCGCCCGCCGCCGCCGAATAGCCTTATTTGACCGGGTTCTTGCGGAGCCAGTCGGCCGCCGCCTGTCTGGCGGACTGCTTCTGGCCGTCGGTGAGATCCTTGGTCAGCGCATTCAGCACCACGTCCGGCACGGGCGCCTTGCTGCCGGCCGCGATCTCCAGCCAGGTAAGCGCCTTCACGGGGTCCTTGGCGACCCCGTCGCCGCGCGCCAGCAGCAGCCCGAAATTGCGCTGGGCGTCGGCGATGCCGGCCTCGGCCGCTTTCTCGTACCAGGCGGCCGCCTTGGCGATATCCTGCGTCACCCCCTGCCCCCGATGCAGCATCAGCGCGTAATTGTATTGCGCCCGGGCATGGCCCGCCTCCGCCGCCTCGCCGTACCAGGTGGCGGCCTTGAACAGGTCACGCTCGACTTCCCGGCCGGCGTAGTAGAGCCCGGCCAGGCGAAGCTGAGAGGGCAGATGCCCTTGGGCCGCGGCGACGCCGTACCAGCGGACGGCCTCGGCCATATCCTTGTCCCCCCTGAGGCCGCGCTCGTGGATCTCGGCGAGCAGAAACTGGGCGTCCACGTCACCGTCCTCGGCGGCCCGTTGGTACCAGCGCTGCGAATCGCCGAAGGTGACGGGAGGCGGGACCTGAGCCAGTTGCTGGGCCAACGCAGGCCCACCCGCGGTCAGAAGGACGGACACCAGCAGCGTAATGGCGCCCCAAATTCGTGGTTTCATCGACTGCCCCGAAGATAAGCAGCCGCGCGCGACCGCCCTTGATGGACCCTTGTGGTTCCGATTGGGGCGAGTTTAGCGGGTGCGCTTCGCCGATGCCAACAGGGATTGGTGTAGCGATTCGAATTTGGGCTGGCTAACATAGGTTCCCGAAATTTCTCCATCAGACAACTTGAAGCCGTGAATCAGGGGATGGGAATGCCTGGCGACATCGCGCAAACGGACGCATACAAACCGCTCATGAAGAGCCACTATGAACTCGGCGAACTATTCAAGATCCATCTGACCAACCTCCTGTTTACGGCGCTTACCCTCGGAATCTATAGATTCTGGGCGAAGACGCGGATCCGCCGCTATCTCTGGTCGCACGTCGAAATCGAGGGAGATCGGCTTGAATATACGGGGACGGCAAAGGAACTTCTCTTCGGTTTCTTGATTATTGTCGCCGTGCTCATCATCCCGGTGCTGATTGTCCCTGAAATCATCAGTCTGGCGGCCGTGCTGTCGCCGGAAACTCAATCGGCCGTCGCCGGCGTGCAGGGTCTGATTATCTTCTTCCTGATCCCGATCGCCATTTTCCGGGCCCGCCGATATAGGCTGACCCGCACGAGATGGCGGGGCATCCGGGGCGGGCAAACCGGCTCGTCCCTGGTGTACGGCGCGACGAGCTTCTTCTGGTCGATACTCAATGTTGTCACGCTGGGACTCGCGATCCCCTATACGCGAACCCATCTTGCCCGATATCGGACGAAACACACCTGGTTCGGCAACCGGTCGATGGTCTTGGACGCGAAGGGCCGCCGACTCTACCCGGCTCTCTTTGTCTCATTTCTGCTCTATTTCGCGGTTCTGGCGGTCATTTTGATGCTCGCCGCTGCGCTGTTTTTCCCCGTCTTCCAGCCCATGTTCGAAGGCCGGACGCCAAGCCCCCAAGAGATTATCCTTTCCCTCGAAACCTCGTCGGTCCAGTTGATCGTGGTCTTGGTGTCGGCGGCGGTCCTGTTTACCCTCCCCACCCTGTGGTATGCAGCCACCGAGGTTCGATATTTCGCGAGTTGTCTCAACTTCATGAACCTGGAGTTCGAACTCGATACGGGGCGTTGGCGGTACGTCTGGTTCATATGGACCAATCAGCTTATGGCTTTGCTCTCCCTGGGGCTCCTCCTGCCCGTTGTCTATAAGCGCTATGTCGATTTCTACGCGGAGCGATTCCGCTATGCGGGATCGTTCTCCGAACGTGACCTCAGCCAGAGCGAACTGGGCGCACCCGAGAGAGGCGAGGGCCTGGCGGATGCTTTCGACATCGGAGGGATTTAGGCCGTGCCATCGGTTTCCGGACGCTACAGCGACGGCAACACGGCAAGCGTCCGGCAAGTACGGATCGAAATACGGGCTGATGGTTTCTCGATCAGCGGAACGGACGGCGACCTCCTGGCAACCTGGCATTTTGATGAAATCGAACTCATCGACGATCTTGAATCGAATTCGTTCCTCACCCTCGCCCGCACATCGCAGCCGGGCGCGCGACTAACCATCGAGGGCGCCGCTCCTTGCGCCGAAATCCTTGCGGCCATCCCGGCCCTGTCACAACGCCGGCGGTATCCGTTGCCGAGCCTTCGTCAAACCGCCTTGTATGCGGGAATCGTCGCGGCATTTGCGGTGGCGCTATGGTTCGCGTTGCCGAAGGTTGTCGACGCGACGGTGCGGTTGATTCCCCACTCATGGGAAAACCGCATCGGCGAAAGCGTGATCGAAAACGTCGCGAACGTCTTCAGCGACAAAACCGGCGATCAGCGATTCTGCAGCACCAAGCGCGGTGACGACGCATTGAATCTGCTGGTGTCTACGCTGGCCGGCGATCTTCATATCGATTTCGACGTCAGGGTCCTGGATACGCCGGTCGTCAACGCCCTGGCGGCGCCCGGCGGTCATATTCTGTTGTTTCGCGGCTTGATCGACCAGGCGGAGACCCCGGACGAGGTCGCGGGCGTTCTGGCCCATGAAATGGCTCATGTGATCGAGCGCCATGCGACGCAGAACGCCGTTCGCCAACTCGGGCTTTCGGTGGTTCTGCGGGCTCTGTTCGGGGATCCGGGAATGCTCCAGGCCGCGGCGGAATCGGCGATCGGTCTATCCTATAGCCGGGACGCGGAAGCCGAAGCCGATAGAATCGCCACCGAACTGCTCGCCGGCGCCCAAATATCAAATGAGGGACTGGTCAGTTTCTTTACGCGTCTCGCCGCGAAGCGATCCGGTCAGGAAGGGCTGCTCAGGTATTTGTCAACCCACCCGCCCCTGGCGGACCGAGCGAAGCTTCTGCCACCGTCCCCCAATGCCGCGAGACCATCCATGACTGACCGGAACTGGCAGCGATTGCGTTCGATCTGCTCCTGATCGGAGCGAGACGGACCAATCATGGTCAGCCGCCGATCTCCAGAACGGTGCGTCCGCGGACCCGCCCGGCAAGAATGTCACCCGCCAGTTCCGGGGCTTTTTCGAGCGGCGCGACGGTGGTGAGCGCATCCAGCTTGTCCAGGGGCAACTGGGAGGCGAGCCGCTCCCAGGCCTCGATCCGCCGGTCGATGGGACAGAGAACCGAATCGATGCCCAGCAGGCTTACGCCGCGGAGCAGGAACGGGATGATGTTGCCGTCGAATTTGGCGCCGCCGGCGAGGCCGACCGCGGCGACGGCGGCGTGGGTCCGCATCGCCCGCATGACGTTGGACAGCACCGGCCCGCAGACATTGTCGATGGCGCCCGCCCAGCGCTCCGACGACAGCGGCCCCTTCACGTCCTCTTCGAGCTCGGCGCGGGGCACGATGGAGGCGGCGCCCAGATCGGTCAGATAGGCATGTTCGGCCTCGCGGCCCGTCGACGCGGCGACCCTGTAGCCGAGATTCGCCAGGATCGAGACGGCGACCGATCCGACCCCGCCGGCGGCGCCGGTCACCACCACCTCGCCCTCCGCATCCGGTGTCAGCCCATGATCTTCGAGCGCCATCACCGACAGCATGGCGGTGAAGCCGGCCGTGCCGATGGCCATGGCCCGCCTGGTGTCGAGCCCGTTCGGGACCTTCACGCACCAGCCCGATCTGGCGGTGGCCCGCGCGCCGTATCCGCCCCAGCGATTTTCGCCGACCCGCCAGCCGGTCAGTATCACCCGGTCTCCCGGCTTGATTGCGGGATCGTCCGAGGCTTCGACGGTGCCCGCATAATCGATGCCGCCGATATGGGGATAGTTGCGGACCAGCCCGCCCAGCCCCTGCAGGATCAGCCCGTCCTTGTAGTTGAGGTTGGAGTACTCCACCGCCACCGTCACCTCGCCGTCGGGGAGGTCGCCCACGGCGACGTCTTCCATCTCCGATGTGACGGTTTTGCCATCCTCGCCCCGACGCAGCATCAGCGCCCTGAAGGTATCGGCCATTTCGGTCTCCCTAATCCCTGATTTCCCAATTGAGGGTCCGGCCCGCGCCAAACGGCCGGACAGCGATATCCCCTTCGACCTCGACGATTTTTGGCACCGGCGTTTCACCGCGGGCGAGCGTGATCCGCTCGTCATTGGGCTCAAGCCCGTAAAAATCCGGTCCCGCCCGGCTCGCGAACGTTTCCAGGTTCTCCAGCGCGCCTTCCTCGTCGAAGACACGGGCGTAGAGCTCGATCGCCGCGGCGGCGGTAAAGATTCCGGCGCAGCCGCAGTCGGCCTCCTTGTCGCCGATCGCATGGGGCGCCGAGTCGGTCCCGAGGAAAAACCTGGGCGAGCCCGATGTGGCCGCGCGGCGCAACTCGAGCCGGTGCTCCTCCCGCTTGGCGACGGGCAGGCAATAGCGGTGCGGCCGGATGCCTCCCTGGAACATGGCGTTCCGGTTGATGATCAGGTGATGGGCCGTAATGGTCGCGGCCACGTTGTTCCCCGCCCCCTCCACGAATTGCACCCCCTCCCGGGTGGTAATGTGCTCCAGGACGACGCGCAATTCGGGGAAATCCTTGATGACGGGCGTGAGGATACGCTCGATGAACACCGCCTCCCGGTCGAAGATGTCCACATCCGGGTCGGTGACCTCGCCATGGATCAGCAGCGGCATGCCGATCTCCTGCATCTTCTCGTAGACCGAGCCGAGTTCGAGCGGGTCGGTCACCCCGTGGGCCGAGCCCGTCGTCGCATGGGCCGGATAGAGCTTGGCCGCCACCCACACCCCGTCGGCGAACCCCTCCGCCAGCATGGCCGGGCCGGTCTCGTCGGTGAGGTAACAGGTCATCAGCGGCAGAAACCGGGAGGCGACACCGTCATCGGGCAGCGCATCCAGGATGCGGCGGCGGTACGCGCCGGCCTTGGCCGGCGTGGTCACCGGATCCGGCAGATTGGGCATGATGATGGCGCGCGCGAACACCCGCGCCGTATAGGGCAGCACGGTTTTCAGCATGGCCCCGTCCCGGACGTGCAAATGCCAGTCGTCGGGCCGGTGAATGGTGATGGTATCGGGGTTTTCGGACGGCGGGTTCATCGGCCCCGCTTATAGCACGGCTTCCCCGTGCTGACACCCTTTAGGCCCGCCGCCTTCAGCCACTAATTCCCTCCCCCCTTCGAGGGGGAGGGTCAGGGAGGGGGGGGGGGGGGACGGAAATTCCCCCACACCACCCAACCCCAAAGCGGCGCCGAGGCGCCC
>JAPPFK010000055.1:0-83711 GCA_028823885.1 Rhodospirillales bacterium | reverse complement strand
CCCCCCCCCCCCCCCCCCCCCCCCCCCCCCCCCCCCCCCGCCCCCCCCCCGGCCGGCCCGCCCCCCCCCCCCCCCCCGGGGTGATACGGAAATTCCCCCTCACCCAGCTACGGCTAGGCTCGGCTTCGCCTCGCCAAGCCTCCGCATCCCTCTCCCTCCAGGGGAGAGGGTTTAGGTGAGGGTAAGGGTGACAGTTCGATACCTACCCCACCGTTACGTGGGGCTTGCCCTCGCTCATTTCGCCGATGACCGCGGCGTGGCCATAACCCTGCTCGTGGAACAGCTTGACCACGGCGTCCGCCCGGCCGGGCGGGCACGAGACCATCAGGCCGCCGGAGGTCTGCGGGTCCATCAGCATGTTGCGCTGCCATTCCTCCAGGTCCTCGTGGCCCGACACATGATCGCCGAAGCTCGCCCAGTTGCGGTTGGCCGCCCCCGTGTTGTAGCCCTTCCGGGCATAGCCGAGCGCCGCCGGCAGGATGGGGAGCTTGTCCCACGCCACGCTTGCCGCCAGGCCGGCGCCTTCACAGAGCTCGAACAGATGGCCGAGCAATCCGAAGCCGGTGACGTCGGTGACCGCGTTGACCCCCTCCATCCCGGCCAGATCGGCGCCGATGGAGTTGAGCTTGGTGGCGCTCTCCACCATTTCCTCGTAGCCCTCGGGATCGAGTTCGTCCTTGTTCATGGCCGCGCCCAGAATGCCGACGCCGAGGCCCTTGCCGAGCACCAGCACGTCGCCGGCCAAGGCGTCCGAGTTGCGCTTGATCCTGTCCGGGTGCACCAGGCCGATGACCGCGAGGCCGTAGATCGGTTCCGGCGCGTCGATGGTGTGACCGCCGCCGACGGGCACGCCCGCATCCAGGCAGGCCTGGGTGCCGCCCTGGAGAACGCTCTGGATCTGCTCGGTGGTCATGTCGTTGACCGGGAAACCGGCGATGGCCAGGGCCAGGATCGGCTTGCCGCCCACGGCGTAGACGTCGGACAGGGCGTTGGTGGCCGCGATCCGGCCATAGTCGTACGGATCGTCGACGATGGGCATGAAAAAGTCGGTGGTCGCGACCACGGCCTGCTCATCGTTGATCCTGTAGACGGCCGCGTCGTCGCCGGTCTCGAACCCGACCAGCAGGGCGGGATCGGCGGCCGATTTCGGCAGGTTGTCCAACATATGCTTTAGCACCGACGGTGCTACCTTGCAGCCTCACCCACCACCGTGGGACAGCTCGGTCAGCCGCTTGACCTGCGCGTCCATGGCCGGACTCCTTATGTCTGCGTTTCAGATGTCGGGGCTAACTTAGGCAGGAGCGCCGCCGGACCCAAGCCAATTTTTTGAACGGCGCACGGGCCGGTGCGGTCTTCCCCTCTAAATGATTCGATGATTCCGACCTTGGCCCAATTGATCCAATCCGTAAGATCGGCAAGTGTTGGTAGCAGTATCCAGAATAACTAGTTTCCTAGTTCCACCAAATCTCGAAATTAGAATGCTAAACAGGTCTCATCAAAATCGGTTTGAAAAATGGGTGTTGGAACCAGATGAGTTGCCTGAGCCTCGTTCCCTTGACAATTTGGGGTCGGCTAGAAAAGCAAACTTGGCAATCAATGAGGCAATCAACTCTCACCCTGTAACAATCAAGAGCGACGGGGAGCATGCTTATGCAGCGGACCTCAGACTTCCTGCCGCCAACTCGTTCCGGCCATTCGATTCTGATGGGCCATTTCCAATTTTTAATCTAACCCTTAACGGTGAGGCTCACAGCCAAATTGCTGGCGGTTTCTTTCATCAAATCGATATCAGAAGTTTTCAGCCTTCAGTCTCGCTCTCTGGCTGCGCTATCGCAAATCTACAGCTTTTAAGTAATCGTCCGCCGTTATCACTACGGCTTACAGATTGTTGGGTGGGAAATTTAACGCTCCTTGGTGAAAGCCTGTCGCACCTGGAGGTCGTGCGAGGCGCAATTCTGAATATCAAGTGCCCCCTACCGGGCAGGGAGAATCCGTTTGCTGGTGACGTAAAAATCGCGCACAGCGTCCATTTGCCGACCCACAACACTGAGAATTCAGTCTTTCAAGGTCCACAATCATACCGATCCATGAGGTCTCATCTTGAGGAAAATCAGAACTGGCCTATGGCTTCATTGATGCGGTCCAAAGAGCTTAGTGCAGAAAGGCAACTCGACACTGGTCTCACAAAGCTGGTTAGCTGGTTCTATTGGATAGCTGCCAACTATGGAACATCACCGGGGCGCCCAATTCTCTGGTTAGTGGCCGCCTATATAATTTGCGCTCTTGCAATCTGGCAATTTGACGGTGGCGGAGCTTTAGGGTTGCCGGAAACGGCCTACACCGGCTGGAGGGCTATACTCTTGGATGAGAACTTGGGTCCGGTAGCCCGATCGTTGCTGCTGCCACTTCAATCCCTGCTTAGTCCATTTGGCGGCCTCGGTGTCAGACGACTAATCGTAGCGGCAACATCTTGCGGAAGCGTGATCTTGGTCATCCAGGGAATTCTATCAGTATTGTTGCTTTTCCTATCGGGGATCAGCATCCGGCGAAGGTTCCGAATGACCTAGCAAAATCCGCATAGGCCTTACTCAGCGTTCGGCACCGCTCGCCCATCGACCCGCGCCGCCGAACCTCCGTTTACATTTGAAACCAATTGACGGCACAGGCGCTTGCGCCCCCCTACCCCCACATGGCGACGGGGTCGAAGCCGTATTCCCGGGCGCAGGTCCGGAAACCCGCCAGCACGTCGCGCCGCGGGTTCTCGAAGAAGTTGCGGTGGCGGTTGTTGACCATCCGCGAGCGCGTCGCCCACGCCCCGCCCTTGAGCACTTTCCGGGTATAGAACACGGGCTCGGAATATTCCTTGTAGGCGTCGGGCGCGAAGCCCGGAAACGGATCGAACTGGGTGGTGGTCCATTCCCAGACGTTGCCCATCATCTGCCTGCACCCCCAGGCGCTGTCCCCGGCGGGAAGCGCCGCCACATCGACCGTGCCGGTGACCCGCCCGTCCATGTTGCAGTGTTCGGGCCCGGGCGCGTCGCCGCCCCAGGGATAGAGCCGCTTGGCCGAAGCGAGGTTGCCGTTGGCGTCGGGCTCGCCGGCGGCGGCGACTTCCCATTCGAGCTCGGTGGGAAGCCGCCGGCCGGCCCATTTGCAATAGGCCATGGCCTCGTGCCAATTGACGTGGCTGACGGGCCGGTGGGGCGGCAGGGGCACCATCTCGTCGAACTGGCGGATCATCCATTGGCCGCCGTCCCTGCGCCAATAGACCGGGTGCCGGGCCTCCTCCTTCACCCGCCAGCCCCAGCCCGTGTCGGGCCACAGTTCGCGCCGGTCATAGCCGCCGTCATCGACGAAGGCGGCGAACTCCTCGTTGGTCACCGGCGCCTTCGCTATCCTGAACGGCCGCACCAGCACGTCATGGGCCCACTTCTCGTTGTCGAAGACGAACGCGTCCGTCTTCTCCGCCCCGAGGCGGAACGACCCACCCGGGATTTCCACGTCCCCCGGCAGGGGGCCCGCATTCTCTTCCGCCCCGTTCTCGGCCTCGACGGCGAACGACGGGCGCGGATAGCCGAGGGTCTGGCGCTGATAGGAATAGGCCTCGTTGTGCATGTCGTTGTGGAAGGTGGAAAACTGATAGATGAAGCTGTCTTCCTCCCCGGCCTCGTTTCCGGAAAGCCTAGCGAAGTTGGCGTCCTCCACGTCGGCCATGTATTTGAGCGATTCTTCCCGGCTCAATAGAGGTAAATCCCAGCGCACGCCGTGCTCGATCTTGATGGAGTCATAGATCTCGTCGCCCCGGTCCCAGATCGGCGGGGTGTTGTCCAGGCGCCTTGCGATGAAGCTCTCGTGGAACCAGGCCACGTGGCCGATTTCCCAGCGCAGCGGATTGACGAGGTCCGAGCGCGGCCCCATGAGCTGCTCGTCGTCCAGGCCTTCGAGAAGCTCTAGCGTACGGGTCCGGGATTCCGTCATAATGGTCTTGAGGTATCCCGTGGTTTTCTGCGCCGTCATATTCAACTCTCCGGACAAATCCCCTTGAAGATTAGCCTTGTGACGCCCGCTGGCAAGCGCTCCAAGAACGGCAACAAGGCGACCGCCGTCCGCTGGGCCGGTTTCCTGGAAGAGAGCGGCCACAGCGTCGATTACCTGACCGGGTATGACGGGCGGGAAGCGGACGCCATGATCTCGCTGCATGCCTGGCGGACCGCCGATGCGGCGCGCGCCTTCAAGGAGAAGTTTCCGGACCGGCCGCTGGTGGTGGCCCTCACCGGCACGGACATCAACGAGTTTCAGTACAGCCATCCGGAGCCGACGCTGCATTCCATCGAGATCGCGGATAAGTTGGTGTGCCTGCACGATCTGGCGGTGGAGAAGGTGCCGAAACGCTTCCGCGGCAAGCTCACCGTCATTCATCAGTCGGCCAGGCCCCTGCCCCGCCCGCGCAGGCCCGCGACCCGGCATTTCGACGTGTGCGTCATCGGTCACATGCGGGACGTGAAGGATCCGCTCCGCGCGGCCTATGCGGTCCGGCGCCTGCCCGAGGGCTCCAAAATCCGGGTGCGCCATTACGGGAAGGCCCACAACGGCGCCTGGGCCCGGCGGGCCGAAAAGGAATCCGCGACCAACCCCAACTTCACCTGGATGGGTGAAGTGCCCTACTGGCGCGTCCGCCGGGTGTACGGCGCCGCCAACGCGATGGTCATCTCGTCGATCCATGAGGGCGGCGCCAACGTGGTCTCCGAGGCGTGCGTCGCCGGCCTGCCGGTGATCGGCTCGGACATCCCCGGCAATCTCGGGCTGCTGGGCGAGGACTATCCCGGCGTGTTCCCTGTGCGGGACACCAAGGCGCTGAAGGAGCTGCTGCTGCGCGCCGAGGGCGATCCAGTATTCCTCGCCGATCTCACCCGGCAGTGCAAGGCGAAGGCCAAACTATTCACGCCGGAGGCCGAGCGCCGGGCGCTGGCCAAGCTGATGCGGTCGCTTTAACCACGACTTGGGAGTGAGAAGCCTATGGACGATCAACGGAAAACCCGAATGGTACGCCGGTATTTCGAACACCTGACGGCCTCGAATATCGAGGATATCGTCGGGATGTTCGGCGAAAACGGCCATGTGAACTCGCCCTTCCTCGGCCGCGTCGAGGCGAGGCCGTTCTTCGAAAAATTGGGAAATGCGTCCAGCGGCAGCGTGCTGACCGTTTTCGACGTTCTCCTCGGCGAGAACGGGGATAGCGCCGCGGCCTATTTTCGATATGACTGGACCCTCGCGTCCGGCGAGGAGTTGACGTTTCAGGGGGTCGATTATTTCAAGTTCGACGACGAGGGCAAATTCCACTCCATGTCCATCTTCTATGACACTCATCCCCTCAGGGAAGAGGTCGGCGACAAATACGCCAACGCCTGAACCATCGAAAGAAACGACCGGCCGGCCGTAAAACGACTAAGGCCAGAACGTGATGATTCTGATGATTCCATTGGGACGCGCATCCGGCGTTTTGGTTCGTGGATGCCCGTGTCGAGCACGGGCATGACGGGTGGTGCTGAAGCAAGGAAGCTCGTCATGGCCGGGCCCACTGGACCGGCTTTGCCGGGCCAGCCGGCAAAGTGGCCCGGCCATCCACGTGTAGCGCCGGCCTAACGTTTGTTGCCGGCGTGGGTGTCGGCAATGCACAGATCGTGATTACCGAGGGTTTCGATGATGCGGCAGTCGGCGACCGTGCCTCCCTGACACAGTTTGAGCATCCGCTGCAATTCGCGTTTCAGGGCCTGCAGGTCCCGGATGCGCTGCTCCACCTGGGCGAGTTGTCCGCCGGCGACCTCGTCCACCGCCTCGCAGGATTTGGACGGATCATCGGCGAGGTCGAGGAGGATGCGGACGTTGTCGAGCTCGAACCCGAGGTCGCGGGCGTGACGGATGAACCTGAGGCGCCGCGTCCAGCTCTCGTCGTAAAGCCGCTGATTTCCCGATGATCGAAGGGGGGCCGGCAACAGGCCGATCTGCTCGTAATAACGGATGGTCTGGACGTTGCACGCCGCCTCCCGGGACAGGCGGCCGATGGTGAAAATCTCGGCGTTCATGGCGGCGCCTCATTCTTCTTGAACCTACAGTTACTGTAGATATTAGGTTCAAAGCCTCGGCATGACAACGGACGAGGCCCTCGTGAGCCTGTGCTGCGAAACGCCCAAGTTCGACGGCCTCACGGCCGGCTTCAAGCGCGCGCTGTGGATTATCATCGCCGTCAACGGAACCATGTTCGTGGTCGAGATGATCGCCGGCCTCGCCGCGGGCTCCAAGGCCTTGCAGGCGGACGCCCTCGATTTCCTCGGCGATGCGGCCACCTACTGCCTCACCCTGGCCGTCATCGGCATGCCGCTCCGCACCCGCGCCATGGCCGCCATGGTCAAGGGGTGCTCGATGATCGGCCTCGGCCTGTGGATTTTGGGCTCCACCCTCTATCAGGTACTGATCCTCGACGTGCCGTCGGCGGACGTCATGGGCGCCGTGGGCTTCCTGGCCCTCGCGGCGAACCTCTTCAGCGTGGTCATTCTGCTCAAATTCCGGGAGGGCGACGCCAATGTGCGCTCCGTGTGGCTGTGCAGCCGCAACGACGCCATCGGCAACGTCGCGGTGATGGGCGCGGCGCTGGCGGTGTGGCTGACCAATTCGGCGTGGCCGGACCTGATCGCCGCGGCGCTGATGGCCGCGCTGTTCATCTACTCGGCATTCCAGATTATCGCCCAAGCGGCCGGCGAACGCCGCGCGGCCATTGCCGAGTTGGCTACCGGCGGATAGCACCCGCAACTTTGTTTGAGAATAGTGGCAGCCGGGTTGACGATGCTCAAACGCGGCGTGAGACCTTCAAAGGCATTTCATGCCGGAGGAAACATCCATGCCGGCAGCGAGGAGCCACCACGCTCACGATCGTGCAAGCGCCTACAATTAAGTCCGTCGCCATAAGAGTTGATTTCGGGATTAGGGTGATTTCCGCCACACGACTAGAATTGACTTCCCAAGAGTGTAGAGCAGAAGCGGATCCAATTTCCGTGAAGTGCCAACCATCACACGGTCCCAAAAACGGAGTTGTCCCATAGTCGGTAGATGGGAATTGAGAATGTGCCGGTTTGCGAGAGAAGCAAGCATTCCAATTGAGTCCAGGTAGCGGGTTCGAACCACTGACACGTTGTCGGGCGTCAAGGCGAGCAATGAATTCCTCGTGTACCGGCGTACATGCCCGGCGGCCGAGTCGAGCTTACTAAAAAGAAACTGATGAGCCGGACTCATCACGACCAGATGTCCCCCGGGATTGAGCAATCTTGCTGCTCCCGCCAACTCTTCTTCGTCGCTCTGGATGTGTTCCAAGACATCGATATACAGAATCGTATCGAATGGATTTCCACTGGCCAAATCCAGCAGAGAACCGCATTTCACACTGCAAATTGGAGGTAGCTCACCGGATCGCAGCCGATCCTGCAATGTTGCCGCAAGACTGGGATCGGGCTCCAAGCATACCCACTCATCGGTATCGGGCTTCGAGAAATCTACGGTCGTTGCACCGATCCCAGCCCCGACTTCCAGCACACGGGCGCCAAGGAACGGCCGAACTTGGCGGCGAATGTATGATTTCCAGTTCTTCGCGTTTTGAAAAATGAGCAGGTCGTCGCCGGGATAGGTAATGGCTGACGTCATGCTGAACGCGCCACAAGTGTCTGAGTGCCGCGGACGTAAACATTTCCATCAATTTTTGGACCAACTCCCACGCGAGAACGCCCCTGCAAGAGCAGTACGAGTGAACCCATGGCGACGATAATGACTTGAAGCAGGATGATAATGAGTGCGAGTACGACGTTTGTCGTCCATCCGGGAATAGCAAGGTCGGTATAGAGCCGAATCCAGACGATGCCAAGAATAGCGGCCAAGACAAAGGAGCCAAAGATGGCGGAGAAAATCAGGAGGCGCACAAAAAATACGTCGCTGTAGGCGGAGATGACCGATAGGCCGTGAACCATGAGAGGGACAACCTTCATTTTTGATTGTCCTGCGTACCGGCTGCCGCGGGGGGTGGCATAACGATGAACCGGAAATTTGGAGCGAAGAAAGGTAGCGGGGACGCAATTCCAAAGATCGGGCATGAACACCAGCGACCGGAGCATATTCGTCGGAATGACGGAGAAATTGCCAAACGAGATTTTCTCTCCGGTGAGTAGTCGAAAAAGGACCCGGTAACACCAATACAGCAATTTGAACGATAGCGGGTCCTGTCGTTTTGTCCGGCTGGCGACGATGATGCTTCCGGGATGTCGTTCGGCTTCCTCCAGGAGGGCCGGTATATCCTCGGGCCGATCCTCGCCGTCGGAATCCATGACCACCACGGCGTCAAAATCATAGGCGTGCGATATCTCGGCAAGGCCGACGGCAATTGCCCGCTGGTTGCCAAGATTACAAACCAGTTCGATAAGTTCTACCGACTCAAGATTATCGAGGTTCTCGCAATCGATCATTTTTGCGCCCGATTGTTCCGTTGAGCCGTCATCGACGACAACTATCGAGACGCTTCTCGAAAGGGATGGGACGAGGGCATTAAGGGAGGTAAGAAGCTGATTGAGCGCGGCCCAATCCTCGTAGACAGGTGTGACAACACATATTTTTTTGAGGGCTAGCATTTAGCCGCGTGCACTCGCCAGAAATTTGCCACAACCTATATGCTAACCAAAAGTCAGGCAAGCGGAGCAACGGGCAATTCGGTTTGGAGCGGGGGGCGCCTATCACACGGAAATGGCTTCTGGTGTTTGACCCGACGGAAGCCAAAAAGGCTGATCGCCAGAATTGGGAAGCAGAACCGACGCTTGAGAAATTGCCTTTCAAGAAGACAATTTCGATAGTTAATTGCGGTTTCATGGTCGGCAAGGGGACTTAAGTGTTCGGTGCAGTTGTCGTTACGGGCCAAAGGCTGTTCAGGAATCCTGGGGCCTTCTTTCTATTTCTGGCGTTGATTCTGACGGCCGATCACTGGGTGCTGGGTCCATATTCTTATTTGAATTGGCACGACCTCGGCAACAGTCATGTGCCGCGTTACATGTTCGCGGCGGAGTATTTTTTGACCCACTTTCGGGCGACGGGATGGCTCGAGGCGGGCGGCGGGGTGGACCTGCTTGCGAACGGAATTAGCTTCCGGAATTTATTTTTCATAAGTTTCGTATTGCTGCCGGACTGGTTGGTAATTCCCCTGCTGCGAATAGTTCAACTGTTCTGCGCCGGGTACTTCATGACGATTGTTCTGAAAAGGGACATGCACCTGTCGCCATTATGCGCGGCCATGGGTGGACTTATATTCCTGCTCCTACAGAAAAATTTGCATGAATATTATTTTGGAATTGGGTTGCTCCCGCTAATCCTCTATCTCGCCGGTCATCCCCTGGCCAAAAGTCTTAAATATCTGATTTTGTTCGGTTGTTTTGTCGGTGTGACGCAGGGTGCCGGCGCCTATATTCACCTAACGGTCCCATTCGTGTTTCCCTTCTTGTTTCTGTATTCATGGGTTTTCTCCGAGATCGGGAAACTCAAAGTCGTATTGTTCTATGCCGTTGCTGCCGTGGTGGCAGGCGCGCTTCAGTTTGAAGCGGTAATGGCAATGGCGGGCGAGGCGGCTCAGTCGCACCGCCAGTTCATGCAATTCCAATCGGTCTCATTTCCCGAGGGACTTGGCAACCAGATATCGCGGTTGGATCTTATCGGCGGTTTTGCCATCGGGGTGTTGGGCTTTTTCGCGCGCGGCTGGGCAAAAAAAGGGCTGCTGACCCTGTTCGCACTGAGTGTAGCGGCAATCCTGCTCGCATCTTTGTCTGGGACGATCTCGGCCCTCTTGGCTATGATCAGCCCCATCTTTTCCGGGTTCTCAACCGCACGATTTGCCGTGGTGTTGCCGTTCTTGATCGCGGCTTTTGCGGCATGTGGAATGCAGTGTCTTCGGGATACGGCGACGCCCGCCCGCCGCCGCCTGGTGACAATTTTTGTTGTACTCGGCATCGGAACGGTGCCGGTCTTTAACGTGGGCAGAGACCTCGCCCTGAACGGCCGCGAATGGTTTTCCTACGGCAATTTCATTGCGAACCAGAATATTGATCGTCTGCGTGCACTGAAGGACCAGAGTTCCGTCTCTCCGTTCCGGGTCGTTTCGGTGTTTATTGATGGATGGCAAGAAGGCTACCCCCTTTCATCGGGGCTGGAGACCTTGGATGGATATCTGAATCTCTACGGCAACCGCTTTCACATTTTTTGGCGGTCGGTTTCCGGACCGTATTTTGACAGGTTCCCAAGCCAACTGGATGCCTTCAATTCCTATGGAAACCATCTAGTGTTGTTGGGCCATCAAGGTGAAGACGGTGCCGTTCGACTGAGCGATACAGCGGATATCGAGTTGCTGCGCCTGGCGAACGTCGTCTACGTATTGTCTCCGCGTCCCCTGGTGGATGCGAACCTTGTGAAGGTCAGTGATAATGCAGGTCAGATGGATTGGGGCCGTATGTCGCGCCCCGAGAAAATCAGCCAGCGGCTTGGCGAGAATTGGGCCGGGCGCTCCCTCTTTATCTACAAATTACCCGCACCGGCTCCCCGTTGGTTCCTGGCGGGAGCCGAGGCAGTATCGAGTCCGATCACCCTCGGCAAGGCGTTGCGTGAACGCTCATTTAAAGCGCTTAAGGAACGAGCTCTTTTTCTGACCTCGGACCTGCCAAGAGGATTCGAGATTCCGCATTCCGAGCAACCTGTCGGTGTGGATGAGCAGGTTCAAATGGTTTCATATTTTCCCGACACGTGGACGCTCAAAGTAACGGCTGCCGAGCCTCGCGTTCTCATCGCGACATCGAATATTTCGAAGGGTTGGTCCGCCACGGTGAATGGCGACCCGGCCGAGATTGTCCCGGTCTATGGCGCATTCATGGCTGTGAAAGTACCGGCTGGCGCATCTAACGTCGTGTTTGAATATAGACCCAAAGGCCTCTTCTGACCGGCTTTCAGTGGCTGGCGCTGGCGGTGTGGCTGACCAATTCGGCGTGGCCCGACCTGATCGCCGCGGCGCTGATGGCCGTGCTGGTGGTCTACTCGGCAATCCAGATACTCGCTCAGGCGGCCGGCGAACGCCGGGGCGCCCCCGGATTTCTCCCCGAAAGCTAGAGAATTTCGATCCGGCGGCCCCAACCGGGGAGCGCGCCAAACTGGGTTTGACTTAAGAGATGTTATATCATAACGATAGCCGATAAGAATATTGGCGGCGCAGGCGTACCGTTGAAAAAAGAGATGGGACTCATGCCGTTGGATGATGTCGCGAGCGGACTTCGCGCCGATGTCTATGTCGGCCCTCTGGCCATAGAGCCGGATGACGCCGCGGTTGCCGCCGGGACGGGTGTTCTCTTCGAGGAGGTCCGGCCCTTCGACGGTTTTCGCGCATCGTGCCTCCTGGCCCAGCCTTGGCCCGTCGAGTTGACCGCCAACGGCGTCTTCTGGATCGAGAGCCGGCCCGACACGTGTTTCAAACTTCGTATCGCGGGCGGTCAGGCGGCCTACCGGTCAATGGGACGATGGTTGGCATCGCGCCCGGCTCATGACCGCGCTGATCCCGGGCGGGGCGCAGCCCTCACCGGCAGGCGCTGGCACCCCGTCTACGGGGATCGCATCCAACGTATCTGGTTCGACGGCTTCGCCGAGGGATGGCGGCACTATGAACGGATGTTCATCCGCGGCCTGGTGAAGCCCGGAACCGGTTTCAAGAACTAGCCAATTCCAAAAACCCTTTGATGAGGAGCATTGTTTAAATGTCATTCAGTGGCGATTACAAAGGCTACGACCTCGACACCGGATTTATCGAGGAGAGCCATCACACCAACCCCCGGCGGCTGTACAGCACCTATGGCGCCGACTGGCAGTACCGGGTCGATCACGAACGGATGCGCCGCGAGCGTCTGGAGCGCGCGCGGGCGGAAATGGAAGCCGATGATCTCGGCGCCCTGGTGGTGTTCGCCGGCGCCAACGTCCGGTACCTGACCGGTTCCTACCAAGGCAACTGGAAATACAACATCAACATCCGCTACGCGGTGCTGCCCCGCGGCGGCGAGCCGTACCTGTTCGAGACCGCGGGCTCCGACATGCGGAACGCCATGCTCGATCTGCCGTGGCTGAAGGACCGCATCCGCCCGGCCATGACCTGGCAGTGGGCCGAGGGCGCGGTCAGCGAGATGGCCGACAAGATGGTCGCCTCGGTGATGGAAGTGCTGAAGGAGCACGGCGTCGAGAAGGAGAAAATCGGCGTCGACAACCTCGACTTCCCGGCGCTGCACGCGTTCGAAAAGGCGGGGCTCCGCATCGTCAACGGCTGGCCGGCCATGTCCCGGGCCCGCGTGGTGAAAACGCCCGACGAAATCGAACAGATCAAGATGTCCGCCTCCATCGGCGACGCCGCCATGTGGCACATCAAGCACGAATGGCTGAGGCCCGGCATCACCGAGCGCCAGATCGAGGCCAAGGTTCACGAGTTCATGTTGGATCGGGGCTGTGAGATCATCTACGACATCATTGTCGCGTCCGGCGGCAACACCAGCCCCTATCGCCGGTGGGCGACCGACAAGCTCATCCAGCAGGGCGATTTGATCATCATCGACATCAACGCCGTCGGTCCCGGCGGGTACTACGTCGACTTCGTGCGCACCCTCAAATGCGCCGGCAGGATGACCCAGCAGGAAATCGATCTCTACCGGGAAACCTACGATTCCCTTTATGCCGGAATGGAAAATCTGCGCCCGGGCATGACGTCCGCGGATGTGGTCTCCAAGTTCCCGGAATATGACGACGACACCTACGGGACGGTGACGCTGCAGCAGTTCGCCCACTCCATCGGCATCACGCTGTACGAGGGCATGTGGATGAGCCGCGCCTACTCGCTCAAATATCCGGCGGAGATCAAGGAAAACATGTACTTCGCCATCGAGACTTTCGCCGGACATCCGGGGCTGCCTCAAACCTGCCGGTTGGAGGAGAACGTCCTGGTGTCCAAAGACGGACCGGTGATTTTCACCAAGATGGAACATATGGAGGAAGCGGTCGGCGACTACCGTCCCGGCGACTTCCACCACCCGTCCTTGTTGGGTTACCCGACCCACAAGTAGGCGACGAACTCGGTCCCAAGCCGATGGAGCGCAATCCGCTCATCGTCGTCTCGTCGCGGCTCGACCGCGTCACTCCCGATGGTCGGGGGAGCAGCTGTGAGGACTCTGCTCCCTCGATCATCACCGCCTGGCGGCGCGCCGAGGAAGCCGACGTCGGCAACACGATCGTCGACTGCCATGATGCGTCCCTGGCCGATGCCGTCCGGGACGCCGGCGGCTACAGCGTGACCTCCGATCCAACGGAGATTCCGCCGACGCACAACTACAAGCCGCCCTCCGGTCTTGCGCGCATCGCCCGCACGATCACCAGGTTCGACCGTTTCTGCAATCACGACCTGATCATCCACATGCCGGAGCACTATGCGGATATCGACGCAAAATATCTGAGGGCGCTCATGTACCCGCTGGCCTCCAACGATGTCGGGATGGCGACGCTGGCCGCCCCGCTCCCCGCCGAGGCCGACGAACAGGCGCCGAAAATTTCGGTTCGGTGGAACGAGGACCGCATGGTCCATGTGATGCCGGAAGCCAAGGTGGGGACGATCCGGGACTTCTCCCGCGACGCCGCCCGCCTGAACGCCGGAGAAATCTGCGCCCACATCCCGGTCTATATCTACCGGCGGTCGGTTCTGGACCGGATGGTCCTGGTGCCGCCCTCGGACCGGGAACTCGAAGAGAGTATCGAGGCGCTCAGGGTGCTGGAGATCGGCCGGCGCGCCGATGCGCTGTTCGTCCCGGAAGGCATGCCCGCGAGCATGGAAGACGACCGCGCGATCTACGACTAGACCGATCCCGGATTGCCAATCCCCCGGCATCCCTTAAGCTGCCCCTGCAATCGGAACCCGGGAGGACTTCAGGATGCAGGGTAAAATCGCGCTCGAAGAGCACTTCGCCTACCAAGCGCCCGACGCGGACATCGAGCGGCGTCTGCAGCACGCGGAATCGTGGATCGAAACCTCGCGGCGGTTGATGGATTTCCACGACGACCGCTTGAGAGACATGGACGAATTCGGCGTCGAGTACGCCATCCTGTCCCTCAATGCGCCGGCCGTGCAGGGCGTCCTCGATCCAAAGGAGGCCGCCGAGGACGCCCGCAGGTACAACGATTTTCTCGCCGAGGAGGTTGCCAGGCGGCCCGACCGTTTCGGCGGATTCGCGACCCTGCCCATGCAGGATCCGGAAGCGGCGGCGGAAGAACTCGCCCGCAGCGTCAAGGATTTGGGATTCCCCGGTGCGCTGGTGAACGGATTTACCCAGCGGGATGTTTCGGACTCGGTCATCTACTACGACATTCCCGAATACCGGCCGTTCTGGGGCGTTGTCGCCGAGCTGGACGTGCCGTTCTATCTGCACCCCCGCACCATCGTCCGCGAACGCGCCCAGCCCTATGACGGTCATCCCTGGCTCTACAGTTCGGGCTGGGGGTTCGCGGTCGAAACTTCGCTCCACATGCTGCGCCTCATCGGCTCCTGCCTGTTCGACGAGTTTCCCGGCCTGCAGGTGGTTCTGGGGCATCTGGGGGAGCGGATTCCCTTCGACATGTGGCGGCTCGACAACCGGATCGCGCGGGTGCCGCACGGCTTTCCGGCCAAACACCCCATGAGCCACTATCTCAGAAACAACGTTCATGTGACCACGAGCGGAAACTTCAGCGATCCTGCGCTGCGGTGCACGGTCTCCGAAATGGGCGTTGACCGCCTGATGTTCGCCATCGACTACCCGATGGAGGTGATGAATGCCGGCGCCGAGTGGTTCGACGGCACGCCCGTACTGTCCGATGAAGAGCGGCGGAAGGTGGGGCGGACCAACGCGGCCAAGCTGTTCAAGCTGGAGAGGTTTCTCTAGGCCTGCCCGCGAAAGCCGGCAATTGGACCTTCCCGATCGCGGGGACCGGCACGTTGACGATTACTCCGCCACCTCGGCGACGTCCGCGCTCTGCAATCGATGAATGGCCTGGCGGCTGTAGGCCACCGCCTTGTCATGTTCGCGCAGGATCAGCTTGCGCTCGGGCGCCTGGGCGACCGCCTCCTGCTGCGCCTCGATGAACAGCTTGTCCTCCAGGAAGGCTTCCCGGTTGGCGTCGTGAAACGCGACGTTCGCCGGTCCGTCCACCGGCTCGCCGCGTACCGCGGAGGCAAAAAAGTAGTGATAGCTGTCATCGTCCGCCGGGGTTGCCTGATGAAGCAGCCGGAATACCAATCCGCCCGGCTTATTGCGGTCTTCCCGACCGCCGGTTCCCGCGTCGTGCGCACCGGCCCATTGCAACACGGTTCCCGGCGCGATGTATTCGAACTCGCCCCAGCGGTCCACGGGCCCATCGAAACCGCCGGCTTTCACGAAGGCGGGCGGCGGCGTGGAGTTCATCATCCAGCGGACATACCTGGCGCCCCGCTCGGTGCGGACCGTGTCCAGCTCGGCAATATTCTGCTCGTCGGGGTGTCCGCCGATGGTCGAGAGATGCACATAGCCGAGGTGGGTCAGATCCATCAGGTTGTCGATCATGAACATGTAGTTGGCGGCTATCTCGTAGCGGCCATAGAGGAAATTCCATTCGCCGGTCTTGTCGGGATAAGGAAAATCGACGATCAGGCTTTCATCCGCCTGCCCGGGATCACCGGTCCAGACCCAGATCATCGTCTGGCGCTCGACCGCCGGAAATGCGCGGACGCGGTGGTTCGGGTTCAGCCGTTCGCCGGGATTGTCGACACAGGCGCCGCTGCCATCGAAGACCATGCCGTGATAGCCGCATTGGAGGCCCTTCTCGACGGTCTTCCCGAGGGACAGTTTGACACCCCTATGGCAACACCGGTCCTCCAGCGCCGCCGCCTTGCCGTCGGCGCCCCGGAACATCACCAGATTCTCGCCCATGATTTTGCGGGCGATCGGACCATCATCAAGCTCGTGGGCCCAGGCGGCGACAAACCAGGCGTTCGGGACCAGGGGCTCCATCGCTAGTTCAGACATTTCCAACCTCTCCTGCGGCGGCCTCGAACGGCACGCCCTATCTCACTGCCGAAACCCATCGGATGTATTCAAGTATAGCCCGAATGGGTTGATCAAGTCCCGCTTCCGCATCAGATCTTCCACGGCGCGGATAGGCCGGTGTCCGGCCAACGCTAAACCTTCCTGGCCGTGGCCATCCAGTAGATCAGCCGCTCCTCGGCGAGATTTCGCTGGGTGTTGGCGCTGCGCTCGGGCACATCGTCGCCCAGAACCACCTGGATGCCCAAGGGGCTCGGCGGCTTGCCGCCGGCTTTCTCCGTCGCCTCGCGCACCCGGCGGAGAATGGTCCCGGAATAGTTCTCCATCACCTCGACGTCGAAGCCGTTTCCCGCGAGGTTGCGGCGCAGGCCTTTCTCCGAGTTCAGGAAGTTGACGTCCGGCGTCCTGGCCCAGTTGACCGGGAAATGAATGTCGCGGGCCTCGCCGGCCCCGGGGCCGTAGCTGAACTCGGCGAAGGTGAACCGGCCGCCCGGCTTGAGCACCCGGTGGAAACCGCCGAGCAGCGTGCCCTTGTCCTCGATATTCATGGTGACGTTCTGGCACCACAGGAGATCGAACGTCCGATCCTCGAATTGCAGGTCGGTGGCGTCGCCGACGGAGATTTCCACCAGATTTTCCATTCCCCGGCGGCGGGTCAGCTCCCGGGCGGCCTCGACGAAATCGGGCGTGATGTCGATGCCCGTCACCCGGCAGCCGAATTTCCGCGCCAGCCAGCGGGCCGGGCCGCCGACCCCGCAGCCGGCGTCCAGGACATGGGTTTCGGGCGTGATCTCCGAGACGCCGTTGACCTGGGCCGCCTGATCCCGGGTCGTGGCGATACCGCCCGAATGCAGATGTTCGACCGCCGCCAGGCCGTCGGCGTCCAGGTCGTCCGGGTCGAGACCGGCCGCGCGGGTCGCCGCGTCGATGGCCGCGATCAGGTCCGGCCGGGCCCATTGAGCGTCGAGGCCGGCCATCCTTATTCGTCGACACCCTCGATGATGATCAGATTCCGCCGCGCGCCGTCCATGAACGGCACCGCCTTCTGGTATTCGTCGGAGCGGTAGCACTCGACGGCCTTTTCATAGCTCTCGAACTCGATCACCACCGTCGCGCCGGTTTCGTCGCCCTCCGGCGTCTCGTGCCGGCCGTTGCGGATGACGGGTCTGCCGCCAAAGGCCGGCACCACCGATTGGGCGATTTCCTGGTAGCTCGCCTGAGCGTCCCCGCCCGGGTGGGTGTAGCGCGAAATCCAATAGCCCCTGGCCATGGTGTCCTCCCTGGATGAATCCTAATGGGGTGAAGTATGACAGCCGGGTTGACGGCCCTCAAACGCGGCGCGACACTTTGTCCGACAATCGGAAGCGCCTTGGAGGAACCCAATGCCATTGGAACGGGGACAGCACGATCTGGGCGGCCTGCCGGGCGGCCCGATCGATCTCGAGGAGCACGAACTCCTCCCCTGGCACAAGATGGTCAGCGCCGTCTTCACCGTCATGCGCCTGAAGGGCGAACTCACCACCGACGAGCTCCGCCGCTGCATCGAGGACCTGCCCCCGGACATCTACGACGGCGGCTACTACGAACGCTGGACCGTCGCGCTCACCGACCTGATGGTCGAGAAGCGGCTCGTCACCCGGGACGAGGTGGACGCCAGGATGGCGGAACTGCGCGCGGCCCGGGAGGCGGCGGAATGACCGGGGCGGCCCTGGGCCCGCCCGGCTACGCCGCCGGCGATGCGGTGCGCGTGGCGCTGACCTGGCCGCCCGGGCACCGGCGCATTCCCCAATATATCCGGGGCAAAGCCGGCGTCATCGAGCGCTATTGCGGCTCGTTCAGGAATCCGGAGGAACTGGCCTACGGGTTCGACGGGCTGCCCGAGCGGCACCTCTACCGGGTGCGGTTCAAGCAGGCCGATGTCTGGAACGGCTATGACGGCCACCCGGAAGACACCATCGATCTTGAAATTCAAGAGCACTGGCTGAGCCCGGTGGAAGGAGACGCGTGATGACCGGCGACACCCATGATCATGGACATGACCACGGCGGCGGTCCGGTCCTTACCTATGCCGACGACTCGGTCCACGACCGGAACGAGACCGGACATTTCGAACTGCTCGCCGATGCGCTCAAGGAGCTGAGCATCGAGAAAGGCCTTGTGACCGCTACCGAGGTTCGGGAATACGTGGAATTTTTCGATTCCCGGGGCACCGAGAAAGGCGCCGAGATCATCGCCAGGGCGTGGACCGACCCGGCCTACAAGGAACGCCTGCTCAGCAACGGGACGGCCGCCGCGGCGGAGCTGGATATCCCGATGGCGGGGGCGGAGCTGGTGGTGGTCGAAAACACCGGCAGCGTTCACAACGTCATCGTCTGTACGCTGTGTTCCTGCTATCCCAGGACCATCCTCGGGCTGCCGCCGGACTGGTACAAATCCAAGTCCTACCGCTCGCGCGCCGTCAACGAACCCCGGGCGGTCCTGAAGGAGTTCGGCACCGAGCTGCCCGGCGACGTGGCGCTGCGGGTCCACGATTCAAACGCCGATATGCGCTATCTGGTGCTGCCGAAACGGCCCGCCGGCACGGAGGATTGGCCGGAAGAACGGCTCCGGGAACTGGTGACCCGGGACAGCATGATCGGCGTCGCGCCGGCCAGGGACCCGGCTTGACGCCGGTCCGGTGGGGCGGGGAACGACGATAATTTAGAACGCGTCCCGCCGGTTCAGGCGGCCTTCTCCCTCTCAAGCTCGGCCAGCAGCGCCTCGGCTTCGGGCCAGGACTGGGCGCCGTTGGCGCGCATCTCGTTTTCGAGCTCGCCGGGCAGCCAGTCGTAGATGGCGGGCTGAAAGCTGGGCCGCGCCGATACCGTCTCCCAGAATGCCGACACCTTCGGAAATTTGCCCTCCCACATGGGCGACATGGAGAGGATGTGCAGCCGGTTGAGATAGATGGTCATGGCGATATCGGCGAGGGAATAGCCGTCGCCGGCGAGCCACGTCCACTTGCCGAGGCTGTCCTCCATCCATTTGATCGCCTTGTTGAAGGTCAGGAGCGCGTTGGTGGCTTCCGGGGATTTCCAGCCGTCGACGATGGCGCTCCGCTTGCGCGCCCGGCGGACCGGATCGGGAATGGAGTTGATGTAGAAATCGAACTCCTCCTTGGTTTTCTTCAGCGCCCCCACCCGGTGGGACGCGGCGAACGTCACCACCTGGGTCGCCGGATGAAGATCCTCATCGACCATCTTGGTCCACAAGCGCATCTCGGCCCGCATCAGCGGATCATCCGGCACGAGCGACGGGCCGTCGAACACCTCGTCGACGTATTCGCAGATCACCGTGCTTTCGCGGACCACATGGCCGTCATGGACCAGGGTCGGCACCACGCACTTGGGATTGAGCCTGGCGTATTCGGCGGTGAACTGCTCGCTCTTCAGAATGTCGATATACCGGCTCTCCCAGGGCACGCCCTTCTCGTCCAGGGTCAGACGCGCCTTGGTGGCGCAGGCCGATGATCCATGGTGATAAAGCTCCAGCATGTCCGCCTCCAAAACCTCTTCTTACGGGGGAGTCATCGCAGGGCGTAACCCTGGCGGGAACCGGGGCCTAGCTGGCCTCGCGGATGGGAATGAGGTCGTCGTCATCGTCGTCGGTACGGGCCTGCATCTCCTCCATCCGGTCGGCGATCTCCTTGGCCGCCGCCTGCAGTTGGCTCATGTGCCGCTCGGCAATCTGCTCGGCGGTCGCGGCGGAGGCGATGTAGGTGAGCGGCAGGCTCGCCCGGGCATAGCCGTTCACCAGAACCGGCACCGCCAGGGTTTCGGTCTTGGGATGCAGCCGGAAGGAATCGTCGCCGACCGCCCAGCCGCGGCTCCGGGTCGCGGCGAGGATGCGCTCGATGTAATCCGGTTTGTGGGCCACCTGGTCGAAATCGTCGTCGGAACTCTTGAGGTTCTCGATGATCGCTTCCCGCTCCGGGTCCGGGCAGTAGCTCAAATATGCCCGGCCCGACGCCGATTGCAGCATGGGCAGCCGCTGGCCGACCGCGACCCGGTCTATGGTGAAGGGAGAGCGGCCGCGGGTGGATTCCCGGATATACATGGCGTTGTCGGAGAAGGTGGACAGTTCGGTCGGCCAGACCACTTCCTGCACCAAACGTCCGAGAATGGGGACGGCGATGTCGGCGATCCATTCCTCGTCCTTGAATCCCGAACTCAGCCGCCGGACCATGTGGGTCAGGTGGAAGCGGTCGGTCGCTTCCTGCCGGCGCACGTAGCCGAAATTCCGCAGGGTATCGAGGATGCGGTAGATGGCCTGGCGGGAAATGCCGGTGTCCCGGTTGAGTTCCAGCACCGTCGCGCCGTTCCGCAGATTCAGCGCGCGCAAAACGATCAGCAGCCTCTCGGCGCTGCGCATGCCGCTTGCGCGCTTCTCACTCGGTTTTTCAGCCATAACTCCCCCGGACGTCTTTGCATCGGTTTGTCCGTTGAACGGACAATATACAAGGGAGAACGGTTTGAAAAGCCTATTTGGCGGGCTGCGCCTGTTGCTGAAGCTCCTGGCTGCGGACTTCGATTTCGCGGGCGGCACGCAACAAGGCGTCCAAATGCCGCGCCGCGATCTCCTCGGCGGTCGCCGCGGACGCGATGAAGGTGATGCCGACAGCCGCCATCACCCGTTCACCGCTCATCACCGGCACCGCGATGGTGGAGGTCTTGATTTCCGCCACATATTTGGAATAACGCACCGCGTAGCCGC
The DNA here is from genome assembly GCA_028823885.1 of Rhodospirillales bacterium. Classification (GTDB taxonomy): domain Bacteria; phylum Pseudomonadota; class Alphaproteobacteria; order Rhodospirillales; family UBA2165; genus JAJDXO01. The sequence continues at coordinate 62,817 of JAPPFK010000055.1, read as the reverse complement.
GCTCGCGGGTGGTTTCGATGACCGCATCGACATAGCCCTTGCGGTGAATAAGCCGGTCGTACTCGTCGTCCGATTTCCGAAGCGCGTCCAGGATGTGTTCCCGCTCCAACGCCGGACAGTAGCTCAAATAGGCCCGGCCCATGGCGGAGATCAGCATCGGCAGGCGCTGGCCGACGGTCACCCGGTCGATGGTGAACGGGCTGTTGCGGCGCGTGGTTTCCCTGAGATACATGGCGTCGTTGAGAAAAGTGGCGAGATCCGTCGGCCAGACCACCTCGGCCAGGAGATCCTCCAGAACCGGCGCGGCGATTTCCGTCACCCACCCTTCCTCGAAATATCCGTCCGCCAGTTCCCGAACCAGATGGGTCAGATAGTACCGGTCGTCGGTTTCCTGGCGGCGCACGTAGCCGAACTCCTCCAGGGTCGCCAGCATCCGGTAGATGGATTGGCGCGAAATGCCGGTCTGCCGGCTGAGCTCCAGCACCTTGGATCCATTGTGCTGATTGAGGGTCTTGAGGATCACCAGCAGACGGCGGATGGACTTGACGCCGTTGCGGGATTCCTCCGGTGCGAGCTGGTTCATGCGTGCCTCCCCAGGGTGTCCTTAATGTGGACAAAATAGGGGAGAACGCGGTCCGAATATATGGAATTAGCCCTATTTCGTCCGTTATTCGGACAATACTAGGCCGGTTTCACCTCCGGTGTCGGCACGGCGGACAGGATCATGTTCTCTTCCGAGGCGACCATCGGCGCAGCCTGCTTGAGAAAGGCCAGCCAGTCCCGGTTCTCGGCCAATTTCACCCGCCGCCCGGCGCGGTCCTCGTAGCTTTCGTACTCCCAGATCAGGATCACCCGGTTCGGATCTCCCACGTCGGTGCGGTAAAACCCCTTGAGCCGGCCGCCGACGGGCAGCTGCACGGCCAGGCCCACCCGGCGGTAGAGCTCGGCGAACTCGGCTGCCCGCCCCGCGTGGCACGTATAAATCCGCATTTCGATGAGCATGACGCTTGTCTCCCGCCTCGGGGTTTGAATAGATGACAAAACTATGGCGTTCGCGCCGGAATGCAAGAAAGGAGCCCCGATGGCCGACATTCTCGTCCTGTTTCACAGCGTTTCCGGCGGCGCCTTCCGGCTGGCCCGGGCGGTCGCCGAGGGCATCGAGGCGGTGGACGGCTGCCGGGCCGAACTCAGGCGGGTGCCCGACATCGATGACGGCGACAGCATCTTCGGCGGACAGGTTCAGGAGCGCCCCCCCGGGCTGCTCGATCTGCCGACGGCGTCCCCCGGCGATCTGGAGAACTTCGACGGGTTCGCCGTCGGCTGCCCGATCTATTTCGGCCGGCTGAGCTCGGCCATGGCCTACTTCTGGGACCACACGGGCAAGCAGTGGGGAGACATCACCGGCAAGACGGCGACCGCCTTCGTCGCCGGCGGATCGGGGGCCGGCAGCGAGACCGCGATCCTCTCCCTGTGGAGCACCTTTGCCGCCCACGGGCTGACCATCGTGCCGCTGGGCATCCGCGCCCTATCCGCATCCGGCGCGGGCGACGTCACCGGCGCCGGATCCTTCGGCGCGGCGAGCATCGGCAACGGGCCGGGCGAGCGGCCATCCGCCCCCGAACTCGCCGCGGCGCGCATTCAGGGAACCGCCCTTGCCGAGGTGACCCGGGCGTTAGTTGCCGGTTGAGGGTTTGGCGTTGGGCGTGAACAGTTGCCGGCCCCGTTTGCGGAACGCGGCGATCGCCGCCTGCCCGGCGGCCCCGGTCAGCCAGGCGACGAACAGATTTGCCGCATCCGCCTTGACGTGCGGATGGCGCTCCGGGCTGACGACGATGACGCCGTACTGATTGAACAGCGCCGGGTCTCCCTCGACCAGAACCGCGAACGATCCCTTGTTGGAGAAGCTGGTCCACGTCCCGCGGTCGGTCAGGATATAGGCGTTCATGCCGGACGCCGTATTGAGCGCCGCGCCCATGCCCGCCCCGGCCTCGCGAAACCATTTCCCCCGTCCCGCCGCGGGGTCCGAGCCGCTGGCCCGCCAGATGGACTGCTCGGCCCTGTGGGTACCCGAATTATCGCCCCGCGAGACGAACAGGTGCCGGCCCCGGGCAATTTTCGCAAACGCCTCCCTCGCCCGGACCATACCCTTGATCCCGGCCGGATCGGCCGCGGGTCCCACGACCACGAAGTCGTTGTACATCACGTCATGACGCTCCAGGCCGAAACCGTCGGCGACGAACTTCTCCTCCGACGGCTTGTGGTGAACCAGCAGGACGTCGGCGTCGCCCCGTTCCGCAAGCCGGATGGCCTGGCCGGTCCCGACCGCGACCACCCGGACGGCGATCCCGCTTTGGGCCTGAAACCTGGGCAGGATTTCCGCGAACAGGCCCGAATTGTCGGTCGACGTGGTGGACGCCAGGGTGATGAACCGGTCTTGCGCGTGAGCCGGCGCCTGGACCGGCGCCCCGGCCCAGACGAGCGCCCAGACGAGCGCCCAGACAGGCGCCCAGACAGGCGCCACGACCGGAACGGACAGCCGCCTCACCACAACAGATCTCCTCTCAAGTAGGCCGCCGCCTCTTCGGTGGACGGCTGGGCGAAGAACCTGTCGGCGCCGGCCCGTTCGGCCACCCGCCCGCGGTGGAGGAAGATCACCTCGTCGGCGAGGCGGCGCGCCTGACCGATATCATGGGTGGTCATGACGATCTTCGCGCCGCTGTCGTGAAAGCCGGAGACGATCTCCTCGACCGCCCGGGTCGCGCCGGGGTCCAGATTGGCGGTGGGCTCGTCGAGGAACAGAATCTCGGGCTCCAGCGCCCAGGTCCGGGCGAGGGCCAGGCGTTGCTGTTCACCGCCGGAGAGCAGGCGGGCGGGCTGGTCGGCGAAGTCGGTCAGTCCGGTGCGCCGAAGCGCATCCGCCACCCGCCGGGCCCGTTCCCCGGCCTCGATCTTCCTCAGCCTGAGCCCGTAGGCGACGTTGGCCGCGACGCTGCGGCGCAGCATCACCGGTTTCTGAAACACCATGGCCTGACGTTCGTACTGGCGGGTCGTTCCCTCCGCCCAGCGGACCTTGCCGCCGCTGGGTCCGAGCAGTCCATGGCAGATCCGGAGCAGCAGGCTCTTGCCGGCGCCGTTGGCGCCGAGAATGACGGTCTTGGGCCCGCTTTCGATGGTGAGCGAGATGCCGTCCAACAGCGCCCGGTCACCGGCGCGGAAGGAAACCTCGTCGAGGCTCAAGGGGAGGATGGACATGCGCCGCGCCTACCCCCGCCGATAGGCGGAGACCCCGCCGAGCGACATGGCGACCGCGTTCACGCCGATGGCGGTCAGGACCAGGATCAGCCCCAGGGCCAGGGCCAGGGCCAGATTGCCCTTCGACGTTTCGAGCGCGATGGTGGTGGTCATCACCCGGGTCAGTCCCGCGATGTTGCCGCCGACGATCAGTACCGCGCCCACCTCGGCGGTGGCGCGTCCGAAGCCCGCCATCACCGCCGTCACCAGGCTCACCCGCGCATCCCACAAAATGGTCCGCACCGCGTCGTGGGGCCGGGCGCCGAAGGAACACAGCTGGTCCCGGTACTCCTCATAGAGGTCCCGGGTCAACCGGTGGCAAATGGCGACGATGATCGGCGTCACCAATACCGCCTGGGCGATGATCATCGCCGTCGGGGTAAACAGAAGCCCCAGAAACCCGAGGGGTCCGGCGCGCGACAGAAACAGATAGATCAGCAGCCCGACGAAGACCGGCGGCAGGCCCATCAGCGCGTTGACCAGGACGATCACGGCCCGGCGGCCGGGAAACCGGTAAACCGCAAGCGCTGCGCCCGCCGGCAGGCCGATAGCCGCGGCGATGGCCACCGCGGCCAGGCTCACGGCGAAGGATCGCGCGATAATTTCAAGCAGCTCGGCATCCAGGGCTGCAATCAGTTGCAGCGCCAAGACGAATGCCTGACCCATGTCGGACACGGCTTCTCCCCGGGCGGGCGTAAGGTCTTATTGTTGAAAGAGTTTTAGCGAAGCAATCCGCCATGCGCCAGCGCCGCGGATCGGCGGCCTATTCACTGGCCTATTCGCCGGCCTTCCTGTGTCCCCGGATCACCATCAATATTCCGGAGATCACCAGCGCCGCCGCAACGACGTGAAAGATCTCGAGGGTTTCGCCGAGAAACGGGATCGCCAGCGCGGCGCCGTAAATCGGCAATAGATTGACGAAGATGGCCGCACGATTGGGTCCCACCGCCCGGATGCCGGCGTTCCAGAGAAAGATGGAGACGACCGAAATAATCAGCGCCATGAACAGGATGACCAGCCCGTTCGCCGGGGTAAGGACGATCGGCCGGACATAAATCGTCTCCCAGATATAGAACGGCAGGAGCATCACCGATCCGGACGCCGAAATGATGAACAGCAGGGTCAGCAGGCTGAACCCCCGCGGCAGCCGGTGCAGCGCCACCGGATAGGCGGCGTAAGCCACCGTCCCGGCGATCATCATGATATCGCCGATATTGAACTGGAACGCCGTGAGCACCGTCAGGTCCGCTTTCGAGACGCTGATCAGGACCCCGAACAGGGCGGCGGCGAGCCCGATGGATTGGACCCAGGACAGCCGGTGGCGAAGAATGAGAAGCGCAACGAGGGCGGTCATTGCGGGCTGGCTGGAATTGACCAGGGTGCCGCTGATGGCGGTGGTGAAGTTGACCCCGGTAAACAGCATGACGCTCCCGAACATCTGCAGAAAGGCCAGCGACAGAAACAATCCTTTCCTGGACCGGATCAGCGGCCAGCGGTCGGTCAGGTCCCGCCAGGCAAAGGGCAGCACGATCAGGGCGGCAATGGTCCAACGCCAGAAGGTCAGGCCGACGCCCGGCAGATCGACGCGCATGCCACGGGCGAAAATAATCCCGATGGCCCACAGAAAAACCGTGACGGCCAGCATCAGATAGGCGGCTCGGGTGGAAGGCGCGTATTCCTCGATGGTGCGCACGAATGCCAGTCGCACCTAGCTCTCCTCCTTCCGCCGTCCGGTCAGGACAACGGTCGAAATGCCGAGGCAGACCAACGCCGCGCCGATGACGTGGAACAGGAACAACTGCTCGCCGAGGAACGTGATGGCGACCGCCGCGCCGAAGATCGGGATCAAGTTGATGAACATGGTCGCATGAATGGCGCCCACCACTCTCAAGCCCGCGTTCCAGACGTAGATCGACACCACGCTGCACAGGCCCAGCACCACCGAAACGCCGACGGTCTCCGTCGATGCCGGCGTTGTTCGATGGAACGCGGTCTCCAACAGAAAGGTCGGCAGCATGACGACAAGCCCGCTGGTCAATATGAGGAACAGCATCGCCGACAGGCCAAGCTCATGGGGAAGGCGCGGGAAATAGATGGCATAGGACGCCCAGCCAACCACCGCGATCAGCGCGATGAAATCTCCCGGATTGAAGGCAAGCGCCTGCAAAACGGACAGATCGGCCCGGACGACCATCACCGCGATGCCGGCCAATGCCGCGACGATTCCGGCGCCCTGCAATCCTCCAATCCGGGTGCCGACGAGAATCGCCGCCATGATGGCGGTGATCGCCGGTTGGGTCGCGTTGACGACGGTCGCATTGATGGCGGTGGTGAAATTCACCGCGACGATCAGCATGGCCTGGGCGCCGGTCATGAGAAATCCGAGAAAAATCAACATCTTGAAGTGCCGCCGCATGACAGGCCAAGAGCGCCGAAGTTCCGGGAGGGCGATGGGCAGGAGCACCAGGACCGCGACCAGGACACGCCAGAAATTCATCCCGAACGGCGGAATGGTCTCGTAGAAGGCGCGGCTGATGACCGTGTTGACCGCCCAAATGAAGGCCGCGAGCGTCAACAGGGCATACGCCAGCGCAGGGCGCGGCGAAAAATTCTCGATCCAGTTCATGAATTGGCGGCCCGAACGTCCCCAAACATTCTCGTTCTTGGCTCGGACTCTATGCCTCCCGTCCCGGCTGGCCAGACATTTCCCCTTGGTGTCCGAATTTCCGGCACGCTATCGTGAGGCCGTCAGACCGGGGAGAAGTATCCATGGCCGACTGGGTTGATTTGACGCGGGGGATCGCGCTCCCCCGCTATTGCGATCACTACGGACACATGAACGTCCGTTACTACGCGCAATTCTTCGATGATGCGGGCTGGCACATCCTCAATCTGGCCGGCATCGCCTTCGAGGATATTCAGGACCGGGGCCTCGGCACCGTGGTCGTTAACGTATCCATCGATTTCCACCACGAACTGGTGCAGGGGAAGCTGTTCGTCATCCGCGGCGGCTATACGCGGGTGGGCACCAAGAGTTTCCATCACGAGCTCCGGCTCTACGAAGCCGATACCATGACCCACTGCGCCACCCAGACCTCGGTCGAGGTGTTCTTCGACACCAAGGCGCGGAAGGCCGTAGAAATCCCGGACGATCTCAAGGAAAAGATGGCGGCCCGCGTGGTCGCGGCGGATTAGGCCAGACCAAAAAGAGGCGGCCCGAAGACCGCCTCCAATTGGTCTCGGTCGGCCGGCTACTTGATGACGCCGGCCTCCTTGTAGAATTTCAGCGCACCCGGATGGAAATCCATGTTTTCCTGACGGGCGGCGTACTTGAGGTTGACCTGCTTCATGTACGGCGCGCTCTTCCGGATATCCTCGACGTTCGTCCAGAACGCCTTGACCATGTTGTAGACGGTCTGCGCGTCAAGGGTCGAGCGGACGGTGACGCCGAGAATCGCGTCGTTGATCCACACGTCGTGCTCATTGACCTGCTGGGAGCCATAGGCGTCCTTGCTGATCGAGCCGGGAAGCCGGCCGGGAGCGCCGAAGAACTTCTTCAGCCTGTCGTTGCCCATCAGATCGCTCTCCTTCGGAAGGCCGAGGATGCGGATCTTGGAGGTGGCCGAGATCTGCTGAAGCTGGGCGCACGGGTCCAGGCAGCCGATGGTGTAGACGTCGAGCTGACGGTCCTGGAAGGCCTGGAAGGCCGAGGAGAAGTTCAGATTGACGCTCTTGAAGTCGCCCTTCTTGGGCGACAGGCCGGTCGCGGCCGCAATGAACGCCAGTCCGTTGACCAGCTGACCGCCGGAGGGCGGGCCGATGAACGCCTTCTTGCCCTTCAAGTCAGCCAAAGTCTTGATGCCGGAATCGGCATAGGTCACATAGTGATAGCCGCCGAGCGGGAACCAGAAGACCATATTCAGGTTCTTGGCGAGTTCCTTGACGCCCTTCAGCTTCTTGTAGATCCGCGAACCGTTCTTCATCCAGCCGTAGACCGACGGCGCGGTCATCGACATGTCGATGGACTCCCGGGCCACGTCGACCATGTGCTTGGTCGCCGTGCCGGTCGCGTCGACGGTGACTTCGACCGTTTTGACGTTTTGGTTCACGATGTTGGCGAATGTCGTCATCACCAGGTACATGGATGAACCCGGCGCGATGGTCGACATCTTGAGCTGCTTCTTCTGGGCCTGCGCCGCGGTGGCCATGGACACCGCAAGCAGACCCGCAACAGCAAATAGTCCCAGACGTTTCATCATTGGTCGTTTACCTCCGTTTTGTTTAGTTATCGGCGCGCTGCTCAACCGGCATTGCGCCCATCATGCGTTCCACTACGAACGCCCCGAGTATAACCGCGGCACTTGTCGCCGCGACCATAGGAACGGGGACCAAAACGGTGACCCCCGCGATTAATCTGACCGTCCGCTGGACAATGCCGATATCGGCCCGCGAAAATCCGCCAAGCGATGTCGCAATTGCCGCAGTGGAGAAAATAAATGCACCCACCCCCCAGGCCAAGCCGACGTAGCTGAAGCCTTCCTCCAGCAACACGACACTGGGGTGGTAGACGAAGATGAAAGGAATCAGGAAGCCGGCGATGGCGAGGCGCACCGCGACCACGCCGGTCTCGATGGGCTTGGAGCCGGCGATAGGCGCCGCCGCGAACGCGGCCACCGCAACCGGCGGTGTAATGGCGGACAGCACCGCGTAATAAATGACGAACAGGTGTGTCAGCAGCAGCGAGAGACCGAGCTTGCCGATGGCCGGACCGATGATCAGCACGATGATCAGGTAGGCCGCGCCGACCGGCACGCCCATGCCCAAGAGCAGGCAGCCGATGGCCACGACGACCAGCGACAGGAACAGACTGTCCCCGGAGATGGTCAGGATGGCGGCGGCAAACTTGATGCCGAGGCCCGACATATTGACCATGCCGACGACGAAGCCGATGGCCGCAACCACGATCATGATGGTGGCGCATGTCCTTCCGCCCCGCATCAGCGCCTGCAGAATCACTCGGATGGACCGAAATTCCGGATACAGCACCAGGGACAGAACAAACGCGGTGATCAGCCCGTAGAATCCGGCATTTTGCGCCGTGCGGCCGGTCAGCAGCACAGCGACAATGACGCCCAGCGGCACGAAGAAGGAAATCGAGCGGATCCAGTCGGTGCCGGTCAGGCTGACGCGTTCGGACTTGGGGGTCGGCTCCAGCCCCATTTTGCGGGCCTCCAGCCACACGACGGTAAACAGGCTGAAGTAGTACATCAGCGCCGGGATGGCCGCGGCAACGATGATGTCGAGGTAGGGGATGCCGGTGATGTCCGCCATCAGGAAGGCGACGGCGCCCATCACCGGCGGCATGATCTGGCCGCCGGATGAGGCGGTGGCCTCGACGGCGCCGGCGAACTTCGGCTGGAACCCGGTGCGCTTGATCATCGGGATGGTGAAAACGCCCGTGGTCACCACGTTTGCGACGGCGGCTCCGTTCATGGTCCCGAAGCTGGCGCTGCCGACGATGGCGGCATGAGCCGGGCCGCCGCGCAGCCGACCGGTGACGGCAAAGGCGAATTTCAGCAATGTCGCCCCGGCGCCGCTGGCTTCCAGGATGGCGCCGAACAGGATAAACACCAAGACGATCTGCCCGACCACCGCCACCGGGCGGCCGAAAACGCCGTCGGTGGAGTACCAGAGCTTCTCTGAAATCAGGAACCATTTGACCTCGGGGATATTCAGCGTACCCGGAATCAAATTGCCGAAAAACAGGATCAGCAGCGACAGGAGGCAGACCAGAAAGAGGGGCACGCCGAAATGCCGGAGCGTCAGATAGAAAATGAGGCCGACGCCCATGAACCCCACCGCATAGTCGAAGGTCGTGAACTCGACGAAGAAGTCCATCTGCTCGGTCATCAACGTGATCCACAGGTAGTAGATCAGGAAGAACCCGGCAAAGAAGACTGCGTTGAGCACCACCGAACCGACGCGGACATCGTCGCGCTTCACATCCAGGCTTTCGGACGAGAAATAAAGAATGGAGATCAGGATGGGCAGGCCCGTCGTCCCGGCGCGCACCCAAACCTCGTCGAACACGCCGAAACCGGCAACGTAAATGGCGAACCCCGCCAGCCCCAACGCCAACAAGTCGGCGACCACCCGGCTCCAACGGACGATGCTGTCCATTCCCATAACGCCCTGCCTCCCTTTTTTTTTACCGCCGCGGGCAAAGGCGGATTTCCGAGAATAGCATCAGACGCATTTCCGGCAACCATCATCACCGGCACGCCGATGCGGCCTGGAAGTTAAAACGACGGCATCACCGATGGCAGGAAGATCGCCAGGCCCGGAAGCAGGAATATCAGCGCCAGGACAACGAGATCGGCAATCACGAACGGTACGACGCCGATAAAGATCTTTGTCAGGTCTATGTCCGGAATCACCGATTTTACCGTGAACACGTTGATTCCGATCGGCGGCGTGATCAGGCCCAGCTCGACGACGATGATCACGATGATCCCGAACCAGACCAGGTAGAACTCCGGCGGGATGCCGGATGCGCCGGCGACCGCCTCGAGGGACGGCAGGAACACCGGAACGATCAGCAGCAGAATGCCGATGCTCTCGAAGATCATGCCCAAAATGACGCAAATCACGCAGATCATCAGCGGCAGGGTGAACGGGCCCAGGTTGAGCGCGTCGGTGAAGTCGACCAAGGCCCCGGAAAGGCCTGCGAAATTCAGGAATTGGCCGAAAATCAATGCCGCGCCGCCGATAATGAAAATCCGCGCCGTTACGATGCTCGCATCGGCCGCCACGTCGATTATCTCCCGAATGGTCCGCATCCGGCCGCGCGACAAGGCAAACATGAACGCGCCGACGCAACCGACGGCGCCCGCCTCGGTCGGCGTAAACACGCCGAGATAGATGCCGCCCAGCACGAGCAGGAACAGGACGAAGATCGGCCAGGTCTTGTAGAGGGTCCGGCGCCGTTCGGCCCAACCGACCGGGTCCCCGGGCGGCCCGAGTTCGGGCTTGACCAGCACGCTGCCGTACACCGCCCCCATGTAGGAAAGCGTCAGCAGGATGCCCGGTATCACGCCGGCGATGAACATCAGCCCGATATTGGTTTCCGTGACGATGCCGTAGATGATCATCGGCACGCTGGGCGGGATCATGATCCCGAGCGTTCCGCCGGCGGCCAGCGTCCCGGACGCCAGGGAGTCCTTGTACTTGTACTTCCGCATGGGCGGCATGGCGACCCGCGCCATAGTGGCGGCCGTCGCCAGCGAACTGCCGGAAACGGCCGAGAAGCCGGCGCAGGACAGGACGGTCGCCATGGCGAGTCCGCCCTTGTACTTTCCGACCCAGGCATAGCCGGCCTCGAAGAGTTCATCCGAAATGTTGGCTCGCTGGATGAGGGTTCCCATCATGATAAACAGCGGCACCACCGACAGACCGAACAAGGTCGAAAAATCGAATATCTCCTGGCCCGAAAGAATGACCGCGCCGAAGAAATCGCCCCGGACGTACCAGAAACCGAAGAAGCCGACCGCGAGGGTCGCATAGGCCAGCGGGATGCCGACGAAGCTCAGGCCCAGGAGGACGACGAATGCAAGAAGTGAGACTGCCATGACTACGCCTGGCCTCCCTGTTCGGGCCGTTGGGCGCCGTCCCCGGTGTCGACGGCGCCGAAGTCCTCGGCGCCCATCTGCTTGAGCGGCCTCCGTATGGACCGGACCGCCATGAGAATGGCGATCACGGCCAGAGCGGTCAGGAGCGTGCCCAGCCACCACCACTCCCATTCGCGGATTTCGGTCTCGTTTCCCTGGCTGTGCATGAATTGGGTGTAGTTCGCGATCAGCAGCGTGACCGCAATAATGCCGGCAATGTTCGTGAACAGGCCAAGCAGTCTGTAGATGTAGGGAATCTTCTTCATCAGGAACGGCTCGAACAGGGTCACCATGATGTGCGAGCGCTCACCGGAAACGATGACCAGACCCGAGAAGACGATGGTCCCCAGCAGAAATTCGGTCATCTCGTTGCTGCCGAGGATGGGTTCGCCGAGCCAATAGCGGAGGTTCACGTCACTGAACGTGAGAACCATCATCACCAGAAGCGCTACCGCCGCGAGCACCTTGATGATTTTGTGCAGAAAATCAGTCAGCCCGATCATGTGGATTACCCGCCTCTCACAGGTCCGTTGATTGCCCCCGCCCCGATGCTAAGGGCGGCGCCGAAAAACCCGGTTTTCCGGCGCCGCCGTCAGCAGATTTCGTGCGGATCTAATTCGCCCGCTTTCCCGTGCCGTTTAGGAGCCGGCCCGGACGATGCTCTGGTACTGTTCGATCACCTTGGGGCCATCGACACCCAGGGCTTTGACACGCTTGAACCACGCGTCATATTGCGGCTTGCCGGCTTTCTCCAGTTCCGCTTCAAAAGCCGCGGTCGCCTTGTGCTCCTTCATGCCGACCTTGGCGAGCCTCACTTTGGCAACCTCCTCGAATGCGTCGGAGGCACGGCCGATGCTGCGGGCCAGTTTTTCGCCGGAGATAGCCGCGATCGCCTTTTTCTGGCCGCCGTTCAGCGATTCCCACTTCTTTTTCGACACCATCCAGGCAAAGGACGGCATCATGATCGAGTTGGCCGTAAACGTCCCGTGTTTCGCGAACTGCTCGCCGGCGAAGTTGACGATGCCGCCGCGGGTGATGCCGGCGAGGCCTTGAACGACCTTGGTCTGGGTAAACTCACCGAGACGCGCCGCCGGGCCCGAGACGTGGCTCACGCCGGCAACCTTCATGGTCTTGGAAGATGTGCCCGCAAGCGCCCACATTTTCTGGCTCTTCATGTCGGCGATGGAGTTGATCGGCGTGTCCGTCGCGGTGAAGAAATGGACAGGGGAGAATTGGAACATGCTGAGGATCTTGATGCCCAGCTTGTCGAATTCCTTCTTGTCTTCGAAGTTTCCCTTCCACGACCGCCAATAGGCCGCGCCGCCCAACTCGGCGCCGCCGGAGTTCAGGAACGGCAGGATGCCGAAGGCGGGACCGGCGGCCTGCTTCGCCGTAAACGCATGGAAGATGAACGCGCAGTCGAATGTGCCCGCGACGATGCCGTTCAACTGCTTCGGCGGCGGAGCGGCGTTGGCCGGCAGGAAGTTGATCTTGACCTCGCCATTGGTGACTTTACCGACTTCCTTGCCCCAGGGCTTCAGGCCCTTGTTCACGTAGTGCTTGGGACCGGTAAAGACGTTACAGGTCCAACGTTCCGCTGCTTGCGCCTGTGTGGCCCCGAACATGGCCGAGGCACCCACAGCGAGTGCGGTTACTGCCAATACTTTCTTCATGTCTAAAAACTCCTGTTAGAGATGATTCCTGTGGTCCGCCGGCCTGCGCCAGCGCACCCGTCTATCCAAGTCTACATGCAAGAGACCACAAGCCGGCTGACTTTCATAGGCCTGCACCCACCCCGGGCAGCCAGTTTCGGCAAAATGCGGTCTCGGTTCGCCCATTTTCACACCTGTAATTCCGCCGCGGGCAAAGGCGGTTTTCCTAAAATCACATCGGACGCTTTCTCGGCAACCATCATCACGGGAATATTGATATTGCCGCCCACCAGATCGGGCATCACCGAGGCATCGACCACTCGTAAGCCCTCGACCCCGCGGACGCGGAATTCCAGATCGACCACAGAAGCGTCGTCGGACCCCATGCGGCATGTGCCGATGGGATGGAACACGGTCATCATGGTCTGGCGGATAAAGGCGTCGATGCCGTCCTGGCTCGTAACATCCTCGCCGGGCGCCAACTCCTTGCCCCGATAGCCGTCGAGGGCCGGTTGATGGGCGATCTCGCGCATCATCCGGATGCTGTCCCGGAGCGCCCGGCGGTCGGTTTCCGTCGACAGAAAATCATTGAAGACCCGCGCGTGATCAAAGGGATCGCCGGAGCGCAGCCTGACCCAGCCCCGGCTTTCCGGCCGCAGATGGCAGGTCCGAAGCGAAAAGCCCTCCGGCGGCGACGGCATGATCACCGGGAACCATTCCTTGGCGAACATGTTCACCGGACGAAAGAACATCTGGACGTCGGGAATGTCGGCCTCGGGACGGCTTTTCAGGAAAGCCGTGCCGGCGCCCGGCGGCAGCGTGGCAGGTCCCTCGCGGAAAACGTAGGCGCGGATCATGTTGACGGCAAGCCGATCGAGGCGCAGCGACTTATAATAGGGGGACGGCTTGGCATAGGCATAGTCGACGCCGACCGACGTATGATCCTGCAGGTTCTCGCCGACATTCCCGCGGTCCGCCCGCACCTCTATGCCCATCTCCCGGAGATGGCCGGCGGGCCCGATGCCGGACAGCATCAGCAAATGGGGAGAGTTGTACGCGCCGCCGCAGAGGATCACGTCCCGCTCGGCATGGGCCCGGGCCTCGCCGCTTCCGTCCTTGTAGTCGATGCCCGCCGCCCTGTTGCCGTCGAACACCACTCGGGCGGCCTGGGCGCCGGTCTTGACCGTGATATTGCCCCGCTTGAGCGCCGGGCGCAGATAGGCGGTCGCGGACGAAAAACGCTTGCCGTCGCCGATGGAAAACTGCATCCGGCAGACGCCTTCCTGCTCGGCGCCGTTGAAATCCTCGGTGTAGCCGAATCCGGCCTCCTTGCCCGCTTCGACGAAGGCATCGAACAGGGGATCCTGCCCCCAATGCTCGATGCAGCGCAGCGGCCCGGAATCGCCCCGGTAGTCGTCGGCCCCGCCGTCATAGGATTCCATGCGCTTGAAGTAGGGCAGCACGTCGGCAAAGGACCAGCCTTCGAGCCCCTTCTGCCGCCAGCGGTCGTAGTCCGCGCGATGGCCCCGGACATAGGCCATCATGTTGATCGACGACGATCCGCCCACCACCCGGCCTCGCGGGTGCCACACCGAGCGGTTGTCGAGCCCCGGCTCGGGCTCCGAGTTGTACTTCCAGTTGTAGGCCGGGGACTGCCAGATTTTGCCGACGCCGAGGGGCACATGGATCAGCCAGTTTCGATCCGTCTTGCCGGCTTCCAGCAGCAATATACTGGCCCCGTCGGCGCTCAACCGGTTGGCCAGCACACAGCCCGCCGATCCGGCGCCGACGATGATGTAGTCGTACGAAGGGGACCCGTTACCGATCGCCCGTCTCCCGCATGTCCCTGTCAGTCCGTTTGCCCGGCGGATTGACCCGCTCTCGTTGGTTTATGGCCGAGTTCGGCGGCCGGCCGCAATTTTCTCCCGCCCAACCGCCCGCATGACGGACGGTCACGCTTCCGCTAATCTTCACCGTAATCGTGATCGGGGTAGTTGGTCTCTCCCAGCCGCCAATATCCCCGGGTGTTCATCCACGCCTTCTCGACGCCCCGGCCGTCCATCAGGTGCCTGCGGACCCGGCGCATGGCGCCCGCCTCGCAGGCAATCCACCAGAGCGTCGTCTCCGGCATGTCGCCCAGGGTCTTTGCGGCATGCTCCAGGAGGCTTCCCTGGACCGCGCCGGTTTCCGCGCGATGCAGCCACGTGGGCGAAACCCCCCGGACCGCGCTTAGCGGCCGTTCGTCGTCCGCATCCGCCACTTCACAGAAGACGACCGCCTCGCAGTCCTCCGGCAGCGCCTCGAGGATCATCCCGGCTGCCGGCATGGCCGTTTCGTCGGCCAGCAACACGGCGTGGGTCGTGCCGTCCGGGATATCCAGCCCCCCGCCCGGGCCGCCGATGAACAACTCGTCTCCCGGCTTGGCGGTCCGCACCCAGTTGGCCGCGAGCCCCTCGCCGTGGTGAACCACCTCCACGTCCAATTCGTGAGTATCGGCATCGAACCGCCGGGGCGTATAGGTACGGCTCGGCGGCCGGGGGGCATCCGTGTCGGCCGGCGACCAGGTGACGCCCGGCTCCGGAAACAGAAGTTTGATATGCGCACCCGGTTTGGGCATCGAGAAGGCCGCCATGTCCCCGCCGCCGAAGGTTACCCGCGTGAGCCGCGGGACGATCCGCTCGACCTTGATGACCTCGGCGCGCTTGGGGGGCGGGCGCTTTTTCTTCGGCCTCGGGTTTGCCGCCTGAGCGGGTTCAGCCATGTCTTCCTCCTGATCCTCTAGCGCGCCGCGACCGAAATGTCGGCCGCCTCGTTGAATGCCTCGAACTTGGAAATGAATTCGGTCACCGTCGCCGCCTCGCCGTCGATGGTCACGTCGCCGGCGGCGATCGCCTCGTCGAGGGTGGTCTGCCCGAACACCCACTTGAGCAGGAACTCGCGAGAGAACTTCATCGCCGCGTCCCGTTCGGCGGGCGGGTCGCGGAAGAACTGGCAGACACCGCGCCTGATCTCCAACGCGCAGGCCTCGTTGGTGTCGGTGGTCTCGAACGCCACGCGCAGATTGGTGTCCCAGGCCTCTTCGGCCTTCAGCCGCACGGTCATGACCTGGAGGATGGCGGCGAGCGGGAACCCGCGGACCTGATCGGGTGATCCCAGCACCATGCCGCCGCCCGCCAAATCGAGTTCGCCCTCGAGCTCCAGGGCGCTGGTCAGGCCCCAGTTCCGCCAGGTGGCGTTCTTCTGCCGGTAACCCCAGGCGCGCAATGCCCGGGCTTTCAGGTTGCGCGCCTCCCGGTCGTCGACGTCGGCCTGGATCAGCCACGTCAGGAGCTCCGCCCCCCACTGATCGTCGCCGTTGTCGATGGCTTCCGTCGCCTTGGCGAGAACCGTGCTCCGGCCGCCCATCATCACCACGTAGCGCTTCGCCTTTTCCCGCCACGGCGTTGGACTCAGGGCCACCGGATCGCCCTGATACCAGCCGAGATAGCCGGCATAGATCGCCGGGATCGAATGCTTGTACGAGCCGTAATACTCGCCGAGCCAGGGATGATCCTTGAGCCGGTCCGGCATCTCGACGACTTCCTTGATCTCGTCCGGCCGGTAGCCCTTGTTCATATAGCGGAGCGTCTGATCGTGGACGAACTGAATGGCGTCCCGGTATTCGGTCATCAAGGCGTCGATCTCCTCCGCGCCTTCGACCGGCCGGCCGTGATGCGGGATCAGCAGCTCGGCCCCGAACTCCCGCAGGTGATCAATCCCCTGGGCCCAGACCATGGGGTTGCGGAACCGGGTGCCGCGGAGCGCGTAGACGTTGGGAAACGACTCGTAGATGGCGTCGGCCGACAACAGCACCTTTTCATCCGGCAGCCAGACGCAGCATTGGTCCTCGGTTTCCGAGGGATTGAGGTGGACCTCGAACCTGATGCCGCCGACCTCGTCCTTGTAGACGCTTTCGAAGGTGGTGTTGGGCGGGACGAAACTGCGGGGCCCGGGCCGCTGGGGCGGACCCAGCCCGGCGCCGACGGTGCCTTCCTCGCTCACCGGCAACCGCATGCCGAACTGATACATGGCGCGCCGGCCGATGATCGGTCCGACCAGCCCGACGTCGCGCATTACGTGATCGGCGAGCTCTTCCTGGCCGATGATCTTCACCTCGCCGGACGAGATTTCCTCGTCGGTGAGAAAGGCGCGCGTCCCGCTCACATGGTCGGCATGGAAGTGGGTGTAGATCACCGTCTTGATCGGCTTGTCGGTGATCTTCTTGAACTCCTCGGCGACCACCGCGGCATTGTCCATGCCGGTCATCGTGTCGACGAGGATGCAGGAATCCTCACCCTCGATCAGGGTGCAGTTCACCACCGTGAAGCCGAAAGCGCAGTAGATATGGTCCCGCAGCTTGTAGATCCGGGGCTTCATGCCGTCCTGGTGAGCTTTCAGGTCCGGATGGACGGAAGGCTTGATCTCGTTCATGGGTCTGATGTCCGGTCGGTTCAGGCGTTGACGAGCAGTTGGAGACCGGAGGCGGTCACCGACACCGGGGAATAGTAGTTCCGATAGAGCTCGTTCACGTTTTCGTCCAGGGCGCCGCGCATGGTCAGCCACATGACCACCTCGACGCCCTCGGCGCCCGCTTCGCGCATGATGTCCCCGGAGCTGAGCCGGGTCAGGGCCTCGGGATCGTTGGCGAGGCGATCCATGAAGGATTGGTCGAATTCCGGATTGTTGAACCCGGCGCGCTCGCCGCTGAGTTGGTGGGACAGGCCGCCGGTGCCCAGCATCATCACCTTCTCGTCGCCGGGAAAGCTGTCAACGGCGCGGCGGATGGCCTTGCCGAGATCGTGGCAGCGCTTGGCCTTGGGGATCGGATGCTGGATGACGTTGACCGCCACCGGCACGATCTTGATGTCCCAGTCGGGCTCCGGCTTCCACAACAGGCGGATGGGCATGGATGCGCCGTGGTCGAGTTCCAGCTCCTGGCAGATAGCGGGATCGAACTCATCCTCGATCAGCGTATCGATGATATGCCAGGACAGATCCTGGTGACCCGGCACCGGGGGCAGCGGCCGGGCGCCCCAGCCTTCGTCCCCGCACACGTAACCGGGCGCCGCGCCGAGCGCGAAGGTCGGCATGGCGTCCAGGAAGAAGCTCAAGCCGTGATCGTTGTAGATGACGATCGCCGTATCCGGCCGGTTCTCCCGGACCCAGTCGCGGACCGGCTGGGCACCTTCGAAAAACGGCGCATACTCGCCCTCGTTTTCCCGGCCCTGATCCTGGTATGGCACCAGGGCCGGAATGTGCGACACACCGACGCCGCCGATCATTTGCGCCATTATCCGTCTCCCGCCGGTTCCAGGCCGAGACGGTTTTCGAGGAAATCCTCGTACTCCATGCCCGCCTGATTGGCGCACACCATCCGCATGTTCCATTTGGCGATGGCGGCGATTTTCCAGACGTAATAGACATTGCCGCCGAGTTGGAGGATGCGCAGCAGATCCCGGTCCATGACCGCCCGGCACTGCTCGTCCGAAAGGCCGTACTCCTTCATGTACGCCCACTCGTCGGCCTCGAAGCGCTCCCGGTTCGCCGGGTCGATGAACGACATGAACATCTTGTTGAGCACGTAGCCTTTCATGGCCATCCGCCCGTCATAGACGTAGGTGCCCGGAATATCGTCGTAGTCTTTTTCAAACATGGTTCTGCCCTGGGTTCTGCCTTAATTGCGCCTTATGACACCCGGCGCGTCTCGTCAGTCGACCATTGCCGGCGCACAGTATCACGCCCAGCCGGGTTGTCAGTCCAGATGACGGACAACCCGCTCACTGTCCGCGAAACGGAAAGTGTCCGCGACGGCGCTACTGGCAGTATCTGCCGCCATCCACATTGATGCTCTGGCCGGAGAGGAAATCGCTGTCCTCGGAGGCCAGGAATATCAGCGTGCCGACCAGGTCCTCGGGCATCATGTCGCGCTTGATGATGCGGGACGCGAGGGTGGGTGCGCGGGCGACGTGAAGCTGCGGGTGGTTGGCGACGCCCTCGCTCTCGGTGAATCCGGGAACGATGCAATTGACGAAAATGTTCTTGTCGCCGAATTCCCGCGCCGCCGACCGTGTCAGGCCGAGGATCGCGCCCTTGGAGCTCACGTAGTTGGCGAAACCGGGGCCGCCGTAATAGAAGGTGCCGGACGAGATATTGATGATCTTGCCGCGCCCGTTGGTGAGCATCGACGGGACGACGCCCTTGATGCATTGGAACGAGCCGCGGGCGTTGACCGTCATCACCCGGTCCCACTCCTCGTTGGACATCTCCATGATCGGCGTCAGGCGAAGCTCGGCGAACAGCGCCGCGTTATTGACCAGGATCTCGACGGGGCCGAATTGCTTGTCGGTCTCGGCCACCATGTCGGCGATGCTGTCGTCGCTGGTGACGTCGGCGGAAACGGCGATCGCCGTCCCGCCGCCGGCGTTGATTTCGTCCGCCACCCGGCTCGGATCCGCGATATCCGAGACCACCACCTTGGCGCCTTCGGCGGCCATGGCCTTGGCGTAGGTCTCGCCGATCCCCTGGGCGGCGCCGGTGACGATGGCCACCTTGTCTTTCAGTCTGCTCATTTCAGTGTCTCCTTGAACTCTGTTCGTTTAAACGTCTGCGAAATCCTGGCACCACTCGAGAATGCCCTTTTGATAGCTCCGCCGCTGCCGGGCCGCCTCGACCCACCCCATCACCTTGGGGAACCGGTCGAAGTCATAGCCGCAGCCCACCAGGACAAAATGTATGGGCAACCAGGAGATATCAGCCAAGCCGAATTTTTCTCCGGACAGCCAATCGTACGTATTCAGGACCTCTTCGGCATCGGAGAACGCCGCGTCCAGCAGCTCGACGGCGGTCCTGACGTCTTCCGCCGAAAACTGCGAGGCGCCCGCGTGCTTGGCATGGAACTCGATCAGCTCTTCGTTGGTCTGGAGCGAGTCGTAGAGTTCCTGCTCCTCGGCCGTCTTGTGCAGCTTGGGCGCCATCTTCGTCGCGTAGACATAGGGCTTGACCGCCTTGACATGGAGGTCGGCCGCCCGCGCGAGCCAGGTATCGATGGCCTCGGCATGGGCCGCCGGCCTGAGGGGCGGCTCGGGATAGGTCTCGTCCAGATAGGCGATGATCTCGTTGGATTCGATATGAACCACGCCCTCGTGGATCATCGTCGGCACCAGGCCGTTGGGATTGATGGCGAAGTAGCCCTCGTCGAGATTCTCTTTCTTTTTCAGGTCGATGTGGTGGCTTTCCCAATCCAGCCCCTTCTCTTCCAGGGTCATCCGGACCCGCATGGAGCAATTGGAAATGTCTCCGTGGTAGAGGTGAATGCCGGTCAGCGCGGCGACGGATTTATCCTTCGGTGTGATCACAACCATTGCAATTGCCTCCCGCTATTGCCCGAGCATGGTTTCGGGCAGGTACATGGCGATGGGCGGAAACGCGACAAGTAGCGCGATCATCACCGCCATCGCAAACCAGAACGGCCAAATCCCCCTGAAGATGGTCCGCATGGGAACATCCGGGGCGATGGATTTGACCACGAACACGTTGATGCCGACCGGCGGCGAAATCATCCCCATCTCGAGAACGATCACGACGATGATGCCGAACCATATGAGGTCCCAACCGAGTTGGGTCGCGAGCGCCACCACCACCGGTATGGTCAGCACCAGCATGGCGATGCTCTCGAGGAACGTGCCCAGGAACATATAGATCAGGATGACCACGATCAGGATGCCCAACTCGCCGATGGGCAGCGAGGTGAGGAAGGTGACCATGTCGGCGGCGAGACCGGTGAGCGACATGAACGGGATGAAGATGAAGGCGCCGATGATGATCAGGAACACGGTCGCCGTCGCCTTCATGGTTTGAAGAATGATCTCGCGGGCCATGGACCACTTGAGCGACCGGCGCGCCGCGCCGACGATAAACGTCAGAAATGCGCCGACGGCGGACGCCTCCACCGGCGTGAAGAAACCGGTGTACATGCCGCCGATGGTGATACCGACCACCACGACAATCGGCACCGCGGAGATCAAGGACTCCCGCCGCTCCGGGGCGCTCGCCCGCTCTCCGGCCGGTCCCCGCTCGGGCTTCATCCGCACCAAAAGCCAGATGGTGCCGACGAACAGCAGGGTCAGAATGATGCCGGGGACCACGCCGGCCATGAACAGGCGGCCGATGGATTGGTCGGTCAGGACCGCATAGATGATCATGCCGCCGGACGGCGGAATCAGAAATCCGAGGGTGCCGCCGGCCGCCACCGCGCCGGTCGAGAGCTCGGGCGCGTATTTGAAGCGTTTCATCTCGGGCAGCGCCACCCGGCCCATGGTGACGGCGGAGGCGAGCGACGAGCCGGACAGCGCCGCAAACCCGGCGCACGCGGTGATCGTCGCCGAAGCGAGCCCGCCCTTGTAGTGGCCGATCCATCGGTAGGCCGCCGTAAACAGATCCCGGGACATGCCCGACGCGCCGGCCAAATTGCCCATCAGGATGAACATGGGGATGACCAGCAGGTTGAAATTGGACGCCGCCTCGAACGCTTCGCCGGACAGGTTCGACATGGCGGTCTTCCAGCCCCGTTCCCACGCCTGCTCGGGCGACATGCCGAGGCCGAGGAACCGGTTGGCGGTGGCGGCGATGGTGCCGACGGTGCCGACGAAAATCATCGACAGCGCTACCGGAAACCTGAGCGCCAGCAGGGCGAACAGCACCAGCAGCCCGACGACGCCGATGAGCGACATGCTGATCATCTATTCGTCCTGGATTCCGCCGATCTCGCTGATGGCGCCGCGGACCACCAGCTGAACGGCGTCGGTCACCAGGATGAGCCCGTAGAACCCGACCAGCACGCTCATGACGTAGTAGTAGGGCTCGTAGGAGATCAGCAGCTGCTGGGTCGCCTCGCCGAACGTGCTCGCCGAAACGCCGGACTCGAACAACCGCCACGACAGCAGCGCGACCAACACGATCCCGACGATCTTGAGCATGAAGAGCGACCAGCGGGCGAATCCGGGCGACATCCGGGATTCGAAAATCTCGATTTCGATGTGCGCCCCGACCCGGCCGCCGAAGGGGATGGCGATGGCGACGATCAGGACGAGATTGAGGATCAGCAGATCCTCGGCCCCGGTGATCGGGTTGTTGAGCATCTTCCGCATGATGATGACGTTGAAGAACGTCAGCAGGACCATGAAGGCGAGACCGAGGCCGCCGGCGATCACCGTGAAACGGACGATGATCGTGTCCAGCCTGTCCAGCCACGGCAGCGGTTTCTGTCGGTCGATCATAGTCGATGCCCGGAAAAAGATGGAGCCGGGTATTGGGAGACCCCGGCCCCATCGCAACGCTATTGGTTCAAGGCGTTGTAGATTTCCCGGGCGTTCTTGATGCCGCGCTTTTCATAGTCGGCGAAGATGCTCTCGAGGCCCTTCTTGACCGCCGCATCCATCTTGGCGCGCTCGGCATCGGACACCTTGACCCACTTCACCTTCTTCATCTTGTCCGACGACCGCATCATCTTCTCGGAGCGATTGTCGGCCCCGTCGAATGTGGCCGCGCCCTCCATGGAGAGCGTCTTGCCGGAAAGCTCGTCGATGATCTTCCGGTGGGCCGGCGACAGGCCGGCGTAGCGCTCCTTGTTCATGGCGACGAAGGTCGCGGCGAACTGCACCGGAATATTGTCGACCACATATTTGGAAACGTCCCAGAAGTTCCACGGCGGCGTGATGTTGTTGTAGGACGCGTAGGTGCCGTCGATGGTCCCGGTGGAGAGACCGGTGTACATCTGGGTCACCGGCATCTGTACGGGCACCGCCCCCATTGCCTTCATGATCGGCGTGGTCATGGCGGCGTACGGCACCAGCTTGGCGCCCTTGAGCCCGTCCATGGTGCTCATGTCCCTGGTCGACGCCCACAGGCTGCCGGCGACGGTGAATACGCCAAGACTTTTGACCGCCTTGTATTCGCCGGCCATGTACTTGTCGAAGACGTTCCACATCCGGGTCGTCGACTCCTTGGCATTCTTCGACTTGCCGGGCGGGATGATCAGCATAGTGCGCGGAAACACGGCGGCGGTGTAGGCGCTGACCCCGAAGACGATGTCGGCGACGCCCTCGACCACGCGCTTGTACTGCTGGACGGGTCCGGCGCCGAGCTGGCCAGCCGGAAACAGTTTCATGGTCAGGGAACCGCCGGAGCGTGCCTTGATTTCCTTTCCGAACCAGCCGAACAGGTTGCGGTTGATGTGATGCTGGGGCGGCATGAAGGTCGCGACGGTCAGCTCTTCGGCCTTTACCTCCGCGGCGAACGGCGTCGACACGGCCAACGCCATGCCTGCAAGAATTAGTGATCGCTTCATTGAAGCCTCCTCGGACTACAAACTTCTCTGGAAGTTGAGACCGGGGAATCTATTGGTTCCTGGACATTAAATCTATTCATGTTAATTTATAAACCATATGAAAATTTCTCATATAGATGAGGTCGATGGCAAAATTCTGAGGACATTCCTCGTCATTCTCGAGGAATCCTCGGTCTCCAAGGCGGCCGTCCGGCTGAACGTGACCCAATCGGCCGTCAGCCATTCACTCGCAAAGCTGCGCACCGTGTTGAGAGACCCGCTTTTCGTCCGCTCGGGCCAGGGCCTGACGCCGACCGAAACGGCGATTTCGCTGAAGGAACCGGTGCTTCGCGTACTCGACGGCCTTTCCAGTCTCACCGACCAGCGGCCCTTCGATCCGCGCACCGAAGAGATGGAATTCGTGGTCGCGGCCAACGACCTCCAGCGGGAGTTGATCTTTCCCCGGCTGTGGCGCGAGGCTCAAGAAGACGGAATCCGGCTCCGGCTCGAGTTCATGCCGTCGGGGGTGCCCAGTATTTCCATGCTCCGGGACGCCCGGTGCCAACTGGTTCTGACGCCCCTCCCGCCGGACGCGCCGGATATTTTCCAACGCCGGCTGATCAGCGGCGCAATGATGTGCTTTTACGATGCGAGTGTGCGGGAGGCGCCGAAAACGTCCGTCGAGTATCTCAACTCGAACCATATAACCGTGCGCTTCGCCGGCGGTCTGGGGAGCAGTGTGGCGTTGCGCGGGGCCGATATTCCCGAACTGCCCGAGCCGACCCTCACCGTCTCGAACTTCAACGCCATTCCCTCGTTCGTGAAGGGGACCGACCTGATCGCCACCGAAATGTCTTCCATGCACATCGGCCCGTTGCGGGATCTGGCCATGGCGCCGCTGCCCTTCAGGAGCGACGGCATTTCCCTTTATCTGGTATGGCACGAGCGCAGCAACAACGATCCGGCCCATATCTGGATTCGCCGGCGCATCGAGACCATCGCCGACGATATTGCCCGGAGCCTCCGCACGGCGGACGCCGCGTAAGCCGCTCACACCCCCCCCGAGCGCGGAACGCTCATACCAATATGCGAGCCACGCACCTTTTGGTTCTGTTGAACGGTTTCGGCTTTGGGGCTAGATTCCCTGCCCTTGGCGGCGTGAAAGGGCGTTTGAGGCCCTCTCGGCGACCGACACAGGGAATTTGAACGAGGATGTGTGATGAGCGAGCAACCAAAAGGCCCCGTCTACAACAACAAGCGGTTTAAGCCCAACGACTACAATTTCGACATGTTCATCGGCCCGCGGGCCGGTGAGCGGTTCGTCGATCACACCTTCACCGAACTCGAGACCGGCAACGAGGTCAGACTTTCCGATTTCGAGGGAAGGTGGGTGGTGCTGGAGACCGGGTCGTCCACCTGCTCCATGTACACCAAGAATATCCCGACCATGAAGGACATCACCGGCGAGTACCCGGATGTCACTTTCCTGCTGATCTATGTCCGCGAGGCCCATCCCGGCGAGCGCCTGGGCCCCCATGAAACCATGGACGAGAAGATGGCGGCGGCCAAGCTGGTGACGCCCCGCTACGGCGAGCACCGCCGGGTTTTGGTCGACAACCTGGCCGGTGATTTCCACCGCGGCTACGGCGCCATGCCCAACGTGCTCTACGTGATCCGGCCCGACGGCACCATTCACTACCGCTGCAACTGGGCGACGCCCGAGAAGGTGCGCGAGGTGCTGAACGACCGGGAGACCTATCACACCCACGAAAACGCGGACCTGTTCGAGCTTCGCGCGTCGCGCGCCAAGATGCACATGATCCGCACCATGTGGACCGGCGGCATCGTCGCCCTCTATGACTTCGTCAAGGGCGCGCCGTTCGTGGTCTCCAAGCATGTGAAGACCGACGCCTATTACAAGAAGCACGGGAAGTTCAAAAACCAGCCCGACGACGTCTCCGAAGCCCCTATGCCGGGCGCGCCGGCGGCCGCAAAAACCGCCGCGGCACAAGAGGCAAGCCCGCAGCCGGGGGAGTAGTCGCGCGAAAAACGGGCGGCGGCGCAAAATTCGCGGCGGCCGGTTGTTGGGTGGTCCGCTTGTGGATAAATCCCGGAATATCGGGGCAATGACCGGTGAACGGGCCCTTGCGGTTGATGATTTGTGAACCATTTAGGATTGAGATGATTGTTCGTTGACGTCCCGCATATCAGTCATGCAAAAAATGCATAGCTATTTCGCCGGGGTGTCGTTATATACTTGTCCCCTGTAACGGGCGCGTTCCTGGATTCCCAATTGGCGCGCCCTTCGGACAGACAATCCAATCTGCGCGGTTGCGTGTGGCCCCGGTCATCGGGCCGGGTACGAGTGACTTTGCGGACTGGAAAGAGCACCCAGGAGGATACCATGTCGTCTCGCAGCGAGATGAACAAAAAGCCTCAGGCTGACAACCAGAACATCAAGAAGCGCAAGTGCTTGATGTGTTCGAAGGATTTCACGTCGCACCATATTGGTGAGCGGGTATGTCCTGACTGCAAGGGTACCTCGGCGTGGCGCCAGGCGGCGATCGCCATCTAACGAGGCAAACCGCCCGAGCTCTTGAGGCTCCGAGTTCGCACTAAAACGGCCGGCCCCCAAAGGGCCGGCCTTTTTGCCGCCCGCGGTCCGGTACCGGACGGCACCCCGACAAAATCCGCACCGCTGCATGACGCCCGGTTCCCCGGCGCGGCGGGCATATTCCGAATCATTCTCGAGACCGTGCCAACGCCGTCAATCGTTCAGGAATACGATCATGTCGGCGGCAACCCCTGTATCTCCGCCACTGTGCCGTTCATGGAGCTCGCGGAGCCGGGTCTCCATCTCGTCGCGCTTGTCGGTGTCGCGGCATACGCCGATCAGCTCCATGATGATCTTGTGGCCGTCGTCGAACCGCGTGTCGCCGACGCTGTAGTCTTCGCCCCAAACCATGGCGTTCTCCCCTAAGGCGGTTTGGGTCCTGGCTTCCAATTGTTTCCATGAGACCGGGACCATGTCCGGCGGGCTGGGGAGATTATTCCCTCGCCGCCTCGCTGGAGAGTTTTCAGAACGCGAACAACCTGAAAGTCGACGGCTACGCCAACCCGGACGGCGAGACCATGCGGGCATTGGCGCCCTACGCCCAGCGGATCGCCGCCAAGGAAGGTGAGGGGGAAACGCCCAAAGACCCGCCGAAAGACGACAAGCCCAAACCGCCGCCGCCCGCTAACCTGCCCGAAGACGAGAAGCCGAAAGAGCCTCCGCCTAGCTCCGCCGACGATCCGTGCCGAGACCTTTGGTGGGACCATCGAGCGGATATAGAAGTGGTCCAACCGTTGGATGAGGCTTCGCTGAAAAAATCAGACGACGTGAAGCGACGTATGGAAGCCATTGCCAACCTGAAAGAAGATAAACTTCCTGCGGCCGTCACCGTGATGCGTGACCTGGTAAAGCTAACACCAGCGACGCGAGCAGCTCTAATGGCGTTAGATGCCGCCATTGCGGCGAAACAGGCGTTGGAAAATTCCAAGAAACGACAGGTAATTCAAAGACTGGAAGCGGAACTGTCTCAGGCGCAATCCGAACTGGAAGAAATCAACAGGAAGCTTGCAACGGACAGGCGTCAGGCCGAGAAATCCTGGAACGACTTCTGCAACTGCCGCAAAAGTCACGGCTATCGATGCTGAATTCCTACCGCGTCGTTCGGTTTAAATTCTTGTAGTCATGGACCGAGGGTACCTCGGCACGGGCCAGCCAATTCTCCGCCAATGAACGCTGGCCCGGTGACACCCCGGCTTCCACCCGGGCGGCAGGGCCGCTCACGTCTATCCCGGCCCGACGTCCCCTCAGCACCCAGTAATAGGCGCGCGTAAAATCCTCCGCGACGCAGCGACCAATCAGATACATCGAAATGAGATCGATGATAGCGGGACCGTACTCCAGGTCAGCGGCCTTCCACATAACGAGTTCCGGTGCCCCTGGGTTGCATCCGAAGATACGCGCAGATTCGACCGCTGAGACCAAATTCGCCTTCGCATGAAAATACATCGCCGCGCCCGAACCCGCGTTTTCGGCGTATATCGCCAACGCATGGGAAATCGAACCATTGAGGCTGCGGACTTCGTCGCTCGCATCGTCTGCCACCCTCCCCTTTAACCGTCGCGACAACTCGAAGATGTCGTCCGGCGGCATGGCTGAGACACGCTTTAGCCAATTGATCTCCTTGTCGAAGTCGTCGCGAAAGAATTTGGGCCAATCCTGCCATTCGACATACTCACGGTTGGCCTTCACCCGGGCCTCGGGATGGCGGATGACATACAGTTTTAGGGCCAGTCGGTAGCGATCCGGATCTCGTCGGTAGTGCTGGTAGGCGAATAGCGCCTGTTCCAAATCGAAATGCGGGACGGCCTTCTGAAATTCTTCCCACCTCCTTGTTGTGTCATTTCGCGCGGCCGCATCAATTCGAGACCAAACCAGTTCACCTGCGACGTTGCTGTCGAGCGTCCAGCCAAACGTCAGCCCAAACAACACCAACACCGCCCACAGCAGCCGGCTTGATCTAAATAAACGTCGCATCCACTACCCTTGGGCGCATACCTGTTCCGCCCGTTTTCCGTGTAGCCGAAATTATATCATGCGCGCGTGATGGGCTCTACTTGCCCCGCTACTGGGCCAGTCTAATGAGTACGACGAGCATAGCGACCAGTTCGCCCGTGTGCAGGATCACGCTCAACCGGTGGATGGCGGCGAACTTTTTCTGATCGCCGGCCTCGCGGGCCGCGTCGGCCGCCGGCACGATGAACCGCGCCGAGACGAGGTTGAGCAGCGCCACCGCCAACAGCGCCGTCACCTCCGGCGTGTAGGACCGGCCGCCGGGGATCAGCAAAATGGCGGGGACACAGCTGAGGCTCGCGATCACCCGGTGATAGACCGGAAACACCTGGCGCAGGAAGTGCGCCGCGTCCTCGCGCTCGACGAACTTGAAGACCATGGGCGTAAAGACGAAGGCGAAGAACGACATGCCGCCGAATACCAGCGCCGTCCCCACCAAGGCGCCGACGTGCAGGTTGAACCAGTCGAAATCGAGTTCCATGGCCCGGACAATACGCAAAACCGCCCGGCGCGTCGCCGGTTTTCGGCGATGCCGACGGCCCCGCCGCCATGCCCGATGTGTTTCGGGGCGGCCCTTTACCGGCAAATACGCCACACCTATGCTGGCCTGTGCCGGCCGATGCCGGTTCCAACAGGAGAGAGAGCGTCATGGAGGGCGTCGCCGCCGACACCAACATCGATATCCCGAGCCCGGCGGAGCTGATCTCCCGGGCGCGGTCCATGGTGCCCGATCTGCTGGCCCGCGCGCCGGCCTGCGAAGAGGCCGCCGCCATCCCCGAGGAAACCCTTGGCGACTTCCGCCGCCACGGGCTGATCCGGGTCTGCATGCCCAGGAAGTACGGCGGTTACGAATACGGATGGGACGTGCTGGTCCAGGTATGCGCGGAGCTCGCCAAGGGATGCGCTTCCACCGCCTGGGTCTATGCGGTCTACGCCGAGCACGCCAACACCTGTGCCGGATTTCCGGAACGGGCGCAGAACGAATTGTGGGCCTCCGGCCCGGACCAGTTCATCTGTTCCGGCGGCAATACGGGCACCGAGGAAAGCATCGCCAGAAAGTGCGCCCTCACCCCCGCCGACGGCGGTTATCTGCTGAACGGCTGGGCGACCTTCTCGTCAGGGTGCAAACATGCGGGCTGGCTCGCCAACAACGCCGTCCTCGCCGACGGGTCCGGCATGCTCCATATCCTGATCGAGCGCGACAAAGGACGGATCATCGACAACTGGGATACCTTCGCGCTGCGCGGCACCGGCTCCTGCTTCGTCGAGTTCGAGGACGCCTTCGTGCCCGAACACCGCACCTTCCCGTCCAGGGACGGGCTCGACGGCACCACGCCGGGAGCCGAAATGTACGACCACCCCGTCTTCCGGCTGCCCCGCATCTCGGTTGCGCCCTACTCCCTGGTCTCGGTATCGGTCGGACTTGCGCTGGGCGCCGTCGAGCAGTTCATCGACGCCATGGAGACGCGGATCAACCGGGGCGGCGAAAAGGTCGCCGACTTCCAGTCCATCCACCTGAGGATCGCCGAAAGCGCGGCGGATGCGCGGGCCGCGGAAAGCCTGATGCTGCGCAACCTCCGGGAGACCGAGGAGATATTGCGGGATCGTCCCCTCACCGACGAGGAGCGGCTCCGCAACAAGCGGGACATGGCCTACGTCTGCGTCCTCTGCCAGAAGGCGGTCGACCGGCTGTTCTACGCCTGGGGCGGCAACGGGCTCTATAACGACAACGACATCCAGCGCAAGCTGCGCGACGTGAAGGCCGCGGGCGCCCACCACCAGAACAACTGGGATATCTATCTCACGGCCTGGGGCCGCGAGGCCCTCGGCCTCGATGTGTCGGATTATCGATTCTAGGCGCTTCTAGGCGTTGCCCCGCCCTTTGACGGGGTTTTGCCTCGCGCCTAGTTCGCCGACAAGACCTCGAACACATCCCCGTCCGGTGCCCGGCCCTCCATGTGACGCCGGTGCCACAGCGCATAGAAAAGCAGCCGCCAGGCGGCTTGCGCGGCCCGCGGGCGGTTGGGATCGAGGGTGCGGAACAAGGCCTCCACCGCGGCCGGATGGCACACCTCCTCGATGCAGGGCTGCCGGGCCACCAGTCGGGATAGCTCGCCGGACCGCGCCGCGATCCACTCCCCGACCGGCACGGTGAAGCCCTTCTTGCGGGCGAACGGCCGGGCTTCGGGCAGCTTCCGTTCCAGCCAGCGCCGGAGAACGTATTTGCCGGTGCGCCCCCGTACCTTGAGATTGTCGGGAAGCCGCATGGCCACATCGGCGACCCGCCGGTCGAGAAACGGGGTCCGGCCTTCGACGCCGTGCGCCATCAGACACCGGTCCAGCTTGATCAACAGGTCGTTGGGCAGCCAGTCCGCGCAATCCATTGCCTGAGCCGCTTGAAGCCGCGTGCGGCCGGCGGTGGCCTCCCGGGCCAGGGCCCGGTCGAGACCGGCCCGCCAGCCGTCGCCGTCATCCCGGAGGACCCCCAGCCCCTCGAAGGCGCCCTTGCGGCGCATGGCGCCGCCGCCCAGGAACCGGGGCCGCAGCAGGCGGCGGTAGCGGCCGTATCCGGCGAACAGTTCATCCCCCCCCTCGCCCGAGAGAACGACCTTCAGGCCGCGGTCATGAACCAGCCGGCCCAGCTTGTAGGTCGGAATGGCGGCGTAGTCCGCCGCCGGGTCGTCGAGCGCCGCGGCGATCGCCGGCAAGTCTCGCCAGAAATCCGCCGCATCCACGTCGATGGCGTGGAAGTCCGCTCCGGCCGCGCGGGCGACGGCTTCCGCGTGCTCCCGCTCATCCGCGGCCCGGGTCCCGGAAAAACCGGCGGTGAAGGCCTGGACCGGCCGGTCGTTCAAATCCCGCATGGCGGCGAGCACCGCCGATGAATCGATGCCGCCCGACAGAAACATGCCATACGGCACGTCGGCGCGCTGGTGGACCTCGACGCTGTTCATGAATGCCGCGTCGAATCGCCGGACGGCCTCTTCTTCATCCCAGTCCGCCGGTGCGCCGTCCGGCAGCGCCGCCTTGTCGAGCCGGTCGACGATACCGCCCGCCTCGATGGTCAAGGTCTCTCCGGGCAGCACCCGGTCCACGCCCTCGAATATGGTCCGCCGGCCGGTCGAATATTGGAGCTGGAGCATCTCATCCCGTGCGGTCGCGTTGAGGCGGGGGGCGACAAGCCCGGCGGCGACAAGCGCCGCCGGTTCCGACGCAAACGCCGTCCCGCCCTCGATGGCCGCGGTATAGAGCGGCTTGATCCCGAACGGATCACGGGACAGCACCACCCGGCCCGCCGCCTCGTCGGCGATTGCGATGGCATACATGCCGCGGAGCGCCCGGCCGAACCCCGTCCCCTCGCCCGCATAGAGATGCACCGGCGGCTCGCAGTCCGACCGCGTGTTGAACATGGACTCGCCCAATTCCCGCCTGAGTTCGATGTAATTGTAGATCTCGGCATTGGCGGCGAGGACGATGCCGCGCGGGCCGCGGATCGGTTGATTGCCGGTCTCGAGATCGATGATGGCCAGCCTGTTGTGGGCCATCGCCACACTGCCGCCCGCATGGGCGCCTTCGCCGTCGGGCCCGCGATGGGCGATCGCCTTGATCATCCGGCCGACCAGCGCGCCGTCCGGCGCACTGCCATCGGCCATGGCGACCCCGGCGATGCCGCACATCAGGCAGTGACCTTTTCGAAGAAGTCGAGGTACTTCCTGACCACGATGGACTCGGTGAACTCGGCCTCATAGGCGTCCCGGCCGCCACGGGAAAGTTCCTCGCGTGCACCCGGATCGTCGGCCAGCCGCTTGATCGACCGCGCCAGGGCCTGTACGTCGTCGATCGGGCTCAGCAACCCGGATACGCCGTGTCGAACAAGAGTACCGGGGCCCGGGCTGTCGGCGGCGACCACCGGGACCCCCTGCGCCCAGGCCTCGATCACCACGTTGCCGAGCGGTTCGCGGCGGGACGGACAAACGAATATGTCCGCCGACGCGAACAGCGCCTCGGTGTCGTCGCGCCAACCGAGAAAGCGGACCCGGGGCTCGATGCCGAGTTGTTCGGCCAACTCCTCGAGCTCGCCCCGGAGCGGACCTTCACCGGCCAGCCAGAGATAGGCGTCTGGCACCCGCGCCACCGCCCGGAGCAGCGTATCGAAGGCCTTGTTCTCGTGCAGGCGTCCCAAGGCGAGGATGAGCGGCGTCCCTTCCGGCGTGGAAAACGTGCTTCGGGAAAGGGGCGCCGCTTTCTCGGCGGAAACGAAATTCGGCAGGTAGTGCACGCGCTCCGGCGCCCAGCCGTTCTTGATGAGATAGCCGGCGATGTCTTCCGTGTTGGCGGCCAGATGATCGCAGTTCCGGTAGTATTTGAGGTTGTAGTAGCCGCCGAGCCGGCCGACGTGGATGAACTTCCCGTCCGGCCTGGGAACCGCCGCGGTGGCCCGGTTCATCCAGCTCATGACCACGTCGGGCTCGTACTCTTTGATCATCTTGCCGAGCTTGCGTCCGGAACCAACGTCCAACGGCCCGCCGAATTTGAGCTCATCGGGCTCGATACCGGCGCCCCTGAGCAATCTGGCGCGATCCCCATTGGCCCGAATCACAACCCGCTGATCCAGCCCGGCCCGGCCGAGCCCGATGATCAGGCGGGTAAAAAACGCCTCGGCCCCGCCGAACTCGGCGCCCGCCATGCACTGGAGAACCTTCATCAGGGGATCAGCCTTTCAAACGCGGCCGCGGCATGCGGCCAAGTCCATCGGGACTGCTTTTCCAGCGCGGCCCGATGTTGGGACCGCCAAGTCTCATTCCCGGTCAGGAGCCGGATCGCCGCCGAAGCAAATTCATCGTCGCTATCTGTCACCGATCCGGTTTCGCCGTCAATCACCCGTTCGACCATTGATCCGAAACGCTGAACCACCGCCGGCACCCCGGCCGCCTGCGCTTCACCCACGGCCAGGCAGAACGTCTCGTTGAGATCTCCTCGATACAGCATGACCCGTGACGACCTAAGCTCTGACAACAGCTCGGTCTTCGATACCGGCTCCCGGAGAACCACGCCATGGTCGGCAAGCTCGCGGGCCCGCGCCAGAACCTGCTCCATGGGATCGGACTTGCGCGCCCCGATGGCTCCGTAGGTCAGCGCACCCGTAAACAGATGCAGTTCGCCGTCCGGCACCTGCGGGCGGATTCTTGCCGTCCACAAATCCAACAACCAGTTCA
Source organism: Rhodospirillales bacterium (assembly GCA_028823885.1). Classification (GTDB taxonomy): domain Bacteria; phylum Pseudomonadota; class Alphaproteobacteria; order Rhodospirillales; family UBA2165; genus JAJDXO01. Next base: position 30,004 of record JAPPFK010000055.1, on the reverse strand, counting down.
GCGACCGTAACGGATTTGAGGTAAATATCGCCCGCGCGGGTGGCGGATCTTCTATCTCGGCAAGCCCGGAGAATAATGGCGCGACCCCGTAGGGAATGACCACCCGATCTCCGACCGGTGCCCAGGCGGGGTAGGTGGTCGCGTGGTAGTCGCCGACGAAAACGATGGCCGGCTTGAGACGCCACAGTTTGGAGAGGTAACGCAATTTCAGGAGATATCGCGCCGGATTGTGGATCCAGAATATGGTTCGCCGGGCATGGGGCATCAGCGGGAGGAGCTTGTCGCCGCGATTGGCGATATAGAGGTCGGCCTCTCCCGGCAGCCCGTCGCCGATGGGTGACCAAAGAACGCCATCGATTTCCTCCCTGTTTTCGCACTTGTTGTGAACGCTGACCTGATGCCCCCGCCGCGCCAATTCGCGGACCAGATAGACCACTGCCGACTCGACGCCGCCCAACGGGCCGGCCTCCGGACTTCTGCCGTCAAACGCGATGCCGTCGTCGGCGAGCACGATCCGCGCCATCAATCGAGCTCCGCCTTGGCCTTGAGATGGGAGAGCAACGGATATAGCCCGGCAAACAAAGCGATCAGGAAGCCGTAGCCGCCCTCCCGGTAGCCGCGCCGGCCGATGTAGCATTTGATAAACCTGGAAAACAGCCGCCGGACGTTGTTGGCGGTCGATCCGATGTCGCCCGCATCGCGAAGGTCCCGGGCACGCGCCGTGGAATAGCTGTCCAGGCGGCGCACCATGTCCGAAATATCCCGGTCGACGAAATGCGCCAATCGGTTGGTCAGCATGTCGCCCTTCTTGCCCGACCATTCAAGACGGGGATGCACACGTTGCCGTCCCCAGCGTTTAACGTCACGCTTGAACAGGCCGGGGTAGGCGGCTTTTCCGTAGGATGCGCCCCAGCCGTGGCGCACCAGGCGATTTCCGATGTAATTGTCAACGGGGATTTCATGCCAATCCGACCGGGTTTGACGAACGGTTGATCGAATCTCTTCCGCCAATTCGGGCGACACGTGTTCATCGGCGTCGACCTCAAGCACCCAGGGTCCCGCGCATGCCTCAATGCCGGCATTTCGGCGGTCGCCTTCGACCGGCCAAGCGCCTTCGATGATGCGATCGGAAAATTGCCGGGCGATTTCCAGGCTCCGATCCGTGCAACGGTCGAGCAGTACGACGATTTCATCGGCGAACGCAAGTTTCTCCAGACAGGCAGCTAGGCGGTCTTCCTCGTTGTGGATGCTGACCACCGCGGAGAGTCGCGGAGGCTCGCTCACTGCCCTCCTCCCCCGGCGGCGGAACTCGATACTTCCAACTTGGCCTTGAATTGGGACAAAAGCGGACAGAGACCGACACAGATAGCGATCGCCAACCCGATGGCGCCCTCGCGGTAGCCGCGCTTGGTGAGGTATGAACGGATGAACCAGCCGAGGGATTTTCGGATCGTTCCGGCATAACCCGAGACCTCTCCGAGCTCCGCCAATTCTCGGGCGCGGCTGGTGGTGCAACGGTCCACCCGCCGCAGCACATCCGAAATGCTGCAACCGAGGTGACGGATGATCGGAGCACTCAGCGTTCCGCCTCCTTTACCGGTAATATCGAACCCGAGATGGACCCGGCCCCGATGCCAGTTCTTGGCGCCGTTGCGAAACAGTCCGACATAGGCCACCTTGCCGAAATTTCCGGCCCACCCGTAGCGCACGTGGCGTGCCCCCACATAGTTGCCCACCGGGATCAGGTAAAAGTCCGCGTCGCCGGCTCCGGTTTTGGCGAAAATTTCGTCCGCCAGCTCGGCCGGGACCCGTTCATCTGGGTCGATTTCGAAGATCCAGTCCCCGCTCGCCAAGGCGATAGCCCGATTGCGGCGTTCCCCTTCGAACTCCCACACTCCTTCCTCCATTTTGGCGTTGAAGGCCTGGGCAATCTCCTTTGACCCATCGGTGCAATTGTCGAGGATCACGACAATCTCGTCGGCAAAGCCCAACGTCTCCAAGCACTCCTTTAAATTGGTCTCTTCGTTGTGAACATTGAGGGCCGCGGAAATTTTGATCTCGCTCACGCCGCAATTCCTTCCGCCCGTGACCACAACTCCCGCGCACCTTGCTCCGCCATCTCGACGGTCAGCGAGTCCATGAGACTGCCGCTGTTCACATGATCGAAACCGGGAGGAAATATTTCCTCGAAGGGAACCATGGTTCGAACCACCGCGGTGTGATGCCCCCAAGGCCCATACCGCGATTCCCGTGTCGGACCAAACAGGCCGAGGGTCGGCGTTCCCGAAGCTGCCGCCATATGCATGAGGCCGGAATCGTTGCCGACATAAAAATCGCATCTTTGGAGGCAGCCATAGACCGTCAGCAAATCGATCCGTCCCATCAGGTCGATGAGTTGGCTTTGCGGAATGCCGTCGATCAACTCCTGCGCCATCGGCCGTTCACTTTCATGGCCGAACAACGCCACCTTGGCGCCCGGCAGGATTCCGCCGGGTCCCGTCAGCCGGTCGGTCAACTCCGCAAAGTGCTTGGCGCGCCAGGTCTTCGCCCGCCAGTTGGCGGTCGGTCCGATGGCCAGAACCTTGGAATCGCCGGGGATCAGGTTCGCCGCCTCCCCGGCAATCCGGTCATCGATCCACAGGGTCGGCGCCGGGGGCCGGTCCAATGAGAGGGCCGAGGCATATCGCTCGACCTGGCGCTCCGGCCGATTGTGGCGGGTGACGCTCAGCCGCCGCCGGCGGCCCAGAAGATAGGTCAGCGGTGCATCCCGGAAATCAACGACAACGTCCCAGTAACGCCCGACGCATTTTGCCCAAAGGTCCAGCCAATGAAAGGACAAGGGCCGCTTTTCCAATATGATGAGACGTTCCAGGCCGGGTACATAGTTGAACAACGGCGCGGCGACCGGGCCGCAGGCGATGGTGACACGGGCCCCGGAGTTCGATCGAATGAGATGGTCGAGGACGCCCGTCGACAGGACGGCGTCGCCGATGCCCGAAGCGGTGACAAACAGGATTCTCGTTCCGCCCGGCTCCGTTCGGGCGCTGCTCAAGACCACAATCCTTCGAATTCGATGGCCGCCGTCTCCCATTTGCGGGCCGCCTGCAATATCCGGGCGTCCCGATGCAGCCCATCATACATGCCAAAATCATCCGATAGCAGTTCGAGGGCAATATTTGCGACCGCCTCCAAATCAGGCACCAGATATCCGGTACGCCCGTTGTGCACCCTTTCGGCGGCGGGGGACGCGGTTTCCGGCCGGAGTACCACGGCGGGCAGACCGGCCGCTTGGCTCTCCGCAAGCGTCGAGCCGTACATTTCGCTCGGAATCGCCGGATAGAGGTGCACCCGCGCGGCGGCATACGCCGCGGCCATGTCCGCATCGGGTCCGGGCGCCTTGATCTCGACCCCATCGTCCGCCGCTTCCCGCACTTCTTCGAAGACGTCGGCAATCCGGTCGAGGGGCTTGGAGCCCGACGCCGCTTTTGCCAGTGATGCCGAGTAGATGTGGAGCTTGGCCGCCGGCCGTTGAGCGTAAATCCTCTCCCGCCAGAGCCGGACGAAATCCGTCATGCCATGCACCGGATGAGTGGTCATGACGGCGATCGGATCAGGATGCTCCTCGGGCGCTTCGGCGCGGATGTAGTCAGGACAGAGACCCGGCGGGATGACCACCTCGATGAAATCCCGCCACGACCGCCACAACTGTTTCTGGGCTTCGCCCACGAATGCCACGATCGGCTTGTACCGCTCCATCGCCGCCTGATTTTCCGGCTGATTGAGCTGCGCCGGATTACCCCAATACCAAAGTATGTTGGCCGGCGCCTCGGGCAATTCCTGGAACAGGCGCGGGTCGCGTTGCGCGATGGTCACGTCGGCGGCCGGCGGACGCGGGGCGTCCCAGGGAGCCCAGGTGACGCCGTCGATAACCTCTCCCTTGTCGCACCGATTGACGACGCTGACGGCGTGATCGCGGGCGGCAAGCGCGGCAGCCAGGCCCGCGACGGCCTTCTCGGCGCCGCCGAGGGCGCGAACCGACGGCGTTCGGCCATCGAAGGCAATCGTGTCGTCGATCATGGTGATCCTCATGGCTGGTTTATACGCGGAGCCCCGCGCCAAGAAAAGCGGGAAACCCTTGAATATTTTGGGGTTTTTGCCGTTCTTGCCGAGCCCGGCCAAGGGCCTATATGGTGTGACGGAATGACAGGACCGAGCAGATGAAATACGCCATTTTGCCCAACCGGGGGGTGATCCGGGTTTCGGGCGCCGACGCCCGGGATTTCCTTCAAGGCCTGGTCTCCAACGATGTCGAGAAGGTATCGCCGGAACGAAGCATCTACGCTGCGTTCTTGACCCCCCAGGGCAAATATCTGTTCGACTTCTTCATTGTTCAGGCTGCCGACGGTGGGCTGTTGATCGATTGCGAGGCCGACCGGCTGGACGATTTCATGCGCCGGCTGAACATGTACAGGCTACGCGCGGCCGTGGACATCGAAGACGTCACCGGCTCGTTCGCCGTCGCCGCGGTTTTCGGCGGCGAAACGGCGGCTTCTCTCGGTTTCGAGGCGGAACCCGGCGCCGCCCGGCCGTGCGCCGAGGGGATCGCCTATGTGGATCCCAGGCTGGCCGATGCCGGTCTCCGCGGCATTGCGCCGGCCGCAAATCTCGGTCCCGCGCTCGAGGCAATGGGCTGTGCCGAAGCGGCTGCGGAGAGCTATGACGCGCATCGGCTGGCGCTGGGGCTTCCCGACGGCAGCCGGGATATGGAGGTGGACAAGGCGATTCTCCTGGAGAGCGGCTTCGAAGAGTTGCACGGGGTGGATTGGGACAAGGGCTGCTTCATGGGGCAGGAGCTCACCGCGCGGACCAAGTACCGCGGCCTGGTGAAGAAGCGCCTGCTGCCAGTCCAGATCGACGGGCCGCTTCCCTCGCCGGGAACCCGGATCACCGCCGGCGGCAAGGATGCGGGCGAGATGCGCTCGGGCCAAGGCAGCCGCGCCATCGCCCTGCTGAGACTGGAGGCGGTGGGCGGCGAGGCGCCATTGATGGCGGGCGAGACGCGGATCATCCCCGATATCGCGCCCTGGGTGGCGCTGCCCGAGGCCGAATAGGTTTCGTTGCGGCGCAGACCGGGGCTGGCGTAGACTCCGGCCCATGTTTGGCCGCCGGCGCCGCGCTCCGCTTCCGGATATTCTCGAACCCGTCTCCCGCAGCTTCGGGCGGACCATTCGGAAACACGGCGCCATGAACAAAGGCGTCGGATGGTCGAGCGCCGAACGTCAGCAGCACCGTTTCCGGATATTCGCCGGATTGTTCGCCGATGAGTGTTCGGATCGTTTGGTCATCAACGATCTCGGCTGCGGCTATGGCGCCATGTTCGAGGCGTACGCCGATTTGCCGCAGCTCGAACGGGGCCGGTACTTCGGTTACGACATCAGCCGGGAGATGCTGGCCCAGGCGAATTCGCGTATCCGGGACAAACGGGCCTCGTTCATCCTTTCCCATGAGGCGACCCGGGACGCCGACTACTCCTTCGTCTCGGGGAGCTACAACATCAAGATGCACGCCGGGGACAGGGAATGGCTGGAATTCGTGCTCGATAACCTGACCCAACTTTGGTCCAGGACGCACACCGGCCTCGCCTTCAACATGATGAGTATTCACACGCCGGAGAAGCACCGGACCCTCTATTACGCCGATCCCCGGATATTCCTCGCTTTCTGCCGGCGGGTCCTGTCGCCCGACAGCCGCCTGTTCGACGGCTACGACGACAGGGAGTGGACGATTTTCGTCAGACGGCAGGGCGGTAGCCCTTAGGCGGCCAATGCGATGATTCCGCCGGCGACCAGCAGCCCGATGGCCACGCGGCGAAACAGGGTCTGGAACCGGCTGTGGAAAAGCCGCCCGCCCCACCAGGCGCCGAACATATAGACCGGCGTGAGCAATATGGTCCGCACAATGGTCTCGGGATGATAGCTGCCGGCGACGATCAGGCCGATCAGCGTGGTCGTGATCAGCAATGCCGTCATCAGGACGATGTTGGCCCGTTGGACGTCTGCCGGATCGGGAAAGGCCAGCATGTAGGCGGCCAGCGGCGGCCCGCCCATGCCGGTGGCGCCGGTGAGGTACCCGGCCAGCGCGCCCGCGGCGGCGCCGGTAGCGGTATTTCTCGGCCCCTTGTAGGTCCAGCCGAAGCCGATGACCAAGGCGCCCAACAGGACGAGGATTCCGATTGCCCGCCGGATGAGATCCGGATCGATGGTCACCAGCGAAAGCACGCCGAGCGGCGTGAAGATGATTGCCGCGGCCATCATCGGGATCAGGTGCGGCCACCGGGCGATCCTCATCGCCGGCAGTGTGAGTTGTGCCGAGCCGACAACCCCGGCGAAGACCAGGATCGCCAGCGCCTCGACCGGGCCGAACAACACGGTGTAGAGCGGCATCGCGACCAGCGCCCCGCCGAACCCGGTAAAGCCATGGGCCATGCCGGCGGCGATAGCGACCAGCAATGCGACAGCAAGATCGAGATCGAGAGTGGCGAGGATGGTTTCGGTCACTGGTCCGGACCTACAGGACGATCGCCGCGATACCGCTCGCGAACAATACGGTCAGCGCGGCGCGCCGGAAGAATGCGTCCGATGCCGCCCGAAATCCGGCGCTGCCGCTCCAGGTTCCGGCCACATAGGCGACGGCAAGAATGAGGGCGGTCAGCACAACCGTCCCGTCGTAGGCCCCGCCGACGGTAACGCCGAGCAAAGTCATGACGCCCACGAATCCGACGATGACGACGATGTTTGCCCGCTGCATTGCCGGAGAGTCCGGCAAGGCCATGACGTAGACGACGACGGGCGGACCGCCCACCCCGGAAAATCCTGTGATGCCGCCGCACAGCGATCCCACGACAATCCCGGGCAGCCGTCCGCGGGGGCCCCTATAGGTCCAGCCCGTGGCCAGCATCACCGCCCCGGCCAGGACGAACAGGCCGATGGTCCGGCGGACGATATCCGGCTCCATGACGAACAGCAGCAGCGTGCCGAGCGGCGTCGCCAGCACCGCCGGTATGAGGATTGGCCGTAGCGCCGGCCAATCGGCCTCGCGGGAGGCGCGGGGCAGCATCTGCAACGTGCCGAGGACCCAGGCGGGCGCCGAAAGCGCCAGGGCCTCCACCGGACCGAACAACAGGGCCAATAGCGGCATCGTAAGGAGAGCGCCGCCGAAGCCGGTCAGCCCGTGAACCATGCCGCCCAGCAGCATGACGCCGAGCGCCACGGCAAAATCCACCGTTGTGACGAACGCGAAAAGCCCGGACAAGTCTCAGCTTTCACCCAGCGCCGGCCAAACGCCGCTCAGCAGCCGGACGGCATTGCCATGCAGGATAGCCTGCTTCTCCGGCGCGCTCAGCCGGGTCGCTTCGATGCCTGAAATGGTCCGGTCGGTGCGAAAGATCGGGCAGTCGGTGCCCAGCAGAATATGCTCCGCGCCGATGAACTTCGCGGCAAATTCGATGGATTCCGACCCGAACGAGGAGCAATCGACCGCGACCTTCTTCATCATCGAAGATGGCAAGGGCGCGTCCGGATCGCGGGTAATGACGATATTGTCGAGACGCTCGACGACCGCCGGCAGGGTGCCGGCCAGATTGGCGACATGGACGGTCAAATTCCCGTAGCCGTCCAGGAAGTCGGTCATCAGCAACGTCACCATGGCCTGGCCGACTTTGTTCTGAACCTCGAGCGAACTCCGGTACACCCCGTTATCCGAAAACGGCGCCGGCGCATCGGCCTTCAGATCCGGGCGCTGGTCGGGCCGGGGACCCGGATGCAGAAACAAGTGGCCGCCGAGCGCTTCGGCAAGATCGAACAGCGGACGCAGCCGTTCCGCCTGTTCCAGGCTGTCGAAGAAGTTCATCGGCAGAACGGCCCCCACCAGACCCAGCTCGCGGCCCCGGCGGTACTCGGCCAGCGCCGCATCCATGTCGGCAAACGGCAGGGCGGCGAGGCAGGCGAACCGCTCCGGATGTGACCGGTGAAGCGCCGCCGCTTCATTGTTGAAGGTCTCGCAAATGGGCTGCGCTTCTTCCACGGGCAGGCTGTCGGCGCCGAACAATCCGGCGAGCGACAGCAATTGAGCGTCCACGCCCATCCGGTCCATGAAGGCCAGCCGCGCGTCCATGTCGACGTAATCCTCGGTGAAGGCGAGGATGTTGACCGGCAGGTGCAGCCGCTCGCCGCCACCGGGCATCCGCTCGATCCACGGCGCCTTGGTCCGGCCGCGGAACATGTCGGCGACCGGTTCCGGGAAGTAGTGGGTGTGAACGTCGATGGCCATGAAATGCCCTCCTCGCCGGCGGCGCTAATAGAGCCTCTCTCGCATTCCCTCCTGGTAATCGGCTTGCTGCTGTTCGCCGTTCTCGCCCTGGCCCATGTGATCGGCGGGTTTGACGTCGTCAGGCATGGGATGGGTCCTCCGTTGCGCGCTCGGGGAAAACAGACACTACGCGTCGACCAGCGCCTCGACGCCGAGCGCCGCCTGCGCCGCCGCCAACCGGGCGATGGGCACCCGATAGGGCGAGCACGACACGTATTCCAGCCCCACCTTGTGGCAAAACGCCACCGACGCCGGATCGCCGCCATGTTCGCCGCAGATGCCGAGCTTGATATCGCTCCGGGCGCCGCGCCCTTTTTCGGCGGCGATTCTCACCAACTCGCCGACGCCCGCCGGATCGATGCTGACAAAGGGGTCGGTCTCGTAGATGCCCTTCGAGCGGTAGGTGTCGAGGAACGACCCGGAATCGTCCCGGCTGAGCCCGTAGGTGGTTTGGGTCAGGTCGTTGGTGCCGAATGAGAAGAACTCCGCGGTTTCGGCGATGGCGTCCGCCGTCAGGGCGGCGCGCGGCAATTCGATCATGGTCCCGGTCATGTATTCGACGCCGGCACCGCCGGCTTCCTTCACCTCGGCCGCCACCCGGTCGACGACATCCTTGAGGATATCGAGTTCCGCCTTGGCGCCGACCAGCGGGATCATGACTTCAGGCGTGACCGCTTCGCCGGTGGATTTCTGAACCTCGGAAGCCGCCTCGAATATGGCACGGCACTGCATCTCGTAGATTTCCGGATACATGATGCCCAGCCGGCAGCCGCGCAGGCCCAGCATGGGGTTGGCCTCGTGCAGCGACGCGGCGCGGGCCTTTACCTCGCGGATTTCGGTGCCGGCCGCGTCCGCGACCTCGGCCATCTCCTCGTCCGTGTTGGGCAGGAACTCGTGCAGCGGCGGGTCCAGCAGCCGGACCGTGACCGGCAGGCCTTTCATGATGGTGAACAGCTCGATGAAATCGTCCCGCTGGTAGGGCAGCAGCTTGGCGAGCGCGGCGCGGCGGCCATCCTCGTCGGCGGCCAGGATCATCTCCCGCATATTCACGATCCGCGCCGGATCGAAGAACATGTGCTCGGTGCGGCAAAGGCCGATGCCTTCGGCGCCGAATTTGCGCGCGGTCGCGGCATCCTCGGGCGTTTCGGCATTGGTCCGGACGCGAAGCTCGCGGACCTCGTCGACCCAGGACATGAGCGTGCCGAAGTCGCCGGTCAGTTCCGGCTGGATGCTCTTCACCTCGCCCAGCATCACCTCGCCGCGTCCGCCGTCGATGGTGATCATCTCCCCCTCGCCCACCGTCTGGCCCATGGCGGTCAGGGTCTTGGCGTTGTAGTCGACCCGTATCTCACCGGCCCCGGCGACGCACGGACGGCCCATGCCTCGCGCGACGACGGCGGCGTGAGAGGTCATGCCGCCGCGGGTGGTGAGAATGCCCTCGGCGGCATGCATGCCGCCGATGTCCTCCGGGCTGGTTTCGATCCGCACCAGGATGACCTTGTCGCCCTGGGCCGCGAGGGCCTCGGCCTCGGCGGCGGAAAACACCACCTTGCCGCAGGCGGCGCCCGGCGATGCCGGCAGTCCGCGCGCCAGCACATTCCGAATGGCCGCCGGGTCCAGCGTCGGGTGGAGGAGCTGGTCAAGCTGTCCGGGATCGATGCGGCGGATGGCCTCGTCGCGGGAAATGAGCCCGGCGTCCGCCATATCGATGGCGATCTTCAGGGCGGCCTTGGCGGTCCGCTTGCCGGTCCGGGTCTGAAGCATCCACAGCTTGCCCTCCTGGACCGTGAATTCCATGTCCTGCATGTCCTTGTAATGGGCTTCGAGCTTCTGGCGGACCGTATCCAATTCGCCGAACAGCCCGGGCATGGTCTCTTCCATGGAGGGCTGACCGCCGCCGTTCGTCTCGCGCTCGGCCACGGTCAGGGGCTGCGGCGTCCGGATGCCGGCGACCACGTCCTCGCCCTGGGCGTTGATCAGGTATTCGCCGTAGAAGGTGTTCTCGCCGGTGGACGGGTTGCGGGTGAAACAGACGCCGGTCGCCGACGTGTCGCCCATATTGCCGAATACCATGGACTGGATATTGACCGCCGTGCCCCAGGCTTCGGGGATATCATGGAGCCGCCGGTAGGTGATCGCCCGGTCGTTCATCCAGCTGCCGAACACCGCGCCGATGGCGCCCCAAAGCTGGTCCTTGGGGTCCTGGGGGAACGGCGCGCCCAGTTCCTCTTCCACCTTGGCCGCGAAGCCGCAGGCGACTTTCTTCCAGTCTCCGGCATCGAGATCGGTATCGAGGCTGACGCCCTTGGCGTCCTTGTGGTCGGCCAGGATGTCCTCGAAGTGATGATGCTCCACGCCCAGCACCACGTCCCCGTACATCTGGATGAAGCGCCGGTAGCTGTCCCAGGCAAACCGCTCGTCGCGGGACGACTTGGCGAGCCCGCCGACGGTCTCGTCGTTGAGCCCCAGATTGAGAACCGTGTCCATCATGCCCGGCATGGAGGCCCGGGCGCCGGAGCGGACGGAAACCAGCAGCGGATCGTCCGGATCGCCGAACGTCTTGCCGATGGTCCGCTCGACCGCCGCCAGAGCCGCTTCGACCTCGGCCCGCAAACCGTCCGGGTAGTCGCCGCCGGCCCGGGTATAGGCGTTGCAGACTTCGGTGGTCAGGGTGAATCCGGGCGGCACCGGCAGGCCCAGCGAGGCCATCTCGGCGAGGTTCGCCCCCTTGCCGCCCAACAGATTGCGCATCTCGGCCCCGCCCTCGGCAGTGCCGCCGCCAAAAGCGTAGACATATTTGGCTGTCAACGCTCGCCCCCTTCGATTTGAGAAAAATCAGCGATGTAATGGAACGACTTCCTGATGAAATCAAGCATCCGAAGTCGTGTCTCTCGAAGCTCTGAATCCTCGACGTTTACAGTGACGTTATCAAAGAATTTGTCCAGGTCAGGTCGTGTAGACGACAAAAGACGCATCGATTCGTCAAATTCTTCGTTCTCGTTTGCCTTTGTAATTTTGGGGCCGACATCCCATAGGCGGTCTATTAAATCCTGCTCAGCAGATTCCCGTGACGTCAGCGGGTTAGTCCCCTCATCACTGTATTTGGTGTTGTCCCGCTTTTCTTCGGCTCTCAGAATGTTGGCGGCCCGCTTATAGACCGTCAGCAGACTTGCGCCGTCGTCGGTCTCGAGGAATCTGCCGAGCGCGGAGACCCGCTTGGTGAGGCGCACCAGATCATCCTCGCCACCGAGCGCAAAGACCGCCGAGATGAGGTCGTGACGGGTGCCCTGTTCGCGGAGATGAACCTTTAGCCGGTCGGCGATAAAGTCCAAAATCTCGTCCACGATCGCCTCATCATCCTCAATCGTGTCCGTGGGGTTATATTGTCGGACAATCAGGTAGAGCAGTCTTTGCAGTGGTACCCGCAGGGAGTTCTCCAAAATGAGCCTGATAATTCCGAGAGCGGTTCTTCTCAGGCCGTATGGATCGCCGGACCCGGTGGCACGTACACCGACGGCGTAAAGGGCGCCAAGGTCATGGAGCTTGTCTAGAAGCGAAACAAAAACGCTTATCGGCTTTGTTGGACAACTATCCCGAGGCCCCTTCGGTGAGTAATGCTCAGCGATCGCGGTCGCGACTGAGGGATTTACCTTATCCTCCAAGGCGTAGTAACGACCCATCAGACCTTGCAACTCTGGAAACTCTCTAACCATCCCGGACGCAAGATCACACTTCGCGAGGCGAACCGCCTCACGGTAGTCCTCGGAATAGGTTCCTTTGATGAACTCAGGCGAAAAACTGTTCAGTAATACATCGACCAAATTCTCCATCCGAAAAATCTTCACAGCAACCGTTCCTGCGTCGGCGTGGAATACCAAATTCTCCAAGAACGGTTTGTAGGACTGAAGTGAGGCGCGACGGTCCTGATCCCAATAAAACTTGGCGTCGGCCAGCCGGGCGCGGAGCACCCGCTCGTTGCCGGCGACCACCGCCTTGCCCTTGTCCGAGGTTTCCGTATTGGCGACGACGATGAAATTGGGCGCCAAGGCCCCGGACGTGGTTTCAAGGGCGAAATACTTCTGGTGGGCCCGCATGGAGGTGGTGAGCACCTCGGGCGGCAGGTCCATGAATTCGCCGTCGATCGTGCCCATGTAGGTGACCGGCCACTCGACCAGTCCGGCCACCTCGTCGGCGAGACCCGGATCGTCCTTCAGCCTGAGACCGGCCTCGTCCGCCAGCTTGACGGCATCGGCGAGGATAATTTCCCGGCGCTCGGCGGCATCGAGGATCACCTTCGCATTCCGGAGCTTGGCCTCGTAGTCGTCGAAACCCTTCACCGCAAACGCCTTGGGCGCCAGGAAACGGTGGCCAACGGTCTTGGATCCGCTTTCGATCCCGCCTCGCGCAAGGCTCACCTTCCTGCCGTCAAGCAAACACAAGAGACCGTGAATGGGCCGGACCCAGCGTTCGGACCGGCCGGCCCAGCGCATGGACTTCGGCCAGGGAAGCGCATCAATGGCTTCCGCCAGAATTTCCGGCAGCAGGTCGACGCTCTTCGCACCCTTCTTCTCGATCACCGCGAAGTAGAACGACCCCTTCCCGGTCTCGCGGATTTCGGCCTGATCCCTGGTGATGCCGTTGCCGCGCAGGAAACCTTCCACCGCCCGGTCGGGCGCATCGGCGCGCGGTCCCCGGCGTTCCTCGGAAATATCCGGGGTTTTCGCCGGCAGGCCGTCGACCACCAGCGCGAGGCGGCGCGGCGTCGCGAATGCCCGGGCGGAATCGAACGCCAGCCCGGCCTCCTCGAGGCCGCCGGTCACCAGCCGCCTCAAGTCCTCGGCGGCCCGGGCCTGCATGCGGGCGGGGATTTCCTCGGACAGGATTTCCAAGAGAAGTTCAGGCATCTCGACTACCCGGCGCCCAGAATTCGAGTCTTAGCCTTGGAAGCCAAATACTGATCGCAACAGTCCTTGGCGAGTTTGCGCACCCTGCCGATGTAGGCCTGCCGCTCCGTCACCGAAATGACGCCCCGCGCATCCAAGAGATTGAACGCGTGGGATGCCTTGATGCACTGGTCGTAGGCGGGCAGCGGCAGCCCGGCGGCGATCAGGCTCTCGCACTGCGTCTCGGCATCGGCGAAATGCCGGGTCAGGATGCCGGTATCGGCATGATCGAAATTGAAGGCCGAGTACTCCCGCTCGTTCTGTAAAAACACATCGCCATAGCTCGTCCCGGCCCCATTGAAATCCAGGTCGTAGACGTTTTCCACCCCCTGAATGTACATGGCCAGCCGCTCCAGCCCGTAGGTGATCTCGGCCGAGACGGGATCGCAGTCGATGCCGCCGACCTGCTGGAAATAGGTGAACTGGGTCACCTCCATGCCGTCGCACCAAACCTCCCAGCCGAGGCCCCAGGCGCCGAGGGTGGGACTTTCCCAGTCGTCCTCGACGAAGCGGATATCGTGGAGATCGCGATCGATACCGAGTTCGGCGAGACTGTCCAGATAGACGTCGAGCACGTCGGCCGGCGACGGCTTCAGGATGACCTGGAACTGGTAGTAGTGCTGGAGCCGGTTCGGGTTCTCGCCGTAGCGCCCGTCGGCCGGCCGGCGCGACGGCTGGACATAGGCGGCCCGCCAGGGCTCCGGCCCCAGCGCGCGGAGCGTGGTCGCCGGATGGAAGGTGCCGGCGCCCATTTCCATGTCGTAGGGCTGAAGCATCACGCAGCCGCGATCGGCCCAAAATCGCTGAAGCTGGAGGATCAGCGACTGGAAATCGTTTGCGTCCGCCTTGCGTTTCGGGGACCGCTTTTTGGCTGCCTTTTCGGGGGCCTTGCCCATGATGACGTCCGGCTATTCCTGGATTGAGCGGGAGTGGTAATGGGGGACCCGTGGCGAGTCAAGAAACCCCTCCGGGCGGCGCAATCGCCATCCCCGGAACCCGCAAACCCAAGGCCCGCAACGCGGCGGCCGCTATGTGTACGGACACCCCGATTCTCCGCAATTGCCGGCGTTTTCCGGCACGTATTCGCCGCAGACCCCGCATTTGTTCATATCGACGGCGTCGGCGGTCCCGGAAGCCCGGGTCCGGCGTTTGTCGTCCGCCTCCCGGGACAAGCGATTCTTGCGCCCGCCGAACCGGCTGAATCCCCACCAGATGACGGCGATGATCGCCGCCAGCAGGATGAGCTTGGGAAGACTGAATCCAAACATGAACTAGTTCTAGTTGCCGGCAGGGCGGCGGGTCAATCGGAAGCTGCGGGGCCGCCGGTGCCGTCCGGCCAGAAGACGAACGCCACCGGGATCAGAATGGAGCCGAACAGCAGTCCGCCGAAGACGCTGCCCGCTCCAAAAAGCATCACTGACATCAGCAGCGAAACCGCGACCAGGAGCGCGGAAAAGAACGGCTCGGCCGTTTTTGGAATTGCGCGTATTTCCGCCCGCCGTCTCATACCGCGTTTTTGCACCTCGAACATCATCCCGCTCCTAAAGCCCGTAACGGCCCCATAACGCCCGGGCCTCGACCGCTCCCAGGAGGTCGTCGGCCCATCCGCCGTGCCAATCGGGCAAGCCCCCGGACCATGCCGGGCTCAGCCCGAATCGCCGCTTCAGCCAGCTTTGCCGCTGTCCCACGGGACGGAACTTCACATTCTCGCCGAATTTCTCCCGCATCACCTGGGTAAGCTCGCCGAGGCCGTCCACCAGGCCCAATTCGAGCGCCCGTTTTCCGGTCCAGAACTCGCCGGAGAACAGGTCCCGTTCATCTCCCTTGAGCTTACCGGCGCGCCGCTCCCGGACCATCTGCTTGAAGCTTTCGTGAATTTCGCCCTGAAGTTTTTCCAGGCGCTCGACGTGGTCGGGGTTTTCCGGCGAGAAGGGATCGAGCATGCCCTTGCGGTCGCCCGAAGTGTGCAGCCGGCGCTCGACGCCGATTTTGTCCAGCAGTTCGGTGAACCCGAACCCCGACGAGATGACGCCGATGGAGCCGATGATGGATGACTCGTCGGCGTAAATTTCATCGGCGGCGCACGCCAGCCAGTATCCGCCGCTCGCCGCGACGTCTTCGGCGAAAGCGATCACCGGCACGTCTTTCGCTTCGGCCAGTGCCCGGATGCGTTTTTGAATGAGCGCCGATTGCGCCGGCGCCCCGCCGGGCGAGTTGACCGCCAGCGCCACGGCCCGCAGGCCCTTGAGGCTGAAGGCGCGCTCCAGCGTCTGCACCAGGCCCGATGCCGACAATCCCGACCGGACCGGCGGCGTCCCCCGTCCTATGACGCCCGCCAGGCGAACCACGGCGACGGCGGGGTGGGGCTTGCTGAAATAGGGAATTCTGAATTTGCGTCGTCGGTTCATCGCTTCAACATAGGCGGTTATGCGCCGTCCCGCCAGCGGGGCGCCCGCGGCGCGGGGGACGGCTCACCGGCCGGGTTCGATGTCGATGAGGTTGCCGCCCCTGAGGACAGCCTCCGCCCGGGCGGTAAATTCTCCACCGTCGCGGTGGAGGATCATCCCCTCGCTGACCGCGCGTTTGCCTTGCCCGCCGTTCCGCCAGCGGTACAAGACCCGTCGAGCCTGCCGCCGCGAGGCATTGCGCCACAGAGGAAAGACCGTGATGGAACCCCTATGCGGCGAGAACGCATCGTCGAGATCCGCCAATCGGTCGAAGCGGTGGACAAACGTAACAGTGCCACCAGGGCCGGCCCTCGATACGGCCATCGACACCCAATCCCGGAGCCCCGCGCGGCCCTCGACATTTGCGGCCGCTTTGGCCGCATTTGGCGGCAACCGAGCCGCAGTTGCCTTCAAATGAGGAGGGTTTGCCATGACATGGTCATATGCGTTCAACAGGTCGTCAGGCGGGGCGAGAATGTCGGCCTGGCGGATGACCGTGCCCGCCGCGTGGTTCCGATCTATGTTGAGCGCGGCGACGTCAACCAAATCCGCTTGGATTTCGAGGCCGTGTACGACAATGCCGGGGACTCTGGCGGCCAGACAGAGCGCCGCGCCGCCGACGCCCGCGCCGATCTCGAGCACCGTTTGACCCTCCCGCGCCGGGATGGAGGCCGCGAGCAGGACCGGGTCGATCGCCGCGCGGTAGCCCGCCGCCGGTTGATAAAGGGCAACCCGGCCGCCGAGCAGGCGATCGTCGGTCAGCCCCTCAAGCGCGGTCGTGGAATTCATCCGACTCTTCCATAAGCTGCCTGGCGCGGGCGAGGTCTCCGTCCTCGACCATCAATCGGCGCGGTATGGCGTTTGCGCTTCCCTCGAGCACGCTGACATGGACGTCCAGCACGAAGGTCTCGATGTTTTCATCGGCGAGCAGCGCCTGGAGCCACGAAATAAGAACCGGGTCATTGGTTCTGAGCAGTTCGACCATGCTTGCGTCCTACCGATCTGGCGGCCACGTACGTCCGTATGACCTTGTGAAGCAAATGGGGCACGGGTCTTGACCCATGCCGAGTCGCGCAAATATGCTCGCCCGAGCCTATCGACCCGTCAAGCATCAACCACCAGGGCAGTCCAGTGGGCGTCGTTGTAAACCTCGAAGAAAGAGCGGACCGAAAGGGCGATCTCGGACAACTGGCGACGCTGACCGCCGATGACCTCCGGGACGTCAACGACCTCATCGTTCGGGCAATGGACAGTCCGGTCGCGTTGATACCTCAACTCGCCGGCCACATCGTCGCCGCGGGCGGCAAGCGGCTCCGGCCCATGCTGACCCTGGCGTCGGCGCGCATGTGCGGCTACGAGGGCAATCGCCACAAGGGGCTTTCGGCCTGCGTCGAGTTCATCCATACGGCCACGCTCCTGCATGACGACGTGGTGGACGAAAGCGAGTTGCGCCGCGGCCTCGCCTCCGCCAACGCGGTCTGGGGAAACCAGGCCAGTGTGCTGGTCGGGGATTTTCTCTTCAGCCGGGCGTTCGAGCTGATGGTCGCGGACGGCTCGCTCACCATACTCGAAGTGCTGTCCCACGCCTCCAAGGTGATTGCCGAGGGCGAGGTGATGCAGTTGACCACATCCAATGACACCAGCACCGGAGAGACGGCCTATTTGGAGGTGATCCGCGCCAAGACCGCGCAATTGTTCTCGGCCGCGTGCCGCATCGGGGCCGTGGTCGCCGACCGCCCCAAGGTCGAGGAGGACGCGCTCGAGACCTTCGGCATGAATCTGGGGATCGCTTTTCAGCTGATCGACGATGTCCTCGATTTTTCGGCGAAACAGGCCAATTTGGGCAAGACCGTCGGGGATGATTTCCGCGAGGGTAAAATCACCCTGCCGATTATTCTTGCCTTCCGCCGAGGCGATGACGACGAGCGGGTATTCTGGCGCCGGACCCTGGAGGATCTGGATCAGGGCGGCGGCGACCTGGACCGCGCCATCGGCCTGCTCGAGAAGCACGGGGCGCTGGACGACACGGTCGAGCGCGCCCGCCACTACGGGGCGATCGCCCGTGACGCCATGGGCATCTTCGACGACAGCCCGCACAAGCAGGCGCTCGTCGACGTCATCGATTTCTGCATCGAGCGGGCCTACTGAGGCGATTTAGAAGCCTTGCCGGGGTGCCGGGCCGACGCTATAAATCCGCTCCCCTTGCCGCACCTATCCCGAATTCCACCACCAAATCCGTCGGGGAGTAGCTCAGCCTGGTAGAGCACTGTCTTCGGGAGGCAGGGGCCGGAGGTTCAAATCCTCTCTCCCCGACCATTTTCCGCCTAGCCGGCTGGCACAAAAACAATATCACTCCGAACCGGCGCCCCCGGGTCACCGGCCCCCGGCCGCATAGGATGAGAAACGGCATTCAGGAGTCTCGCATGGCAATTTCGGACCTTACCGCCGGGGAGCTTCTCTCAGGCTTGGAGAGCGGCGGGATGACCGCGCTCGGGATCGCCGAAGCGCTCTGCAGGCGCGCCGCCGAACTCTCGTCCCTGAACGCGCTCGTTGGGTTCGACGCGGAGCGGTTTCTGGCGGCGGCGCGGAACTCGGACGACGAAAGAAGCCGAGGCGACGTTCGGGGCCGCCTCCATGGATTGCCGCTGGTGATCAAGGACAATATCGACGTCGCCGGGTTTCCGACCACCGCCGCCACGCCGGCCCTGTTCGATCACCGTCCCGACCGGACGGCGCCCGTCGCCGAAAAGCTGCTCGCCGCCGGCGCCATCGTCATGGCGAAGACCAACATGCACGAGCTGGCGTTCAGCCCGGGGATAACCAAATCGCCCGGGGATACCTCGGAGCTGGTGTTCGGCGGCCACGGAAATGCCCGGAATCCCTACGATATGGATAGATCCCCGGCGGGCAGTTCGACCGGGACGGCGGCCGCCGTCGGCGCCCGCATCGCGCCTGCGGGACTGGGCTCGGATACCGGCGGCAGCGTCCGCAATCCCGCCGCATGGTGCGGAATCACGGGGCTTCGGCCGACGCTTCACCGCTACGGCCAGACCGGCGTCGTCCCCATCTCATGGACCCGGGACACCATCGGCCCGATGGCGCGAACCGTCGCCGATCTTCAACTGCTCGACGAGGTGATTACCGGCGAGGAGGACCGCCCCGAAATTTCGCTGCCGTCGCTCCGTCTCGGCCTCGACCGCGGCTATTTTTGCGACGGCGCCGAAGCCGGCGTGCTCGCCGTCTTCGAGCGCGAGTTGAACCGGCTTGCCGATGCCGGCGCCGAGATCGTGGAGATCACGATCCCCGAACTCGAGACGCAAATCGCCGAGATGGGCCAGGTCGTCTCCATGTACGAGATCGTCCGGGCGCTGCCCAGGTATCTGGAGGAAAGCGGCGCGGCCGTTACCCGCGATGAAATTATCGGGCGGATCGCCGCCAGCGGCCTGAAAGACCGGCTGGGTTCGCTTGTCGGGCCGGAGGCCGTCACGGACGAGGAATACGGGCGCTGCCTCGGCCAACAGCGTCCGGCGCTGCAGGAGACCTATCGCGGCGCGTTCGCCGGCAACCGGCTGGACGCCCTGGTATTCCCGTCGGTCATGGTCACGGCAAGCCCGCTGCAGGAAGTCCTGATGCACCCCTTCCGCGGCGGTGAAATCACCCATTTCGCGGCGACCGGGCACAATGTTCAGCCGGCGAGCCAGGCCGGCTTCCCCGGGCTTACGGTCGCCATGGGATTGTGCGGCAACGGACTGCCGGCCGCGATCGGGTTCGACGGCCTGCCCGGCGAGGACCGGAAACTGCTGGCCATCGGCGCGGCCTATGAAGCCATCCGCCCGCCGATGCCCGGACCCGGAGTTTCAGCGCCTTAAGCGGCCTTCTGCCGTTTGGCGAGCAGCGTCTCGGACAGTTTCGGACCCCGGCCCGGTTCCGCCCACGGACACACCTCGATACAGATGGCGCAGCCCGAATTCTCGGCGAAGTAGGGCACGCACTTGTCGAAATCGACGTACCACTTCTCCACCCCCCGGACCATCTGCTTGCTGTCCATGATCGCGCCCGGCGGACAGTCGAGGGTGCACCGGCGGCAAGCGACGCAGAGGTCGTCAACGCCGATATCCACCGGATCGTCGACGGCGAGCGGCAAATTCGTGGTGACCGCGGCCAGCCGGACGTTGGAGCCCCATTCCCTGGTGATGATCGACCCGTGCTTGCCGAGCTCGCCCAGTCCGGCGCGGATCGCCGGGGGGATATGGAGCAGCGAACCGGTCTTGGGATCGGCGTGGGCCTTCGCTTCCCAGCCGAGGCCGCGAATATGGGCCGCCAATTTGACCGCCTGCCTGGAAACCCGGCGATAGCCCCGCATCACCTCCCAGCCGGCGGCCGGCTTGGGGGCCTGGAGCATGATGTCCCGCTCCATGGGCTGGCCGACGCAAATGACGTACTCGAAATCGACGCTCTCGCCCTCGACGATATCCGTCGGAACGACCCGGGTGATCCCGACGATGCTCTCCGTGAAATGCCTTTGAATGTAGGCCTTGATTTCGCCGGCCATCGCCTTCGGGTCGGCAACCTCGCGGCGTTTCGGCGCGACGGGTCCGTTGGCGCGCCTGATCTGCCAGAGGTTCCACAACCGCTGCCAGATCATGCCGTAACCCATATAGGGCCCGCCCATCCCGCCGATCAGATTGAAGTGCAGATCGAGCGCCTGCCAGTGATGCGGCGGCTTGCCGAACGGCCAATGGAAAACCCGGGTCGCCCGGCGCACCTGGGACTCCCCCAAGCCATTGGTAATATTGCCGCTTTTCGGCGGCTCGTGATACTTGAAGACGTATTCCGGCGGCGGCGGATTGTCCAGCTTCATGGCCCGCCCCCTACTCGTTGCCCTGGTCAAGCCAGAACGGCTCGCCGGACGCCTTGCAGGCGCGGTATTTTTTCTGAACCTTCCGCCCCACCGTCAGATTCATCAGGACCAGCATGCCGAGATATTTGAGACAGCGGAAATCCCGCCGGATCATCCGGAAAAAGCCCGGGCGGGTCTCGTGAAACAGCTCTTCGAAGGATTTCGTCGGTTGCATTCGATCCCTCCCTTGCGAAAAGTCTAACCGGCGGGCCGTACTTGTCCAGGGCAGGAAGGGATCGCCCGCGCCAGGGCCGCCGCAAATCTCCTATCCCATATGCCGTCCGCGAACACGCCGGCATTGTTGGGACCGCTTCCACGAGCGCCCGACCTCTACATTCCCCGCCATCATGGGCCGGTACGGGGAAGGTAAGCAAATATTCGTAGGCGAATTACCCATCAGCTAATGAGGGCCATATTTTGATAGCCAGGTCAGCGAGGGCTTCGCCGCGGCCTCGAATGGTCGCTTCGTCCCAATATTCGTGCTCAACAATATGACGGTTGAGAGTGAGGTTTGAGTGCTCTATCAGTTTGGGTGCTTTGTCCTCGAAGGCCGCGTTACCTAGTGACTGATTTAGTTTGCTGGTAGTAATGGTTAGGTTTCCCAGGGTTTGAAGTGCTTTTTCACGTTCAGCGTAGCCCTCCACCTCAATATCTCCGACCTCAACTATGGCGCCATTGAGTGGCCAGTTCTCCTCCCAATGGTACGGCAAGACGTGCTCGACCCATAAGGAGGGAGGCCGTGGTGTTGCCTCAGTCATATCGGTGCGCATTGCCAACTCCAGTGACCACAGGAGCTCAGAGAGTATGCGGGATGGAATGCGGTCGTACGCGCGATTATCAAGGATGCCTATACGAAACGCGGCATTGTTTGGGAATCGGGTTGTATCCGTCTTCATGCCAGCGAAAAAATTGCGTACTGATTCCACTGATACACCCTCCCGGCGCAAAGTGTCTGCGAGCCTCGGGAATATCTGGTTCAAGTTCTTTGGGGTGAGGTCGCATAGACTCCTGCGGGTAAGGTAGCTATCAATCCATTTTACGATGGTCCAGCGGGTGTCCGAATCCACGTCCTCTGCTGCAACTTGAAACGCAATGGGGTAGGCGGTCGTGTTTTGCCAAAGCCGCAACCTATCGCCCAACCACATGATTGCCTCATCTCCCTCTCGGCGATGTTCCAAAGTCTCGTAGGCCGGCGCATGTCGCTGAAGCACCTCGAGCTCGTCTTCGACCCTCTCAAATCGCGGCTGCCGGTTGGGCGTCGCCCACGCGCGATACTCTGCGTAGAGTTCGCGTACCGTGATGCGTTGACCAGTCTCCGCAGTAAGCACGTTGGCCAGGAAATGATCGATCCGTGGACGGGCTGGACGGGCGTTAGGGGCCGGCGCACGCCACCAACCCTCGTCAAAAGGACTCCAAATCTCATGATAGAGAGCTTCCGCTCTTTCTCGAGCATCGGCCTCGCCACGGTGCTGCGTCTCTGCTCGATGAAAAATATTGTTACGGACCAGATCCATAGCCAGGAGTGGTTGTGATTTTGAGTTCAATGTTTCGAAGATAACCTGCGCGTCATCTTCTGGCCCGAGGGTGATGACGATCAGCTTGAGGTGGAATACGAGGGCTTCTAGAAGCGCGTCTAACCTCAAGAGCGCCTCATCATTTGGCTCCTCGGCCACCGCGTCATCGTCGCTTTCTTCGTCGATATCGATTTCTGTGTCGTCGCTCGTACCGCTCGCCACGAACTCCTTGATCTGGGCCACAAAGTATTCGTACGCCCTCAACGAGCGAGCGGATGTATTTTGGGGGACCACGGCACCCCAGTAATATTCGGATTGCTTGGTGCGAACTTCCGCATAGGGATGCTCAAGGATATCAAGGAAGACATCTCGATCTACCGGCGTCGGTGTCAGTTTGTAGCGGGCCAGCGGGTCAGTATCCGCACGCCCAAGTTCGTTAAACAGATACTTTTCAATCTGTTCGATTAGTGCGGAATGGTCGTGTTCGCGCGCCACTTCACGTATGGCGGCAAGCAGGATCAGAAACGTGGTCAGGCGCTGTTGGCCATCTACCACCTGCACTATCGGCGTTTCCCCGAACGACCAATCCGAAGCTGGCGGCGCAAGCAAAAGCGCGCCCATATAGTGATCGAACCGCGACTGGCCTTCCACGACTTCCGCCGCTTTAGCGGCTAAATCAAGCCAAAACGCGCTTGTTCTGCCTTCGTAGTTCTTGTGATCGTGCCACTGATACTGACGTTGATAGAGTGGGACGACGAATCGCCTGCTCTGGTTTAGAACCTCGGTGACTTTGAACTCGTCAGCATCCATTTTTTCCTCCAGGCTAGATGTGTGGATAGGCAAGAAGGTTAAATCTATGGGTTGTCGTACTCAATAGAAACAATCGTCAATGCAAGAGCACCCCGCCCGCCGGGCGGGCACGGGGCGGAGAAGATTCTACTCCCCATTGCGGCCCAGAACCTGCTAGCCTGGAAACCGATGACAATAATTCGGAGACCGGGCAACGGTCCCGAACTTGCGCTTCGGCGGACACCAGGCAACAGGCGGCGTTCAGGATCATGCGCAATCTGATCAGCGGACTGGTCATCGGTCTGGTCGCCGGCGTGCTGCTGGCGGTGTCGGTGCCGCCTCCCTCGGGCGGCCCGCCGGACGACCTCGGCGGCCGCGTGGCCGGCGGAAACGAGGCGCCGCCGGCGGCCTGGCGAATGGCCAGCGTCTTTCCGCCGGACCTCGCGCCATACGGCCCGCAGATGCAGCACGTGCTGACCACCATCGCCGAGCTTTCGGAAAACCAGGTGGAAATCGGATTTTTCGGTCCGGGGGCGGTCGTGCCGGCGGCCGGCGTGCTCGATGCCGTCGCCTCCGGCGTGGTCGACGCGGGCTTCTCCAGCCCCGCCTACTGGGCGGAGACGGCGCCCGCGCTGCAACTGTTCGGCGGCATACCCTTCGGCCCGGATCAAACCGAGTTCCTCGCCTGGTTCCGTTTCGGCGGCGGCGAGGAAATATACGAGGAACTCTACTACGGGCTCGGCATTCACAGCGTCGTCTGCGGGGTCGAGCCGCCGGCGGGGGGCGGCTGGTTCAAACGGCCCATCGAGACGCCCGACGACCTCAAGTCGCTGAAGGTGGCGGCGGCCGGCCTGCCGGGCTCGGTTCTTCGAGGGTTGGGGGCCGACCCGTCCCGGATGCCGCCCGCCGATATCATGGTCGAACTACAAGCCGCCGGCCTCGACGGCGCGATCTTCTCGGTGCCGACGGCGGACCGCAGCCTCGGGCTTCACCGGTTCATGGATCACTACTACTTCCCGGGTTGGCACAAACAGTCCGGCCTCCTGGAGCTCCTGGTCAACCTCACCCGGTGGAACGCCCTCAGCGATGCCGAGCGGCAGGTGATCGAGGTCGCGTGCGCCGCGAACATGGCCGACGGGCTGGCCCGGGCGGAGGCCGGACAGTTCGACGCGCTGAAGTCGCTTGTCATATCAGGCGTTACGGTGGCCAAGTGGGAAGAGCCGGTGCTTTCGGCGCTCAGGCAATCGTGGCTGCGCGTGGCGGCCGAACAGGCGGCCAATGACAGAACCTTCCGCCGGGCCTGGCAATCGCTGAACAGGTTCCGCGAGGACTACAGCATCTGGAGAGAGCTGGGCTACCTCTAGCCCGCGCATCTCCGCGCAAATTCGCGGCTTGCGATTTACAGATTCCAGGCTCATCTATTGCCGTGTGAAAGACGTGACGATCAAATCCTTCGCGGCCGGCGCCTTGGCCGCCCTATTCGCCATCCTTGCATCCCAGGCGATGGCCGCCGGCGATCCGGCCAAGGGCAGGAAAGTGTTCAACAAATGCCGCGCCTGCCACACCATCAAGGCGGGAAAGCACCGGACGGGACCGTCCCTCCACAGGGTCGTCGGGCGGAAAGCCGGCACCGCCCGAGGCTTCAAGAAGTACAAGGGCCTCAAGAACGCCGATTGGACCTGGACGGAGGCGGAGCTGGACGCCTACCTGACGGATCCGAAGAAGTATCTGCGGGCGAAAAACCGCAAGCGCGGCACCATGGTGCTGAAGCTCAAGAAGGCGCCGGACCGCGCGAACGTGATCGCCTACATCAAATCAATCGATTAGCCCCGGACCACCATCACCGAGCAGCCGGAGTGGCGGACGACCCGCGCCGCATTGGGACCGAGCAGATAGTCGCTGAGGTCGGGCCGGTGCGACGCCATGACGATGAGGTCTATCCCCAACCGTTCCGCCGTCTCGATAATCTCCTTGTAGATCGTGCCGCTTGCCAGGTGGAGTTCCGGGGTGATGTCATCGGGAACGTTCTCGCGGGCGACCTTCTCGAGCGCTTCGGTGGCATCGACCCTGGCCTTGTCATGAAAATCGTCCGGAAAGTAGTTTTGAACCACCCCGTAACCGAGGTCGGGCAACACGTTCAGAATATGCAGACCGGCGCCGAACTGCCGGCACAGGGCGACGGCCGTCGGAAACGCCTTGCGATAGGACGCCGGCTCGCTCAGGTCGATGGTGATCATGATATTGCCGTACATGGCGCCCCCCTCTCGCGTCCTAGATCGGGTCATGTTTTGACGGAACCACGGCGCGGTTTCGTCAAAACATGTGAATCCGATCTATATCAATAGTGTAGAGCCGATTCACATGGTTTGTCGGCATTGCAAAGCGATTCCGACAAACCATGATCGGCTCTAGCCGGCCGGCTGTTCGGTTGACGGCCGCCGCCCCCGGCGCATCCATTGCCAGCCGAGAAGCGCGGCCAGAATGGCAAGGGCGATGGGATAGACCACCTCCTTGGGCGGCCGTCCGGTTTGTTCCACGTCAACCAGCGTCACGATATCGCCGAATTCGACCTTGGCTTTCTCGGCCATGCCGTTGAATGCGAGGTTGGCGACGTTGAACCCCTCGCCCTCCTTCTCGAGTTCGAGGCCCAAGGCCTTCTGTCCCGCGGCCCCGCCGGGGGCCTCCATGACGAATAGCTTGAACCGGTCTCCATAGTCGGTTTGCCGGGTGACGTGGACCCTGACCTTCAGCCCTTTTTCCACCTCGACCTTCCCGGCGACGAAATCGTTCATGGATACGGGCGCGAATGCCGGCGATACCTGGTTGAGGATGAAATCGGGCCGGAACAGGGCCACCATGACGACCAGCAGGATGACGCGATCGAGAATGTTGGTCCGCGTCAGAAGCCAGCCCTGCACCGCCGAGGTAAAGCAGAACATGGCTATCAACGAGACGACGAATATCATCACTCCCTGCAGGAAACTATCGACGCCGATCAGCAGCAGTTCGGTGTTGAAAATGAACACGAACGGCAAAATGGCCGTCCGAATGTCGTACATGAACGATTGAACGCCGGTCTTGAGCGGATCGGCCCGCGAGATCGCCGACGCCGCGAACGCCGCCAGGCATACCGGCGGCGTGCTGTCCGCCATCAGGCCGAAGTAGAACACGAACAGATGCACGGCGATCAGCGGCAAGGTCAGACCGGCGGCGCTTCCGAGTTCGACCAGGACGCCGGCCAGCAACGAGGCGACGACGAGATAATTGGCCGTCGTCGGCAGACCCATACCCAAAATCAGGCTCAAGACCGCGGTCAGGCCGAGCAGGATGAAGACGTTGCCGCCGGAAATCGCTTCGACCACGCCGACCATCGCGTTGTTGAGCCCGGTCGAGGAAACCGCGCCGACGATAATTCCCGCCGTCGCGACCGCGACGGCGATGCCGACCATGTTGCGGGCGCCGGCGATCAGGCCGCCGACGATTTCGTTAGCCGCCTCGGAAACCCGGTTGCTTATGTCCCCGTCGCGCTGCCCGCGAAGAATTGCCAAAACGACGACGATCGCGACCGCCGCCCCAAGCCCCCAAAACAAGGCCGGCTGCGCCTTTTCGCCGCTGAGCCGGAACCCCGAGGCCACCACGATCGGGATGAGGTAAAGCACCGTCATCGTGATCCGCGAAAGCTGCGACGGCGAAAGCCGGGTCGCGACCATGATCAGGAACATCACCAGGATCGTGTAGAACACGGAGCTCGACGCGGTCCAGCGCTCGATCATCAGCAGATAGACCAAAATCACGATCGGGATGATGAAGTGGACGCCCGACAGGAAGGTCTTCCCCAGAACGGGTATTTCCGCCTTCGGCAGACCGGACAGGCCCAGCTTCATCGCTTCCAGGTGCGAGACGTAGAGGAGTCCCATGTAGCTGATGATCGCCGGGATGAAGGCGGCCGTTATGACCTCGAAATACGAAATGCCGATGAGTTCGGCCATGATGAACGCGGCGGCGCCCATGATCGGCGGCATCATCTGCCCGTTGGTGGACGCCGCGACTTCGATCGCGCCCGCCTTGACCGCCGGCAGGCCGGTACGGCGCATGACGGGGATCGTGAAGACGCCGGTGGTCACCACGTTGGCGATTGACGATCCGGAAATCAGGCCGGTCATGCCCGATGCCAGGATGGCCGCCTTGGCGGGACCGCCCCGGTACTTGCCCACCATGGCGAACGCCAGGTCGAGGAAATACTTGCCGGCGCCCGCCCGGTCGAGGAGCGCGCCGAACAGCACGAACAGAAATACGAAGCTCACCGAAACGTCGATGGGGATGCCGAAGATGGCTTCGCCGCCCATCCACTGATAGCCGATCAGACGTTCCGGCGAGACGCCCCGGTGCGAGATGATCTCCGGCATGGACTGGCCGAACACCGAATAAACGAGAAAGACGCCGGCAACGATCACCAGAGGGATGCCGATGGCGCGGCGCGTCGCTTCCAGAAGCAGCAATATGCCGGCGAGCCCGATCAAAAACTCCACCGGGATGGTTAGGCCCGCGAACTCGACCTCCAGCAGGGAACCGAGGCGCCGGGTGATGCCCTCCTGGTCGATCATCACCCAAAGGGCCGCAAAGGCGCCGATCAGCGCAAGGGCGATATCGAGGGGCGAAATCCTCTTGTGCGCCAGCGCCTTGGCGGCCGGGAACATGAGGTAGACCAGCACCAAACCGAATGCGAGGTGAATGCCGCGGGCGGGAACATCGACGATAATTCCAAAATCAAACAGGAACGGCAGGGGCGACGCGATCCACAGCTGAAACAGCGACCAGACGGCCGCGATCACGCCAATGATCAGTCCCAGGGTCGGACCCGCTTTGCGGCCGGTGTATTCGACCTCTTCTATTTTTGCCTGAATTTCCTCATCGGAAATGTTTGCGCTCGGCACATCGGCCACGGCTGCCCCCTGTGACACGCCCCTGTTTCAGTCCCGCGGACATCGGTCCCGGGAACATATGGGAATAGGGAGGGCCTTCCGGCCCTCCCTCCCGACGTCGGGACCTACATCAGGCCCTTTTCTTTGTAGTACTTGGCGGCGCCCGGATGCAGCGGGGCCGACAGACCGTCCTTGACCATCACTTTTGGATCGAGGTTGCTGAATGCCGGATGCAGCTTCCGGAAGTCACCGATATTCTCGAAAACCGAGCGGGTCACTTCGTAGACCACATCCGCGGGAACGTCGGCGGACGTCACGAAGGTGGCCTTGACGCCCCAGGTGGTGACATCGCTGGCGGTGGTCTTGTAGGTGCCCTTCGGAATGGTCGCCCAGGCGTAGTAAGGCTTGGCGGAGGTGACATTGCTCTTGGCAAGAGCGTTGTTGAAGTTGGCGATCTTGGCGCCGCAGCCGTCGGTGGCGATGGCCACGCCGGCGTTGGGCACGCCAACCGTATAGACATAGGCGTCGATCTTGCCGTCACACAGCGCCTTGGACTGCTCGGTGGACGTCAGTTCGGTCGCGAGCTTGAAGTCCTTCTTGGTCCAGCCGGCCTGTTGCATCAGCAGTTCCATGGTGCCCCGTTGTCCGGAGCCCGGGTTGCCGATGTTGACCCGCTTGCCCTTGAGATCATCCCAGCCGTTGATGCCGGAATCGCCGCGAACGATGATCTGCAGCGGTTCGGGATGAACGGAAAAGACCGCCCGGATTTTCTTGTAGGCCTTATCTTTCCACGGACCGCCGGAGCCGTTGTAGGCATGGTATTGCCAGTCGGACTGAGCGACACCGAAGTCCAGCTCGCCATCACGGATCTGGCCAATGTTGTAGTTCGACCCGCCCGTGGACGGCGCCGAGCAACGAATGCCGTGCTTACGGCCCGATTTGCGTCCTTCGGCCGCTTCCTTGTGGACCAGCCGGCAAATGGCGTTACCCGTAACGAAGTAGACGCCGGTCGGGCCGCCGGTACCGATGGCGATGAACTTCCGTTTGCTCTGGGCATCGGCGTCGTTGGCGGACAGCATGAAGGCGCCCGCCGCCAAACCGAAGGCCAGAGTTGAGACAGTTGCTTTCTTTAACATTTCTTACTCCCGGGTTATCAAAAGACGTCGTCGATAAATCACCGTGCCGAGCCGGACAACGGCGGCTAAACCGCCGCCCCCCTGGCAGGCAACCGACCGATCACGGAACACGAAGGTACGCCACAGCCCGGACACAACCGGAAATCAATGTTCCCGTGAGCCGACGCTCGATCAAAACTGCCTACCCGCGGACCTTGGCCACTGCGGCCAAATATTGTCTGGCGCCACGGCAAAATTAGCCTAGCCCAGCGTTTCCGCCGGGAACACCCCCTAAATTCACAATGGAAACTCGGATCGCGCCCGGAGAGAGGCGATCGCGGTGTCCACGGCCTCGCCGAGCCGTCCGGCGATCTCGGCAATATCATTGGCCTGAGCATTAGCCTGAGCAATATAAGGCGGGATCCAATCGATCCGTCTGTGCAGGACGCGGGTCACTCGGAAAATTCTCCGAAGGCACGTTGCCGCTGGAATTCGCGCGGTTTAGGATGCGCCCTCATTTCGTTTCAAGAATGGACGGCGGCAACCCAAGGGAACACGCATGGATATCAAGGATCATATTCGCGAAATTCCTGATTTTCCCAAGCCCGGCATCCTGTTCTACGACATCTCGACTCTGTTGGCCGACGCCGATGCCTGGCAGGTGACGATGGGGCGTCTGGCCAAGGAGGTAAGCCGTCATCAACCGGACGTCCTGGCCGGAATCGAATCTCGCGGCTTCCTGGTTGCCGCGCCGCTCGCCCTCAAGCTGGGGATGGGGTTCATCATGGTTCGGAAGGAAGGCAAGCTTCCGGGCGAAAAAATCAGCTACGAGTATGATCTCGAATATGGGACGGACACGGTCGAGATTCAGGCCGACGCGGTCGAACCGGGTCAGCGGGTCGTGCTGGTCGATGATCTGTTGGCGACCGGCGGGACCATGGCGGCCGCCACGACGCTGCTTCGCAAGGTCGGCGCCGACGTGGTCGGCGCCGCCTGCATCCTTGAAC
>JAPPFK010000082.1:13421-15385 GCA_028823885.1 Rhodospirillales bacterium | reverse complement strand
AAAAAAAGCTTGCGACATATGCGACAGATATGGTATGGTTTTTTCCTAGGATCGGGAGCCGTGCGCATCGGTCCAGCCGTTCGACCCGCAGCCGCCGTTTCCGGCGGCTTTTTCGTGGCTCGATCGCCTGGACGCGGCGCAGGCCGCGACCCTGAAATGCGCGCTAAGCACCGAATTCCCGGCGAAGCGCACTGCCGTGTTCACCGAGAGACGGGACCGGCCCCGGTTCCCGAGCCGCGCCCGTCAGACGCGCGGGCGGCGCGGGGATCGCGGCGGGTCCGGTCTCGGTGGCGACTTCGATGCGGCGCAGATCGGGATGACCGGAGAACTCGGCCACCGAGTTGACCCGGCCGAACGCAATGCCCGCGTTGAGGAGTCTCGCCGCCATCGCTTCGCGGTCATGCTGATCGAACACGGACTGGATCTCGGCCTCCAGCCGGTGGACGTTCTCCACCCGCAGCGCCGCGGTCGAATAGGGGCCCTCCGTCGCATATTCGAGGCGGCCCAGAATATCGGCGGCAAAGGATGCCCATTCCCGTTCGTTCTGTATGGACAGGACCAGGAGGCCGCCGTCGGCGCACCGGAAGCTCGAATAGGGGGCGATGGAGGGATGGCGAAGCCCCACCCGACCGGGCGCCTCGCCGCCGTAGTCGTTGTGGAGCAGCGGCACCGCCATCCAGTCGGCCATCCCATCGAAAAGGGAAACCCTGATCCCCTGCCCCGCGCCCGTTTGTCGGCGGGAAATCACCGCCTCCAGGATGGCGGAATAGGCGTACATGCCCGCCGCGATATCGCAAACCGAGACCCCGACACGGCCGGGCGCCTCGGGCGTTCCGGTGATGGAGGCGAGTCCCGTCTCGGCCTGGACCAGCATGTCGTAGGCCTTCATGTCCTTAGACGGGCCCTCCTCCGCGTAGCCGGAGATGTCGACGGTGATGAGATGGGGATGCGCCTCGCGGAGCGCCTCCCCGCCGAACCCGGCCCGGCCGGCGGCCCCGGGGATCAGGTTTTGGACGAAGATATCCGCTCCGGCGATCATCCGATGGAGGAGCGCTCGGTCATCGTCATCCTTGATGTCGAGGACGATGCTCTCCTTCCCCCGGTTGAGCCACACGAAATAGGCGCTCTCGCCATGAACCACACTGTCATAGGCGCGGGCGAAATCACCGCCCTCGCGCTCGATCTTGACGACCCGGGCGCCGGCATCCGCCAGCCGCGAGGTGCAATAGGGCGCGGCCACCGCCTGTTCCAGGGTGACCACCAACAGACCGTCCAGCGGACCCGCCATGGTCCATCTCCTTCAATTGCCTCTGCCTAGGGCTATCAGGAAACGGCGGTGGAATCGAGGCACCCCGGCGCCCATAATGGGCGGATGACCGAAACGGCCGTACCCGTCCGCCGCACCCTGCTCTACATGCCGGGCGCCCGCATCGAGATATATCCCAAGGCGCTCGCCAGCGGCGCCGACATGGTTTGCGTCGATCTGGAAGACGCCGTCGCCGCGGACGCGAAGGATGCAACCCGCGCCGGCGCCTTGGCCGTCTTCGCCGGCGCCCATGACGGTTCCGTCGAGCGCCTGATGCGTATCAACGGGGTGGAAACCGAGGCCGGACGGGCCGATCTCGCCGCCCTCGCCGAAGCCGATGCCGGGCCGGACGGCGTGGTGATCCCCAAGTGCGGCGATCCGGACCACGTGCGGACCGTCGCCGACGCCACCAGGGGCAGCGAAATGCTCATCCACCCGCTGATCGAATCCGCGCGCGGACTCGAAGCGGCCTTCGAAATCGCGTCCGCCGACGAGCGGGTGGGCTTCATCATGCTGGGCTCCCAGGATTTGGCCCTCGACCTCCGCGCAGAGCATGCGTGGGAACCGTTGCTCTACGCGCGGTCCCGGCTTGTCGCGGCCGCGCCCGCCCCCCCCAAAGACCGGCGAGAAGGGCCCAGGTTAGAGAATAAAGTCCAGG
>JAPPFK010000082.1:9284-13411 GCA_028823885.1 Rhodospirillales bacterium | reverse complement strand
CGCCCGCGTTGCGTTGGCGGGGCCCCGGGGGGTCTCGGGGGGGGCGGGGCTGGGGGGGGGGGCGCGCGCCGCCGGCATCGAGGTGCTCGATGCGCCCTGGTTCGACATTCAGGACCTGGACGGGCTGGCCCGGGAAGCCACGGCGGTACGGAAACTCGGCTTTACCGGCAAATCCCTGATCCACCCCAAACACGTGGCGGCGGTCAACGGCGTGTTTTCACCCACCGCCGAGGAGGTCGCGGAGGCCCGCGACCTGATCGCCAAGTTCGACGCCCAGGACCGGGCGGCGGTCATGATCGACGGCAAATTCCTGGAGCCGCCCATCGTCGAGCGGCTAAAGCGCATCGCGGCCGCCGGCGACAGGATCGGTCTCTGACTACTCGGCAGCCTCGGCCCCCAAGGGGGTCCGGTGGAACGATTCACCAAGGGCCTTGGCTTTCTCTCGCGCCGCCTCCGCGTGCTTGTCCTTGACCGGACCATACCCGCGGATCGACAGCGGCAGCGCGGCGAGCTCGACGGCGGTCCCGTAATTGGCCGCATTCAGGTTCGACAGGATATCTTCCAGCGTTTCCTGGTAGGCCGAGAGCAGCTTGCGCTCCAACTTGCGGTCCTCGGAGTAGCGGAAGATGTCGAGCGCCGTGCCCCTGAGGCCCCTCAGTTTGGCCAGCAATTGGAGGGCGAAATACCACGGCGCCGGATACGCCATCTTTTCGGGCCGGCCGGTCACCGGATCGATCGTGGCGAACATGGGCGGCGCAAAGTTGAAGGCAATCTTGAAATCGCCCTCGAATTGTTCGCGAAGTTTCGCCTCGAAGCGGCCATCGGTAAACAGCCGGGCCACTTCGTACTCGTCCTTTACCGCCATCAGCTTGTAGAGCGAGCGGGCCGCCGCTTCGGTCAAATCCGTGCGGCCGGGCGCTATGGCGGCTTCGGCGTCGCGGACCCGTGCGACCATTGAGCCATAGGTCTCGGCGAAGCCGGCATTTTGATACGCCGTCAGCGATTCCACCCGCCGCTCGATGATTTGATCGATGGTCTCGAGCGGCTGGGCATCCCGTTCGCCGCCGGCCAGCTCCAGCACCCGGGACAGGTCCTCGGCGGCGGCCCGTCCCCAGGCGAGCGCCCTGAGATTGGCCTCCACCGCGACGCCGTTGAGGCGGATCGCCTGCTGCAGCGCGCCGAGCGAAACCGGGAGATATCCCTTTTGGAGCGCAAAGCCGACCATGAAGATGTTGGACATGATCGTATCGCCCATGATCCGTTCCGCGAGATGGGTCGCGTTCAGCATCGTGGCGCGCTCGGCGCCGATCTGCGCCGAGATGGCATCCCGGTATCCGCCGCCGTCGATGGACATGTCGGGCTGCTCCGCGAAGCTCGCCAGCGGCACCAGATGGGAATTCACCACCGCATGGCTGCGATCCCGCGAAAGCGTGGATATCATCTCCTGGCTCGCCGCGGTGATCATGTCGAACCCGAGAAGGACATCCGTCATGCCGGCGCCGATGCGGGTCGCGGCCAAATTCTCGGCCGACCGGGCGATCCGCACGTGGGAGCCCACCGCGCCGTTCTTCTGCGCCAGCCCGGTCTGATCGAGAACCGATACCGCGAGGCCGTCCAGGTGCGCCGCGACGCCGAGCAGCGCGCCGACGGTAATCACGCCCGTCCCGCCGATACCGCCCAACAGCACGTTGCAAGCGACATCGAATCCGGCGGCGGCGGGAACCGGAAGGCCGGCCGCCGGATCGCCGCCTGATGCCGTTTCCGGCTTGGCGGCCTTCCTGAGCGTGCCGCCCCGGACGGTCACGAAGCTGGGGCAAAAGCCGTCGAGACAGGTGAAATCCTTGTTGCAGGAAGACTGGTCGATGGCCCGTTTGCGGCCAAATGGCGTTTCGACCGGACGCACCGCCACGCAGTTGGACGTCTCGCCGCAATCGCCGCATCCCTCGCACACCAGCTCGTTTATGAACATGCGCCGATCCGGATCGGGGAACGTGCCGCGCTTGCGCCGCCGGCGCTTCTCCGCGGCGCAGGTCTGGTCATAGACGATGGCCGTGGCGCCCGGCACCCCGCGGAGCTCGCGCTGCAGCCGGTCCAACTCGTGACGCTCATGGACCTCCACCCCTTCGGCGAAGGGGGTATCCTCGGGGTACTTTTCGGGCTCGTCGGTGACCACCGCGATGCGGCCCACGCCTTCGGCGCGAAGCTGGCGGGTAATGTCCGCCGGCGTCAGATTGCCCTCGACCGCCTGGCCGCCGGTCAGCGCGACGGCGTCGTTGTAGAGGATCTTGTAGGTGATATTGACCCCGGCCCGGACCGCGGCGCGTATCGCCAGCAGGCCCGAGTGATAGTAGGTGCCGTCGCCCATGTTCTGGAACATGTGCTCCGTCGTGGAGAACGGCGCCATGCCGACCCAGGTGCCGCCCTCGCCGCCCATGTGGGTATAGGCGCCGACCGAGCGGTCCATATAGACCGACAACGTGTGACAGCCGATACCCGCAAGGGCGCTGGACCCCTCGGGCACCTTGGTCGAGGTGTTGTGGGGACAGCCGGCGCAGAACCAGGGCTTTCGCTCGCCGAGATCGGCATTGCGGCCCTCTGCCTTGGTCCGCCGTGCGAGCGCACTCAGGGCGTCGTTGAGACAGCTCTGCCGTTCTTCGTCCAGGAAGCGGTTGGCGATGATCCGCGCCAACAGCGTGCCGGTCAATTCGCCGGATTCCGGCACCAGCGAACGGCCCTTCTCGTCCCGTTTGCCGACCAGCCGGGGACGTTGGCCGTCGGGGAGATCGAACAGCACCCGGGCCAGCTGGTCTTCGATGATGTTGCGCTTCTCCTCGACCACCAGGACCTCCTGGTGCCCGGCGCAGAACTCCCGCACCGGCTCGGGGACCAGCGGCCAGGGCATCGCCACCTTGAACACGCTGATGCCGAGGCCGGCCACCTGTTGGTCCGTCAGGCCCAGTTCCTCGAAGGCCTGGCTGACATCCGTCCAAGCCTTGCCCGTCGCGACGATGCCGAGACGCTTGGTCCCGGCGGCATGGGTCCGGTAATCGAGCTTGTTCCAGCGGACGAAGGCCTGGGCCGCCTTGAGCTTGACGTCCACATGCCGGGCCTCCTTGGCGACCGCCCCGTCCGGCCAACGAAAATGAACGCCATCGGACGGCATCCGGAAATCCCCGGGCTCGGAGAGCCGCATCCGGTCCAGGGAGCCGTCGACCGACGCGGCGCTCTCCACCGTATCGGCAACGCACTTGAGGCCGACCCAGCACCCCGAGTAGCGGCTGAGCGCAATACCCGCCAGGCCGAAATCGAGTATTTCCTGGACATTGGCCGGATTGAGGATGGGGATCATGGCGGCGATGAGCGCCTGTTCCGACTGATGCGCCGTGGTCGAGGACTTGGCCATGTGGTCGTCGCCTGCCAGCACCAGCACCCCGCCGTGCCTGGACGAGCCCGCCAGGCTGCCGTGCTTGAGCGGATCGCCGGACCGGTCGACACCCGGCCCCTTGCCGTACCAGATGGCGAACACGCCGTCGTGTTTCGAGGGCTCGCTGACCCCCAACTGCTGCGTGCCCCAGCAGGCGGTCGCCGCCATATCCTCGTTGACGCCCGACTGGAAGGTGACCTGGTGCGCATCCAGGTGCTGCTGCGCCTGCCACAGCGCGGTGTCGTATCCGCCGAGGGGCGAGCCCCGATATCCGGAGATGAACCCGGCCGTATCCAGACCCGCGGCCTTGTCCCGGCGATGCTGAACCAACGGCAGTCGAACGAGCGCCTGCACGCCGGTCACGTAAACGCGGCCGCCGTCGGAGGTGTATTTGTCTTCGAGGCTAAATGAGAATGACCCGTCCATCCGGACGCTGCTCCCGGTGTTTGGGCTATTTAACCGCTTGCCGGGTCCGAGTTCAAACGGCGCCGGTCCGCTGTTCCTTCGCCAGCGCCTCGGCCCGCGCTTCGCGATGCAGCATATACAGTCCGCTGCCGACGATCAGCGCGGCGCCGGTCCAGACGAAGGCGTCCGGCACGTCCCCCCAGATGATGAAGCCGAGAATCACCGCCCACAGGAGCACCGTATATTCGAAGGGCGCCACGGCGCCCACCGGGGCGACGACGAAGGCCTGGGTCATGCC
>JAPPFK010000082.1:0-9274 GCA_028823885.1 Rhodospirillales bacterium | reverse complement strand
ATGCCCGCGTAGCCGATCAGGGTGAACACGCCCATGGCCGCGAAGACGGCCACGTGCTCAAGCGGCATCGGCCTCCAGACCCAGGGGAGCGCGGCGCTTCCGATCAGCATCATCCCCAACATGACATAGAACACCAGCCGCAGCGTCGATTCGGTCTCCCGCAGCCAGCGCGCCGTGAGGTTGATGGTCGCGAACGACAGCCCCGCCAGGAGCGCCAGGATGGCCGCCGGCTCAAAGACCCCCGCCCCCGGGCGCAACGCGATGACCACGCCCGCGAAGCCCATGAAGATGGCGAACCAGCGGTGGATACCGATGTGTTCCTTGAACAAGGGAACCGACAGGGCCGCGGTCATGAAAGTCGAGCCGAAGACGATCACCGTCACATCGGCGAGCGGCATATATATCAGCGCCGTGAACATCAGCGCGGGTCCCGGAAACGCCAGCAGCAGGCGGATGAAATGGCCGCCGGGGCGCCTGGTCGGCAATTGGGCGAGCCGGCCGGTCGCCGTCGCCCAGACGAGGAACGCCGCGACGATGAACCAGCCCCGGACCGCCAGCACCTGAAGCACATGATAGTCGGCGCCCACCAGCCATTTGCCCGACGCATCGACGCCGCCCATGCCCAGCATGCCGACGATCATGCAGCCGATGCCGAACAGGCGCCGGTCGCGGGACGGCGCTGGGACGCCGGTCATCGGCTATCCAATCTGAATGACCTCGCTGCCGGGCTGGGCTTCGTAGAGCCTAGCGACGAGGTCCGCCCGCCGGTCGAGGGTCGCCCGCTGATTGACGTAGCCCTTGTCGGTGATCTCGTTGGCGTCGATCTGCGGCGGCTCGGTCATCAACAGGACCCGTTTCACCGACCGGCTGGAGCCGCCCGCCTCCTTGTTGTGGGCCGCCAGCTTCCCGGCAATGAAATCGCGGACCGCCGAACTGGCGGCTATGTCGTCCGGCGAGGCGTCTTCGGCCAGGCCGCCGATCCCGCGGCAACCGACGGGATTGGGCCAAACCAGAAGGCCGATGAACGGCTTGTCGTGGCCGCAGACGACGGCGTCCTGGATGGCCGGCGCCGCGGCGGCGATCAGGTCGGGCCGCAGCACGCCGGGATGAACCCAGGTTCCCGTGTCCAGCTTGAAGTCCTCGGTGACCCGGCCGTCGAACAGCAAACCCTTGGCCGGGTCGTCCGGATCCTCGAACCGCATGCCGTCACCGAACCTGAAAAAGCCGTCCTCGTCGAACGCCGCCCGGGTGAGGTCGGGGCGGCCGAGATAGCCCGGGGTGATGGTCGGACCCTTGCCGCGGATCTCCATTTTCTCGGCCACCGGCGCGAGCTTGACCTCCACCCCCGGGGCCGGCACGCCCACATTGCCGGCGCGGTCGATGATCCAGTGGGTCGCGGTGATCATCGGCGCGGATTCGGTCGAGCCGAAGGCCGACGCCATGACGATCCGCTCGCCGACCGTGTCCAATGCCAGCTTCTCCAGCCGTTGCCACAGATCCTGCGACAGCGCCGCGGCCGCGTAGAAGATGAAGCCCAAATCCTTGAAGAAGGTCTCGCGCAACTCCCGGTCCTGCTCCAGATAGGGCACCAGCATGCCGTAGCCGACGGGCACGTTGTAATGGGCGGTCGGTGAAATCTCCCGGAGATTGGCGACCGTTTTCTCGATCAGGCCCGGGGCCGGTTTTCCCTCATCGACGTAGAAGGTTCCGCCCGTCTTCAGCACCAATCCCTGGCAGAAGTTGCCCCCGAAAGTGTGATTCCAGGGCAGCCAGTCGACCAGCACCGGCGGAACGTCGGCATAGAACGGGATTTGCTGGATGTTCATCTGCTGATTGGCGCACAGCATCCGGTGGGTATTGACCACCCCTTTCGGCATGCCGGTGGACCCGGAGGTGAAGAGATATTTCGCCGCCGAATCGGGATCGACGGCGGCGAACGCGGCATCCACGGCGCCCGTTGCCGCGGTTCCCCGGAGTTCGCCGATATGCGTGGCGTCTCTCCCCGCGGGCGCATCCGCGCCATAGAGTATTTCGGCTTCGCCGAAATCCACTGCGTTCAGGACCTTTTCGAACATCCCGCCGCTCTCCACGTAGACCAATCCCGGCTTCACCAGCCCGTTGATCAGCTTCACCTTGGCGAAGTCCCGGCTCATCAGCGAATAGGCCGGGGACACCGGCGCGACGGGAATGCCGACCTGCATGGCGGCCAGCGACAGAAGCGCGTGATCGATGGAATTGCCCGACAGCAGCATCACCGGCTTCTCCGGACCCAGGCCGCGGTCGAGCAGGGCCTGGGACATGCCGTCGCAGATCGTCCGGGCCTCGGCGTAGGTCACCTTCCGCCAGCCGCCGGCGTCATCGCGCTCGGCTAGGTATGTCTTATCGGGCCGCTTCCCGGCCCAGCGGCGGAGCATGTCGCCCCACTGGGTCTCATAGGCCCGCAGCGGATCGCCATTGGTCAGCAAAACGCTCCCATCGGCGAGCGTTTCCATGCCGATGGACGGTTCCGACATATTTATTCGGCGAATTGGCGCGGGAGCCATGGGCGGAACTACCTGGCCGCCATCCTCAACGAGCCGTCCAGGCGGATGGTCTCGCCGTTCAGGTAGCGGTTCTCGCAAATGTGAAGCGCCAGCTCGGCATATTCCTCGGGCTTTCCGAGGCGCGCCGGGAACGGCACGCTCGCGCCCAGCGATTCCTGCGCTTCGGGCGGGAGAATGTCCATCAACGGGGTCAACAGTACGCCGGGCGCGATGGTGCAGACCCGCACGCCGCGCTGCGCGAGGTCGCGGGCGATGGGCAGCGTCATCGAAACCACGCCGCCCTTGGACGCCGAATAGGCCGCCTGGCCGATCTGGCCGTCATAGGCGGCAACCGATGCGGTCATGATGACGACGCCCCGCTCACCGTCCTCGAGTTCCCCGGCCTGGGTCGCATCGACCGCGAACAGCCGCGTCGCGTTGAAGGTGCCGATGAGGTTGATGGTGACGATCCTGGAGAACAGGCCCAAATCGTGGGGACCGTTGCGCCCGACCACCCGGGCCGCACCGCCGATGCCGGCGCAGTTGACCAGAATACGCGCCGGCCCGTGGGCGTCCTTTCCGGCGTCCAGCGCGGCTTGAACGGCGCTTTCGTCGGTGACGTCGCACGGCGCGAAAACGCCGCCCAGTTCCTCGGCGACCTGCGAGCCCAGGTCTTCGTTCAGATCGGCGATGGTTATCTTCGCGCCCTTGGCGGCGAGAAGGCGGGCCGCGGCCGCGCCCAGGCCCGATGCGCCGCCGGTGACGAATGCGGCGTGTCCGTTGACGTCCATGTCGGTTCCCCGGAAGTTTACGTGCTGGCTCTCGGCTTATCCCAGATGGCCGTGTTCTCCTCCGTCCGCTGGCCTTCGACCTCCGCCAGCGCCGGCGTCGGATTGTAGTGTTCCGGTTTCGGCTTGCCGGCCGCGAGGCGCGCCTTGGCCTCGTCCGGCGTCTCCAACAGCGCCTTGGCCTTCAGCGCCTCTTTCCGGTCGACGGGCAGCGGGTCCATGAGATTGCCCGGCGGCATCATGTCGGCATGGTAGTACGCCATCTTCTGCTGGTCGGGATCGATCTTGTGGTCGAGATTGAGATCCCGCTGATTGACGCCCTTGCGGGGCTCGACGGCGACGCCGTCGACGATCTCCATGTCGAGCCACCATTTCTTCACCGGGTTCCGCACCCCGTGGCGCAGGAAGTCGTCCAGCCACACGGCGATCGGCACCAGGAACGGCTTCGACCAGCGCTGGTTGACCCCGAACCAGGAGGCGATGCGGGTCATGATCGGACCCTGGGCGGTCACCACCTTGTTCAACGGGCAGGTCTTCATGCACCGCCCGCAGGCAAGACCCTTGGGATTGGTGACCCGGTAGCGGGTGCAGCGCTCGACATCCGGCTTCCACATTTCATAGCCGTTGAACATCACCTTGTTGCCCCAGGAAATACTGTCACAGGGGCATTCGCGGGCGCATTTCCAGCAGTTGCTGCAGAAATACTGGAGGCCGAAATCGACCGGCTTGTCCACCTCGAGCGGGATATCGGTGGTCAACACGACGGTCTTCAGGCGCGGACCGATAAAGGGATTGAGAATCACTTCGCCGATTCTGCTGAGTTCGCCAAGGCCCGCCCAAAGGGTTACCGGCGTGTGCAGCACGTCCGAATCCGCGTTGGTCTGGGAGCGCGACGAGAATCCGAGCTGGCGCAGCATATCGCCCATGATTCCGGCGATCTCGGCGCCCCGCATATAGGCGCGCATGGATTGCGCCCCGGAAATGAAATCGTCGCCCGAGGCCCCTTCCATGGTTTCATAGCCCTGGTCGATCAGCATCACCACCGCATATTTGTGGTACGGCGTGATTTCCGAACCGTCCTTCTTGTGGGAATACCAGGCGTACTCCGGCACTTCGC
Source organism: Rhodospirillales bacterium (assembly GCA_028823885.1). Classification (GTDB taxonomy): domain Bacteria; phylum Pseudomonadota; class Alphaproteobacteria; order Rhodospirillales; family UBA2165; genus JAJDXO01. The sequence goes on along the minus strand of JAPPFK010000082.1, from coordinate 4,847 downwards.
AAATGCCGGTTACCTCGGAGCCGAGGAAATAACTCAACGACTTGATGGCCCGAGCGTTTGCCGCCGGGTCGTCATAGCCGGGCGCCACCGGCGCCACGTCGCCGCCTTGGTGCGGCACCATGGACTTGATCAGGCTGACCATGGCCTGGGCGAAGGGGTGCTTGAAGGCGAACCGGTTGCGCTCGATGCGCGATTTGTCGCCGAGGTCGCCGCGGGCGGCCCGCTCGAAAAACTCGGCGCGTTTCGGCACCCGGGGAACTTCCTCGTCGATGATCATCGTCGTCGGCCGCTTGACCCGGTCGACCTGCTCCATGGGGAATATGCCGAGGTCGCTGCGGCGCTTCTTGCGCCGGTTCCACTCGATTCCCGGCACCGCGCCGCCGACCCCGAGCCAATAGCCCAGGCCCTTGGCGTTCCGCGCACTGGCGTGCAGCGGCTGGTCGGTCTCCAACTCATATGCCGTCGTCACCACGGCGATCTCGAACTCCTTGCCCAGATAGGGATTGATGATTCCGTCGCCGTCGCGCAGCGCCACGCCGGCGATGACCGCCAACCGGTCCATATCCACGTCGCCCTTGTGGGCGTCGTGGGCCGTGGATTCGAAGCCCATGAACTGGATGTGTTCGGCAACCGCGATGGCGACCTCGTAAGCCCGCAGGGAGGCCGCCTCTTTTTCCAGATCGAGGCACCAGGCATGGGCCAGATTTTCCGGTTCGGGCATCCGTCCGTGAGCCTGGACGATGACCACCGCATGGGTGTGGCCGGACGGCGCCGCATCGGCATACCACGCGTGCTCCGGAATTTCGCAAATGCCGACCTGGGCCACGTCCAGGAAGTAGGCGGCCCCCTTGATGTCCACCGAACGGCGATGAAGGTCGTCGGGCACCGGCGCCTTGGGCGGCAATGGATCGTTGACGCCCAACCCCCGGTAGATGTCCATATACTTGGCAAGGGAGACGCCGAGCGGTCCCTTGCCGGCGCCGTTTGCGGCCGGCCTCGCCGCCTTGGGGCGCGCCGCTTCGCCGGCGAGTACGCTCACGTCCCGCTTCAGCCGCTCGAGCGGGAACGGCCCGTATTCGAACGGCCGCTTGTCGTTGCCGAAGAAAATCATTCCATCTCTCCCAACTCTTATTGTTATTCTTAAAAAATGTTCGGATATCGAACAATATACCGATTATGCACGATGATACCATAGACGCAATTACAGCGTTTGCATGGATTGCGGCGAGTCCGACTGGTGGAAACTCGCCGATTTGGCGTTGATGGGCAGGGGCATTGCTTGATCCCGCGCCCGTGCTATGACCTAGTTCAACCTCGGCAGCTGCGGATGGCGTGGATGAGCCAATCTTCCGACCTCGGACCCAACCAAGCCCTCATCGGCCGGCCCGGCTCGCGCCACCAGCTCGCAACGCCGGCGCTGATCGTCGAGCTGGGCGCCCTCGAACGCAACATCGCCAAAATGGCCCGGGATCATGCGGCAATCGGTCTCAATCTCCGGCCCCACGCCAAGACGCATAAATCCGCGGCCATAGCCCGCAGGCAGATCGATGCCGGCGCCTTGGGAATCTGCTGCGCCACGCTCCGCGAGGCCGAAGCCATGGCGGCCGGCGACATTCCCGGTGTCCACCTCTCCTCGCCCGTGGTCGGCGACGGCAAGCTGCAACGCCTCGCGGCACTCAACGCCGAAGCCGAGGGGCTGATGGTGGTGGTGGACAATCAGCAAAATTTGGCGCAACTCGACGAGGCCGCCGAGGCGAGCGGTAAATCCCTCAACGTGCTGGTCGACATCGATGTGGGCATGGCGCGAACCGGCGTCGGGACGGTGGAAGGCGCGGTGCGCCTGGCCCGGACCGTTTCGGATGCGGAACATCTTACCTACAGGGGAATCCAGGGGTATTCCGGGATGGTTCAGCACATCGAGCATTTCGGCGAGCGGACGGAAGTGTACGGGGCTCACCTCGATCACCTGCGCGATGTTATCGAGGCATTGAGAGATGCCGGTCTGGCGCCGGAAATCGTCTCGGGCGGCGGCACCGGGACCCATGGGATCGACCGCGAGGCGGGCCTGTTCACCGAACACCAGGCGGGCTCCTACATCTTCATGGATGTGGAGTACAACGCGGTCGAATTCGGCGGGACCGGCGGGCCTCCCTTCGAGACCGCGCTGTTCGTCCAGTGCTCGGTGGTGAGCAACAATGCCGAGGGCTTCGTCACCATCGACGGCGGCTTCAAATGTTTCGCCACCGACGGTCCCAAGCCCCAGGTCGCCGCGACAAGTATCGAGGGCGCCGGGTTCGACCGGTTCGGAGACGAACACGGCAAGGTCATTCTCCCCGAGGGCGCCAACGAGAAGCCCGGTCTCGGCGAGGCGATCCTGCTGATCACCCCCCACTGCGACCCGACGGTCAATCTCCACAACTACTATCATGTCGTCGATGGCGATACGCTGGTCGATATCTGGCCGGTGGACGCCCGGGGCGTTTTGTAGCGGGGTCATGCAGGGCACCTCTCCATACCGCCGCGGCGATCCCCGGGACACGCTGGTTCAGGAAATCCGGGAGCAAAAAGGCCTCGATGAGGTTCCGCTGTTCCGCAAGGACGGCCCGAAGTCGGGCAAGTTCGATGTTTTCGACTTTATCCGGGACTGGGAATCCTACACCCCGCAGCGGAACGGCGCCGTCAACCCGGACAAACCCGAGGGTGAAGACCCGGCGCGCCTCACCGCCCTGATCCGCGCCAAGGCGCTGGAGCTCGGCGGCGACGACGTCGGTTTCGCGCTGCTCAAGCCGCATATGATCAACCACGATTGCGCCTTCGATCAGCCCTACATCGTCTCGATCATTGTCGGTGAGAATTATGCCCGCGTCCTCGAAGGCGCGCTCGCCGTGGAGATGGAAGCCTACCGGGCGTATGTGGAGTGCGCCCGTATCTCCACCGAACTCGCCGACTATATTCGCGGTCTCGGCTTCGCGGCGCTCGCCGAACACAACGGGACGGGAGAAATCCAGGCCATCCCGGCACTCTACGACAGCGGCCTCGGCGAGCTCGGCAAGCACGGCAGTCTTATCCATCCCCAACTCGGTCCCAGCTTCCGGCCCGGCTTCGTCATTACCGATGCGCCGGTGGTCACCGGAACGCCCAACATCTTCGGCGTTCAGGCCACCTGTGAGAACTGCCGGATTTGCGAGCAGAATTGTCCGCCCGGCGCCATCAAATCCAGCGGCGATTTCGTCGTTACCGAAGGAGTGAAGCGATGGCTGGTGGATATCCCAGCCTGCTATGAAGCGTCCCGGTTCCGGGACGAATACTGCCACATTTGCGTCGACGTCTGTCCTTATCAGCATAAAGCGAACAAGGACCCGGAACGGGCCGGAATCTACAAGACGCTAATGAAGAAACGGAAGCGGGCCGGCTACCGGACCCCGGCCTGGTTCATCGAAGACGAGGAACGGATTCTCGGGGACAAGGACAGGAATTAGCCGTCGCGCCGCCGGCGCAAGGCGCCGTCACGATTGAGCCACAGGAAGTACGCCCAGGCGACAAGGGCAAGCATCGCCGCGGTGATGATGGGGGCGGTCAGCCCGAAGGCCGAAGCGCCGAGCCCGAGAAACAAAGCCCCCAGCGCCGGGAATGCGCGGAAGGTCGTCCCCATGAGGCCCATGACCCTGGCCCTCATGTGACCGGCGACGACACTCTGGACAATGATCTGCCCCGCGACCGACACGGTGTTGGCGCCGAACCCGGCTACCACGACCAGGGCCAGCGCAATCCAGAAATTCGCCGTCAGGCCGAAGGCGATCAGCGCCAGCGCGCCGATGCATAGATTGACGGCAAATACCCTGGCGAGCCCGGTGGCCCGTCCCCTGACCGCCAGCCAAAGGGACGAAAAAACCGCACCCAGGCCGAACGCCGCCAGCAGCCAGGCGAGGCCGCTTTCGCCGCGTCCGAATATGTCGACGGCGAACGCCGGCATGAGTTCGGGCACCGAGCGCAGGCAAATTCCCATGACCGCGGAGAACAGGATGAAGGTACGAATATGCAGATTGTCCGCCGCGTAGGAGAGGCCATCCTTGAAGTCCGCAAGGATGCCTTGGGACGATTCCTGACGTTCCTCCGGCTCGATGGTCCGGACCAGATACAGTATGACGACGAAATAGACGAAGCCGACGGTGATCAACGCGAAGACGACGCCCGGAGAATACGCCACCAATAGCGGTCCGGTGATGGCGGGACCGATAAATCGGCCGGTCTGAACGGATCCCGACTGCAAGGCGACCGCGGGAGAGATATGGTCGCGGGGGACGACCTTGGCCACCAGCGCCAAGTGCGCGGGGTTGGAAAATCCGGCGACGCACCCTTGCGCGAACGAGAAAACCAACAGCAGGACGGGCGTCATGATGCCGCCGAGGGTCGCAACGGCAATCAAGGCGATACTGAGCGCCCACGCCATTTGAGCGAGGCGGCCGACGCGCAGCGAGCCGTACTTGTCGACCACCGCGCCGGCGATGGGCCCCAGGAGGATCATCGGCACCATCTCGGTAAAGACGACGAAGCCGAGCCATTTCGGATCTTCCGTCAACTGCCAGGTCAGCCAGCCGAGCGCCGTCCGGTAGGCCCAGAAGCACACCGTAATGACCGACATGCCGTACCAGTAGCGCCGGAAATTGACGTTGGACATGGCCCGGCTGATGCCGCCGAGCGCCTCTGGTCCGGCCATCGTTCCCCCTCGAAGTTGTGCGCAGTCTAGCCCGTATTTCTCACCAGGGTCACGGCCTGCGTCGCGTCCAGGCGGTCGAGCCGCCAGGAGCGGCCCGAAAAGCGTAGCGGCACCTACGGTTGAGGGCCGC
>JAPPFK010000038.1:7665-15812 GCA_028823885.1 Rhodospirillales bacterium | reverse complement strand
CCCTAGGCCGGAAGCGCATCCCTGACTTCCGGCCACGCCTTCTCGCCGGCGGCCCGATGCTGGGGCCCCTCGGGATTCGGGGTGTCGGCGAGGCACGCGTCATAGGACGGGCGGGCGCGAATTCGCTCCCACCAATCGGCGACCCCCGGCCGATTTTCCCACATGCCGTCGAACGCCAGTTCGTGCAGCCGCTCGACCAAGGGCGACATGGCCGTGTCGGCGAGAGAATAGCCGTCGCCGGCGAGCCACTTGTTTTTTTCGAGCGCGCTCTCCATGTCGGTGAGCATCCGGGTCAGGCCTTCGGCCGCCAGCGGGAAATACGGGCTGTCATAGCCTTGTTCGATGATCGCACGGCGGCGCGCCCGGTTCTCGGGCCTGGGAATTCCCTCGATATAGGCTTCCAGCTCTTCCGGGGTCTTTTCCAGAATTTTCGGCCGCATGGAGATCGTGTAGGTGAACGTGCCGATAAACGGCAGGCATTCGTCGGCCCGCTTCATCCACCACCAGGCGCGCGCCGTTCCAAGCGGTCCGGCGATTTTCAGCGGCGGGCCGTCAAAGGCATCGTCGACATAGTTCAGTATCACCGAGCTTTCGAGGATGATCTCGCTGTCATGGATCAGGGTCGGCACCACGCCCTGCGGGTTGAGCCTGCGATAATCCTCGGTGCGGAGGTAATCCCTGGTGACGGCGTGTCCGTCGTAGTCCAGCTGCTTTTCCGCAAACGCCAAACGGGCCTTCAGCCCGCAGGTCGCGCCGTGAAAGAAATATAACTCCAGCATGCTTGTCCCCGTACGCTCAGCCTTCGCCCGGCAAATGCCAGGTGTCGTACCGGATCGCGTCGATATCGATGGCGTTGCCGTGGCCTTGCGCCGGTCCGCGGGGCAGGTTGGGCGCGTCCTCGTATCCCTCCTGGCAGTAAAGCTCGATGACGTTGCCCGAGGGATCCCTGAAGAACATCAGGGCCTCGACACCCGCGCGCGTCCAATAGGGCGTTGACGGTATGCCGCAGGCCGCCAGCCACTCCTTGGTATGCACCAGCGTCTCGGCATCGCAATCGAAGCCGATATGCGGGTATTCGTTTCCCGGTTCCATGAAGGTGGCGCCGACGGAGCCGATGCCGATATGGGCGCCGTTTATGTCGAACAGGATAAAAGCCGGTTCCTCGACGATTATTTCGCCGCCGAGGACACCCATATAGAACTTCCTGCCTTCTTCAAGGTCCCGGCACGGGAAGCTCACGTGATCGAGGGATTTGAAGACAGGCGGACCCAATTCCGCGGCCGCGCGTGTCGATGTCGATGTTCCATCCATAACTCACATCCCTGTCGTACCGGCATGGATGCGCATGGTAGCACCGGACAACGGATTGACGAGCCTGAATTCGTTCGCCGTCTTTAGTTCCGGTTCGGCGAAGTCTAGTCTGCCCCGGGTTGATTTCGGAGGAATGATGAACAGGACCGTATTGGGCCGCACGGGGCTGGAAGTCAGCGTCGCCGGGTTGGGCGCCGGGGGTGGAAGCCGGCTCGGCCGCAAGACGGGGAAGAGCTTCGGCGAATCCGTGCGGCTCGTGCATGCCGCCGTCGATCTCGGGGTCAATTTCATCGACACGGCGCCGATCTACGGTACCGAACCGATTATCGGCGCGGCGCTCGCCGCAATCCCCCGGGACCGTGTCGTGGTGTCGACGAAAGCCTGGGAGAATTGGCGTTCGCGCGACGCCGATGTCCGAACGATCGCCTCTCTCGACCGGTCATTGAGAGACCTCAAGACCGATTACATCGACGTATTTCACCTCCACGGCGTCACTCCCGGCGACTATGCCGATGCCGTCAAAGTCCTGCCGGCGCTTCTGAGGGAACGGGAAAAGGGAAAGATCCGGTGGCTGGGGATAACCGAATACCCGCCCGGCGATTTCCGGCACGAGATGCTGCGGCAAGCCTTCGAAGACGATTGGTTCGATGTCGTGATGCTGGCGTTCTCGATGCTCAATCAGAATGCTCGAGCCCATAGTTTTCCCGGGACCCGAAAATATCGGATCGGGACACTGATCATGTTCGCCGTCAGGAATATTTTCTCGTTTCCCGGCCGGTTGCGGGCCGCTCTCGGGAAGCTTGCCGAGAAGGGCGAGGTGCCGGATTGGCTGGCGGCGGAAAAGGACCCATTGGGATTTCTGATCCATCCCGAGGGCGCCGGCGACATCATCGAGGCGGCCTACCGGTTTTGCCGTCATGAGCCCGGGGTCGACGTGACATTGTTCGGCACCGGCGACCTCGATCATCTCGAGCGGAATATCGAGTCCCTGACCCGTCCGCCCCTGCCGGACGCCGACCGGCGTCGTATCGAGGAGTTGTTCGGGGCGCTGGAGGGCGTGGGCTTGGAGCACGGAATGGCGAAGACCTGAGAACCGACGGCGGCCCGAGACCGTCGCGAAACCGTCCCATTGCCGTTCGGTTCATCCGGGAAATTCCGCAGTCACCGCGACGTGATATTTCAAGACGAGCCCGCGGAAGGAAACATGGTCCAGGCTCCGCAATGAAATATCAATTCATACCCATACGCCTTATTGGGTTGCAGGACCGGAAAATATCATTCATCAGTGAGCCTTCGGCGGTGAGTTCAAGAGCATCTTCCAGGGAAAACCATTGAGACAGTTCACCGAGATCGACACCAAGGGGCTTCTTTGCCCGCTGCCGGTGCTCAAGGTCAAAAAGGCGATCAAGGCGCTGGCCCCCGGAGAACTGATTAGCATCTTAGCCACCGACCCGGCCTCTACGCGGGATATTCCGGCTTTCTGCCGAAGCGCGGGCCACTCGCTCGAACGCTCGCAGGAAGCTGACGGGGTCTACTCTTTTCTGATCAGAAAGGCCGGCGGAGAACTTCGCCAGGCCAGCTGAGCGAGCCCCGATAGCGTACCGAACGGCTCAACTATTCCAGCCGGGATTCCGGGCCGGTTCCCCACTGAACCTGCAGCGCGTTGTTGGCCGGCGCCCGGTTCGGCGGAATATCAGCGTTCAACAAATCGCCGTCGGTCCAGTGTTCGACCCTGAAGTCGAACGGGTCGTACCAATAATCGAAAATCTGCGATCCGTAAATGTGGCGGCCGATTCCCCAGGAGTGCTTGTAGCCCTTGGCCTTGAGCCACTCGTGGCCGAGATAGACCGCGTTCACGTCTTCGACCTCGAAGGCGAGGTGCCCGAGGCCCTTGGGCTGCCGGGGCACGGTCAGCAGGACGTGGTGATCGACGAATTCCTTGCCCCGGTCCAACCGGTTGAAGGTGAACACCACATTGTCCTCGTCCCCGTCATACATTTCGTCGGAGCTGATGAAGCCGAGGTGTTCCTTGTACCAGGCGTCGCAGGCCATGGGGTCGCTTACGTTAAACACAACATGCCCGCAGCGTTTCACCTGTGCGGGTCCCTTCCGCAGGCGCACCAGGTCTCCCTTGCGGCTCTGCGCGGTGCCGAAATTGTGGTCGAATACGTTGCCGACGGGCAACGGATCGACGCCTTCGATGCCGTGAACGATCTCCACATCGAAACCCTCGGGGTCGGTCAGGCGGACCCGCTTGCCGCCGCCGGGCTCGTCGATGTCTTCGATCTCGCCGGCGCCGTCGGCGGTCGCGATAACGGCAAGGTCTTCCTCACTATCGGCGTAGTAGCCCGTTCCAACGTACTCCCGCTCACCGAGTTCGGCGATGTAGAGATGGTGATGGGGATCCGTCCCTCTCATGTAGAGCGCCGTATCCGTGCGGGCGCTGCGGACCATCCCGAAGTCGAGAAGAAACTTTTCGGCCACGTCCAAATCGGGCACCCGAAACCGCCCATAGGCAATATCGCGGACTTTGATCATTTGGTCCTCTCCCCATTTCAGCCGTCATTCGGATCTCGACGGCATTATCCGTATTTCTACAAAAATCTCAATATATGAAATTTTTGTAGAATATGTCCGGGCCTATCGGCCGGGCCCCCACTGAATGTCGCGGGCGGTGTGCAGGGGGTACTTCCCGTAGGGCGTATCCTCGTTCAGCAGGTCCCCATCGGTCCAATGTTCATGATTGTGGCCCCAGGGGTCGGCCCAATAGTCGAATAGCTGGCTGCCGAGAATATGCCGTCCCATGCCGAAGTTGTGGACGTAGTCCTTGGTCTGCAGGTACCAGTGACCGACATTGAGGTCGTTCCAGTCCTCGACCTCGAAGGCCACGTGCCCGAGCGCGGCTTCGCCCCGGTCGGTAATCAGCACCGTATGATGGTCGACATATTCCTGGCCGCGGTTGCAGCGCATGAAGTTCGCCTTGACGATGCTGTCGTCGTTGTCGTCGTGAAGGAAATCCGACGTCAGCATCCCCAACGTGCCCATGTAGAAGTCCTGGCACTCCTTGAACTTTCCGCAGCTCAGGACGATGTGGCCCAATCGCTTGACTTGCGAAGGCCGGGGGCCGGACCGGACGAACGGTCCGACGCGGCGGCGCCGGGAGCCCGAATTGAATTCGAAAACCTCCTTCACCTGGATCGGCTCGACCGTTTCCATACCCGCGACGATCTCGATCCGCAGGCCGTCGGGGTCATGCAATATCACCCGTTTTCCGCCGCCGGGTTCATCCATCTCGTGAACCTCGCCGGCGCCGTCCAACCGGGAGATGGCATCCAGATCGGCCTCGCGGGCGGCATCGAAGGCCATGCCGATGAAGCCGGGTTCGCCCAATTCCGTCACATGAATGTGGTGCTCGTTGTCCGTGCCCCGCATATAGAGGGCGGTGTCCGTGCGATCGGAACGGACCAACCCGAAATCGGTGAGGAACGTCTCCATCTTGTCGAGGTCGGGAGCGCGTAATCGAATGTATTTGACGTCCGCAACTTTGATCATCGCTATTTTCCCCCGGCTCGCCGCTCTTGCCTTGGGCCCGAAATAGGACACCCGCGACGGCCGCAAAATAAATTCAGTCCAGATCGGACGGGCAAAGGATGAGAGATTTGAAGAGGATTATCAACCATGTGGTCCCGGGGCGGTCCCGGGGCGGTCCCGGGGCGGTCTTGGGGCTTCGCCGCGCCGGAATTTTGGCGTGAAATTGATGACCGATTTGACTACGGTTCCGGGCATTCAATTTTCAGACGGCTCATTTTGCTTGAGATTATTTGCGGGGGGACGTAATGCCGAAAGCCATTGTCATCCATGAATATGGAGGGCCCGAGGTTCTCAAATGGGAGGACCACGATCCCGGTGAGCCGGGACCCGGCGAGCTGCGCATTCGGCACAGCGCCATGGGGCTCAACTATCGCGACGTCTACCATCGCAATGGCTCCTACGGGGTTCCCGGCGACGAATTTCCGGCGGTGATCGGGTCCGACGGCGCGGGCGTCGTCGAGGCGGTCGGCCCCGATGTGCGTGAATTCGAAGTCGGGGACCGGGTGGCCTACGGGACCGGGCCGATGGGCTCATATGCCGAAGTGCGGAACTTTCCGGAACGCTTCGCGCTGCCTATTCCCGATGACGTCGAAGATCGGGTCGCCGCGGCGATGATCGTCAAGGGTCTGACCGCTCACAATCTCATTCGGACGTGCTACGAGGTGAAGGCCGGCGAGACCATCCTGATTCACGCCGTCGCCGGCGGTGTGGGACTGATCGCCTGCCAGTGGGCCGCGGCATTGGGCGCAACCGTCATCGGCACCACGTCGAGCGAAGAGAAGGCGGAGATTGCCCGCGCCCACGGGTGTCATCACGTTATCGACTACACCACCGACAACTTCGCCGGGCGGGTGAACGAAATCACCGGCGGTGCTGGCGTGCCGGTTATTTTCGACGGAGTCGGCGCCGCCACCTATGAGGGCGACCTGGAATGTCTCGCGCCGCTGGGCTTCCTCATCGGCTATGGAAACGCGTCGGGGAATTTTCCCAAGGTCGAGCCGCTCGATCTCATGCACAAGGGGTCGCTCTATTTCCAACGGATCAGCGGCAACCACTTCAACACCACGCGCGAAACGCTCCTTTCGACCATCAATGAGATGTTCGATCTGGTTCGGGACGGCACCATCGACATCGAGATCGGCGGGACCTACCCGCTTCGGGAGGCGCGCCAAGCGCACATCGATCTTGAAGGAAGGAAGACGAAAGGCTCCGTCGTCTACACGGTTTAGATTGCCCGTGATTTGACAGGCTGGCGGGACGTTCCTAACCTCAAGTTGGCGGGGAGAAAAAGAAACCGCAAACCGCTCATGAATTTATCCGAGGCGAAGCGGACGATGGCCGATGGCCGTCGCCGTCCATAATTTATTTGGGAGACAATCAATGGATTTAGCTAATTCACGTCACAAACTTAAGCTGTCACTGCTTGCCGGCGTTGCGGCGGCGGTTGCGTTTGCCGCCGGTGATGTCGCGGCCCAGGACCAGCCGGTCAAGGGCGGCAAACTCACCGTTCACATCAACCGCGATATCGGCGGGTTTGATCACATCAAGGTGCCGCAGGGCGGCATGGGCCGTTATCAGGTTCTTTGGGCGGTTCACGAGCGCCTGTTCGAGCTCGACGCAAAGGGAAATCCGGTGCCGCGACTCGCCGTCAAGGCAAGTCCGAGCGATAACTTCAAAACCTGGCGGGTCGAACTCCGGAAGGGCGTGAAGTTCTCGAACGGCGAGGAACTGACCTCCGAAGCCTATACCCATCACTTCGCACGGCTGCTGGGGAGCGGTCTCGCGGGCCGGTTCAAGGCCCAGCTCGGCTCCAACCTTCAGAAGGTGACCGGGCCCGACAAGCACACGGTGGAGTTCCAGTTTGCGGAATCAAATCTGGCGTTCATCGAGGCCATGGCCACCGGCGGCAACTATATTTGGTACCTGAACGCGCCGGGCTTCGCCAAGAAGAACGAAAACGATCCGAACTACAACCGGATGTCGGCGGGTGCCGGCGCCTACATGGTCAAGGAGTGGGTTCCCGGCAAGGGCGTGACTCTGGTCAAGAACCCCAACTACTGGAATCCCAAGGAACAGCATCTTGACGAACTTTTCTACCGCATCACCACCGGGCCGGAAACGGCGGCGGCTTGGAACGCATTTGCGGCGGGTGATCTCGATGTCATGTGGTCGCTGAACGGGTCCGGCTTGGCCCGCGCCCGCAAGGAAGGCGACAAGTACAACATCGCCAATGGACACCGCGGCCAGCTGCACATGTCGATCAACTTCCAGACCATCCACAAGCCGCTCGAGGACAACCGGGTTCGTCTGGCGTTGGCCCACGCGATCGACCGCAAGGCGATTATCAAGATTGTCGGCCGCAATGCGCCGACCTTCGCCGATCAATCCTTTCCGCCGGGCAGCAAGTGGTTCTGCGACAATATCGCCTATCCCGAGTTCAACCCGGAGAAAGCAAAGAAGCTGCTTGCCGAGTTCGGCCAGCCCGTACCCGTCCTGCCCATCTGGACGCTGAACATCCCGGCGATGCGCAAGACCGCCGAGATCATTCAGGCCATGTGGAAGAAGGTGGGCGTCGAATCCGAGCTCAAGGTCGGCGGCCGCGGACCAACCGGTGTGGTTTTCAAGATCGTGAAGGGCGAGACCCCGACATGGGCCAATCCGCGCGGTTCTCTGGTTCACCCGACGGTGTTCAATATGGACCTGCACTCGCAGAGCAAAAACAATATTTGGCGCATCAAGTCGCCGAAGCTGGATGCGGCGATTGCCAAGGTCCGTGCCGCGCGCACCGATGCCGAGGTCAAGGCTGCCCACTGCGCGTTCGAGCAGGCCAAGACGGAAGTGGTGCCCTACATGCCCATCCAGTACGCGCCGAACGCCATCATGGCGCAGAAGCACGTGGGTGGGGTGGTGCCGCCTCACGATCCGTTGCTCGGATATCATCGTTTCTGGCGCAAAAAATAGCCGAAGCGTGTTGTGAGACGACAGGGCCCGCGCCGTTCGGCGTGGGCCCTGTTTTTTGCTGATGTGCCACCGGATCATGCTCCGGATTTCTTGACTTGTATAAGAGTGCTTCGTAGGTTTTCCTCGTCTCAGGGTGTCGCCTGACATCGAAACACTGAGAAGCAATCGACGCAGAACAACAAACAAGCGTCATTCATTTATGGGAGTCTTTTATGCCGACAATTACAAAATCAATGGGTTTCAAGGCGCTGCTTGCCGGCTCGGCGGCGGCCATTGCCTTGGCC
>JAPPFK010000038.1:0-7655 GCA_028823885.1 Rhodospirillales bacterium | reverse complement strand
GGCGCGCGGGGGGGGGGGGGGGGGGGGGGCGGTCGCGGCGGGGGGGGGGGGGGGGGGGGCTTCGGGCGCCCCCCCCCCCCGCGACCGGCGCCGCCGGTCAGGAGCAACCTGTCCAGGGCGGCAAACTGACGGTTCATATCAACCGTGACATCGGCGGGTTCGACCACATCAAGGTGCCGCAGGGCGGCATGGGCCGGTTTCAGGTCCTTAATGCGGTTCACGACAAGCTGTTCGAGAAGGACGCCGACGGCAAGATCGTGCCCAAGCTGGCCGTCAAGGCGACGGCCGCCGACGATTTCAAGCGTTGGCGGGTCGAGCTGCGCAAGGGTGTGAAGTTCGCCCCGCACGCGGCCAATCCCTCGGAAGAGCTGACCTCCGAGGCCTATGTCCATCACTGGAACCGCCTGCTGGGCAGCAGCCTGGCCGGCCGATTCCGGGCGCAATTGGGCTCCAACCTGCAAAAGGTCGTGGCGATCGACAAGCACACCGTCGAATTCCAGTTCGGTGAACCGAATCTGGCCTTCCGCGACGTGATGGCGGACGGTGGTGTCTACGTTTGGTTCACCAACGCGCCGAGCTTCGCCAAGAAGTTTCAGGACGACCCGAACTATAACCGCATGTCCGCCGGCGCCGGCCCCTACATGGTCAAGGAGTGGGTGCCGGGCAAGGGCGTGACTCTGGTCAAGAACCCGAACTACTGGGATCCCGGTTCGCAGCATCTGGACGAGATTTTCTATCGCATCACCACCGGACCCGAGACCGCGGCGGCATGGAATGCGTTCGCGGCAGGCGACCTGGATGTGATGTGGTCGTTGAACGGCTCCGGCCTGGCGCGCGCCCGCAAGGAAGGCGACAAGTTCAATATCGCCAACGGCACGCGCGGACAGTTGCATTTCTCGATCAACTTCCAAGCCAGCCATTCGCCGCTGGAAGATGTCCGGGTCCGCCGCGCGCTGGCCCACGCCATCGACCGCAAGGCGATCATCAAGATCGTCGGCCGGAACTCCCCGATCTTCGCCGATCAGTCGTTCCCGCCCGGTTCACCGTGGCACTGCGAGGGAATTGCGTATCCCGAGTTCAATGTCGAGAAGGCCAAGGCGCTGCTGGCCGACTTCGGCAAGCCGGTGCCGAAGATCGAGATTTGGACGCTGAATATTCCGTCGTTCCGCAAGACCATCGAGATTATTCAGGCCATGTGGAAAAAGGTCGGTGTCGAAAGCGAGATCAAGGTCGGCGGCCGCGGGCCCACCGGCGTGGTCTTCAAGATCGTCAAGGGCGAGACTCCGGCGTGGATGAACCCGCGCGGGCCGCTGATCCATCCGACGGTGTTCAACATGGATCTGCATTCCAAGCACAAGAACAATATCTGGCGGATCAATTCACCGAAGCTGGATGCGGCCATCGCCAAGGTAAAGGCGGCGCGGGGCGATGCGGAAGTAAAGGCCGCGCACTGCGCGTTCGAGAAGGCGAAGACGGAAGTGGTGGCCTACATGCCGTTCCAATATGCGCCTGCCGCGATGATGGCTCAGAAGCATGTGGGCGGGGTTCGCAACCCGAACGATGCCAACCTCGGCTATCACCGCCTGTGGCGCATGAAATAGCCGGCAATCGCGCCAAATTCGGAAACGCCCGGGTCTTCGCCCGGGCGTTTTCACGTTCAAAAGAAGGTTCGCTCAGTCCATCTTGTAGCGGCCGCTGGAATAGGTGAGGTCGACCATGACCCGGCCCTCGTTCAGCAGCCACGGCCGGATCGTGTAGTCCCGCGCGCCGCTCGCGTGCATGGGATCCGAATCCGCGATCTTTCTTGCCTCTTCCAGGCTGTCGGCGCGGATGATGACCATGCCTTGGCCGCCCCATTCGTCGCCCGCATCGTTGGGGAACGGACCCGCGCCGAACATGATGCCCTTGGCTTCCAACTCGCCCTGAAACGCGAGGTGCTGCTCCAGGTTTTCGAAGATGGCCTCCATGCCGCCGGTCGGCCTGGTGAACACGACATAGAGCTCCTTGGCCAACAATCCCTTGTCCCGGCACATGCCGACGAGTCCCTGCCAGCTCAGGTCAGGTGCGTCTCCCATTCGTTCCTCCTTGATGAGTATGAAATTCACGGCGGTCATCATGGCGAGCAGGCCGGTATTGAACAATCCAATTCCTCATCGGCGGACGAACCCCATATGCAGGAAACGGATCAAGCACCTACATCTTGGTGATGAATGCCGGCGCCTTGCTGGTCCTTCGCGAGTTGATAATTCGGCGAAAAGCTTCACGGCCCGCCTGATCAAACCTGTATGTCAATTTGATGCTGGGCATGGGCGGCCCTTGACTTACGAGTCCCATCCCCGCACTACGGAGTGACCCGCCCATGACATCGGACACAATTCCGGGGCGGCGGGCCGAAACAGGGAGACCAGGGTGCCGCTTCTCGACGTCGAGAATCTTGCCAAGAGCTTCGGGTCATTACAGGTGATCAATTCCTTCTTCCTTCATTTGGAGGAAGGGGAGGCGTTGGGAATCATCGGTCCGAACGGGGCCGGCAAGTCGACGCTGTTCAATCTGATTACGGGCACGCTCAGCAGCGATCAGGGCGTTATCACGTATGACGGGCGGGACATTACCAGGGCCTCGGCCTTCGACCGGTGCCGGGCGGGTATCAGCCGGTCCTACCAAATCCCCCATCCCTTCGGCGGCATGACCGTATTCGAAAACCTGCTCGTCGGCGCGGCCTTCGGCGGCGGCGACGGCGAAGCCGAGAGCACCGACCATTGCGCGGCGATCCTCGAACGCACCGGGCTTGCGTCCAAGGCCAATGCGCTTGCCGGTTCCCTGACGCTTCTGGAGCGCAAGCGGCTTGAACTCGCCCGCGCGCTCGCCACCAAGCCGCGGGTGCTTTTGCTGGACGAAATCGCCGGCGGCCTGACCGAGCCCGAGGTGGTCGATCTGGTGGCGACCATCAACGGCATACGCGCGGAAAACATGTCGATCATCTGGATCGAGCATATCGTTCATGCGCTTCTTTCCGTGGTCGATCGGCTGATCGTGATTAATTTCGGCGAAAAGCTCGACGACGGCGACCCCGAGGCGGTGATCAATTCGCCCGAGGTGCAAAAGGTCTATATGGGGATCTCGGTCGAATGAGCCTTCTAGCCGTCAGAAATCTCACCGCCTTTTACGGCGATTTTCAGGCCCTGTTCGGGATCGATTTTTCCCTCGACGAGGGCGAGACGGTGGCCGTGATCGGCGCCAACGGCGCCGGGAAATCCACTTTCCTCCGCTCGGTCACCGGGCTGGTCAAATACGCGGCGGATGAATTCACCTATGACGGCCGGTCGATCGCCGGGCGCAAGGCATCGGATATCCCGGGTCTCGGCATCGCCATGGTGCCCGAGGGCCGAAGACTGTTTCCCAGCCTGTCGGTCGAGGAAAACCTGGTGATCGGCGGTTACGACGGCCGTCCCGGCACGTGGTCCCTGGACCGGGTCTACGGGATGTTCCCGCGCTTGAAGGAGCGGCGCGACAATCCGGGCACCGCGTTGTCGGGCGGCGAACAGCAGATGGTCGCCATCGGCCGGGCGTTGATGGCCAACCCGAAGCTCCTGCTGTGCGACGAACTGTCCCTCGGCCTGGCGCCCATCATCATCAAGGACATTTACGAATCCGTCCCCGCCATCAAGGCCGAAGGCGTTTCCCTGTTGATTGTCGAGCAGGATATCAACCAAGCCCTCGAGGTCGCCGACCGGGTCTATTGCTTCCAGGAGGGGAGGATTTCCCTGGAAGGCAACCCGGCGCAGATGAGCCGCGACGACATCGCCAACGCCTATCTGGGGAAATCCCAATGATCGAGTGGGTGAACTCCATCCTCCAGGGCGTGCTGACGGGCGGACTCTATGCCCTGTTCGCCACCGGCCTTGCGATCATCTTCGGGGTCATGCGGCTGGTGAACATTACCCATGGCGATTTCATCGTCCTGGCGGCCTTTGTCGCCCTGGTCGTGGTGGAGGGCACCGGCGTCGGACCGTTCATCAGCCTGATCGCGGTTATTCCGATTATGGCGGTGTTCGGCTACGTCCTGCAGCGGGGCGTGCTGAACCCGACACTGGGTCCTGACCTGCTGCCCCCCTTGCTGGTCACCTTCGGGCTTTCCATCGTCATCCAGAATTTGCTGTTGGAGGTTTTTTCCGCCGATTCCCAGCGCCTGAAGATCGGCGCGTTCGAGACCCTCAGCATCAATCTCACCGAAGATCTCGCCGTCGGGGTGTTCCCCCTGATCATCTTCGTGACCGCGGTCGTGCTGATCTTCGCCATTCAGGCGGTGTTCAACCGGACCAGTTTGGGCCGTGCGTTCCGCGCCACCTCGGACGATCCGGTGACGGCGCAATTGATGGGGATCGACCACCGCCACGTCTATGGCCTGGCCATGGCGCTGGCGCTGGTGCTGGTAGCCATCGCCGGCGTGTTTCTCGGGGTGCGCACCAATTTCGATCCGTCGGTCGGGCCGTCGCGCCTGCTGTTTGCCTTCGAAGCCGTGATCATGGGCGGCCTCGGCTCCCTCTGGGGAACCCTCGCCGGCGGGATAATCCTGGGCGTCGCACAGAACATCGGCGCAAAGATCGATCCCGGATTTCAGATTCTCGCCGGCCATATCGCTTTCCTGGTCGTACTCGCCATCCGGCCCAACGGCCTGTTCCCGAGGACTCGCGATGATTGAGGCGACGGCCCAGGGCCGCTATTCGGTGATCCGATCGACCCGTGCCAGCCGGGGCGGCGCGGTCGCCGGCATTGTCTTGCTCCTGTTCCTTGCCGCGGCGCCGTGGTGGGCCGATCGGGCGACCATGCGGCTGCTGGTTGAGATCTTTTATATTCTGGCGCTCGCCCAGATGTGGAACCTGCTCGCCGGGTACGCCGGGCTGGTCTCGGTGGGGCAGCAGGCCTTCGTCGGCCTCGGCGGCTATATGCTGTTCGCCTTGGCCATATTCACGCCGGTGGGAGCGGCCTGGAGCATCCCGCTCGCCGGTCTCATCGGCGCCGTGGTATCCCTGCCCGTGGCCTTCCTGGTCTTTCGATTGCGGGGTCATTATTTCGCCATCGGCACATGGGTGGTGGCCGAAGTATTTCTCCTGGGCTTCGCGCAGATTCAGACCCTCGGCGGCGGCTCGGGCATCAGCCTGCCGGTGAGCGTGGTGCGTGACATCGCCGCGTCGCGCTCGGGCCGGGATGCGGTGATCTACCTCGTCGCCCTGGCGGTGGTGATCTGCATCATCGCCATCGTCTACGGGCTGTTGCGGTCGCGCCACGGCCTCGCCCTGACGGCCATCCGGGATTCGGAGGAGGCGTCGGCGAGCCTGGGGGTCGACAATTTCCGCGCCAAGTTGATGATCTACATCTTCGTCGCCTTCGGGACGACGGCCATCGGCGCGCTGATCTTCCTTACCAAGCTGCGGATCAGCCCCGCGGCGGCCTTCGATATCAACTGGACAACGACGGTGATCTTCATCGTCGTTATCGGCGGCATCGGCACCATCGAAGGCCCGATCATCGGTACGCTGATTTTCTTCCTGCTCCGCGAACCGTTGGCGCAGTTCGGCACGTGGTATCTGATCCTCCTCGGCCTCGTCGCCGTGGTCATCATGTTGAAGGCGCCCCAGGGCATCTGGGGACTGGTCGCCGAGCGTTGGGACTTGCGATTCTTCCCCGTACAGCGAAGATTGCGCTTCGAACCACCCGACTAGGGAAGGCCCCGGCGGATGCCGCGCTTTTCGACCAATCTTTCGACCATGTTCACCGAACTGCCGTTTCTCGAGCGGTTCGCCGCGGCCAGGGATGCCGGCTTCGAAGCGGTCGAGTTTCAGTTCCCCTATGAAACCGGCCTCGACGATTTGAAGGCGGCAATCGACGGCATCGGATTGCCCATCGCCGTGTTCAATCACAAGGTGGGGGCGCTGGACCAGGGAGAGCCGGGTACGGCCGCCATGCCCGGCGCGGAGGACACGTTCAAGGCCTATCTCGAAGAGACCTTCCGGTATGCGGATGCGTTGCGGCCCATGAACGTCAATGTATTGGCCGGGTGGCCCTCCATGGAGGAATTCACGCGGGACGCCTGTCTGGAAACGCTTGCCGGAAACCTCAATCTGGCGGCGGACGCCATGAGCGGGATCGGGGTGCGGGTTATCACCGAGGCGGTGAACACGGCCGACCGGCCGGGCTTTTTGCTGCATTCCACCGGGCAGGCGGTGGGTCTGATCGAGGCGGCGGGGCACGCCAATCTCGGCATCGAGCACGACCTCTACCACATGCAGATAATGGAGGGCGATTTGGTCCGGACGGTCGAAGCGAACCTGGAGCACATCGGCCATATCCAGTTCGCCGACACGCCGGGCCGCCACGAGCCCGGCACCGGCGAGATCAACTATCCCTACGTTTTCGAGGCCATGGACCGGGCCGGATGGAAAGGATTCCTGGGCGCCGAGTACCACCCCAGGACGACCACCGGTGACTCCCTCGGCTGGCTCCAGCCGTATCTCTAGCCCCTGACCGAGCCCATGACCGACGCGGAGACCCTCATCGCCAACTGCCTCACCGAGGCGGAGTTTCCGGAGCTCCCGAATTTCCATCGGGGCAAGGTGCGGGACACCTACGCGCTCGATGACGGGCGGAGCGTGTTCATCACCACCGACCGGCAATCGGCTTTCGACCGGGTGCTGGCCGCGGTTCCCTTCAAGGGGCAGGTTCTCAACCAGACCGCCCGGTTCTGGTTTGACCGGACCGGCGACATTTGCCCCAACCACGTGATCGACGACCCCGACCCCAACGTCGCCATTGTCAGGCAGCTGGAGATGCTGCCCGTGGAGATGGTGGTCCGATCCTATCTCACCGGTTCCACCGATACGGCCATCTGGCCCATGTATGAGCGGGGCGGGCGGGTGCTCTACGGACACCCTTTCCCCGACGGCATGAAGAAGAACCAGCGGCTCGACGAGACCATCCTGACCCCGACCACCAAGGGGGCGGCGGGGGCGCACGACGTTCCGATCACGCCGGCGGACGCGGTGGCGCGGGGGCTTGTGTCCCAAGCCCGATGGGACGAACTGGCGGACAAGAGCCTGGCTCTATTTGCCCGCGGTCAGGAGATTGCCGCCCGGAACGGCCTTATCCTTGTCGACACCAAGTATGAGTTCGGCGTCGACGAGACCGGTGTCATCACGTTGGCCGATGAGCTTCACACCCCGGATTCCAGCCGCTATTGGATTGCGGAGACCTACGAAAGCCGGTTCGCGGCCGGAGAGGACCCGGACAGTCTGGACAAGGAATTCCTTCGGTTGTGGGTGTCGGCGCGGTGCGATCCCTATTCTGAACCGATCCCGGAAATCCCGGCCGAAACCCTGGTGGAGTTCTCCGGCCGTTACATCGCCCTCTACGAGCGCGTCACCGGCCGCGCGTTCGAGCGGCCGCGCGCCGACCGACCGGTCAAGGAACGGATCCGGGCCGCCCTTGCGCGGACGCTGCCCGAATACTTTTGAAGCGCTCAGCGACCGATTGCCGGACAGGGGCGGGACGATGTTCGCCGCCGCCCCGTCGACCGCCCAGCCCGCATTTCTCACCAGGGTCATGGTCTGCGCGGCGTTGTCGGGCCGACAGAGCAGGAGAGGCGCGCCGCGCGATGC
>JAPPFK010000105.1:3624-15820 GCA_028823885.1 Rhodospirillales bacterium | reverse complement strand
TCAATGCCATGCAACCCGTCCACAAAAATAAACCGGACAGCAGTGGACTTGTTCGGGGCATCCACGTTTTTCTGGATTACCCGGACAAGCCGGGTAATGACGAGCTTCTTTGATTCAGCATCAAGCGTCATGCCCCGGCCCACTGGACCGGCTTTGCCGGCCAGCCAGCAAAGTGGCGGGGCATCCAGGAAGTCCCCCTCAGCCGGGGGGCAGTTCCGAGCCGTCATCCTCATGGGGCTCGCCGCCGAGATCGCGGATCATTTGGCGGATGTCCTCGGCCGCCGCGTCCAATTCGTCTGGATCGGTCGCCCGGGTGACCAGCGAACAGCCGAACTTGCCGGCCTTGTAGAACGGGTACGATCCGATCTCCGTATCGGGGTGATCGTCCTGAACCCGGCCCAGCCCCTCGGCGACGGTGCCCTCGGGCAGGTAGGCGACGACGGTCCTGGACAGCATCTTCGCGCCGCCCTTCAAATCACTGGCGATGCCGTCGAACATGGCCCGCATGATCGAGGGCACGCCGGCCATCACATGGACGTTGCCCATCCGGAAGCCCGGCGCCTTGGACACCGGATTGTCGATCAGGGTCGAGCCGACGGGCACCTCGGCCATCTTCAGCCGGGCCTCGTTGAGCCGGTCCCTGCCCATATGCTCTTCGAGCAGTTTCACCGCTTCCGCGCGGCGTTCCAGCCCGGTCCCGAAGGCCTTGGCGACGCAAAGCGCGGTGATGTCGTCATGGGTCGGGCCGATGCCGCCGGTGGTGAAGACGTAGGTGTACTTCTCCCGCGCCTCGTTGATCGCGGCGATGATGGCGTCCTCGTCGTCCGGGATGACCCGGGCCTCGGCGAGCCGGATGCCCATGCCGGTAAGGCGGGTGGCGAGCCAGTTCAGGTTGGCGTCCTCGGTGCGCCCGGACAGCACTTCGTCGCCGATGATCATCACGCAGGCGGTGACTTGGTCTGTATCTGGGGCCGTAACGGTGTCGTTCACGTTTCTCTCCCTGAAGTGGGCGCCATCCTAGCAGGAGAGTTCGGCGCCGCAACACGGCGGCGGTTCCCTCAGAGGAGATCGCAGAGCAGGGCCACCAAGGGCTCGTCCGCCGGCGGCATGGGATAGTCCCCCATCCGGTTCGGGAACACCCATTTGAGCGCCTGTCCCTCCCTCGGGACCGGCGTCCCCTTCCACACCCGGCAGACGAACAGCGGCATCAGGAGATGGAAGTCGTCGTAGGCGTGGGAGGCGAAGGCGATGGGCGCGAGGCAGCTCTCGGTCACGTCGAGGTCCAATTCCTCCTTGAGCTCCCGGCAGAGCGCGGCTTCCGGGGTTTCGCCGTCCGCCACCTTGCCGCCCGGAAACTCCCAAAGCCCGGCCATGATCTTGCCTTCCGGGCGCCGTGCCAGCAGCACCCGCCCGTCGGCGTCGACCAGCGCGATTGCCGAGACCAGAACCACCGGCCGGCCGGGCCCGGCGGCGCGCGCCTCGGCCTCCAGGCAGCTCGGATCAGGTCCGATGGTCATTCCGCCATTCCTCGGCCGTAATCCGGCGCTTCGTCGTTTCGATCTCCCGGTTCCGGGCCGGCGCGAGACGGAGCCTCGTCTCCACCAAGGTCATGCCGAGCTTCTCCTGCACGCGCCGGGAAGCGAGATTGTGCGTGAACGCCCATGCATAGACCGTCCCGTAACCCAATTCGTCGAATGCATAGCGCAAAATGCCCTGCGCCGCCTCGGTCATGTATCCCCGGTTCCAGTAAATTTGCCCGAGCCAGTATCCGATTTCCGCAACCCGGTTCTTCTCCCGGCACCAGAGAGCGATGCTGCCGACAAGCGGGGGACCGGAACGAAGCTGAATCGCCAGCGTCGCATCGTCACCTTCCGGTGTCTCCGATTGGCGGCGCTCCAACCATGCCGTGCCGTCCGCCCGGGTATAGGGATGGGGAACGTTGGAGGTCATGGCCGCCACGTCGGCATCGCCGATCAGCTCGACGAGATGGTCGAGGTCCGAATCGGCGAACGGCCGCAGAACCAGCCGCTCGGTCTCGAGAACGGGAACCATCGCCGGATCAGGTCCGGTAATCGGCATTGATGGAGATGTAGCCGTGGGTCAGGTCGCAGGTCCAGACCGTCGCCCGGCCGGACCCGACGCCGAGATCCACTTCGATGCCGATCTCGTCGCCCTTCATGTGGGCCGCCACCGGGGCCTCGTCGTAGCCATCCACGGCGACGCCGTCCCGGGCGACGGCGATGCCGCCGATGGTGATGGCGAGCCTGTCCCGGTCAGCCGCCTCGCCGGCCTTGCCGACCGCCATGACGATCCGACCCCAGTTGGCGTCCTCGCCGGCGATGGCGGTCTTGACCAGGGGCGAATCGGCGATGGCGCGGCCCACCGCCTTGGCCGCCCGGTCGTCCTCGGCGCCGGTCACGGTGATTTCGATGAACTTGGCCGCCCCCTCCCCGTCCCGGACGATCTGATGGGCGAGGTCGAGGCACACCTCGTCGAGGGCGCCCCGGAAGTCGCGCAGATGCGCGTCGCCGGCCTGGGCCACCCACTTGTGCTCCGCCCGGCCGGTGGCGAACAGCAGGACCGTGTCATTGGTTGACCGGTCGGAATCCACGGAGATGTTGTTGAAGCTCCTGTTGACCGCGTTCTGCAGGAGATGCTGAAGCACCCCGTGGGATATGGCGGCATCGGTGAAAACATAAGCAAGCATGGTCGCCATATGGGGCGCGATCATCCCCGACCCCTTGGCGATCCCGGCGATGGTCACGCTCGTGCCGTCGAGTTCAACCTGCCGCGACGCGCCCTTCGGAAACGTATCGGTGGTCGAGATGGCGAGCGCGGCGTCTTCCCAGCTCGCGCCCTCTTCGGGGTTAAGGCCGGGCAGCGCATTGGTGATTTTCTCGACCGGCAATTGTTCACCGATGACCCCGGTGGAACTGATCATTACGTCGCCCGGCGCGCAGCCCAGCACGTCTCCCGCCGCCGCCGCCGTTGCCTCGACCACGGCGACGCCCGCCTTGCCGGTAAACGAATTGGCGTTGGCCGAATTGATGACCAGCCCGCGTGCATGGCCGCTATTCAGGACATCGCGATCCCAATCGATGGTCGGCGAGGACATGGCGCTGTCCGTGAACACACCGGCGACATCCGTCGCCTCGGGCAGAGAGACGAAGAGCAGGTCGAGCGCCCCGTCTTTCTTGAGCCCGCAGGAAACCGGGGCGAATTTCACGCCTGGGACGGCGGGCATTTCCGGAAAGCGATCGGGTGCGAGCGGTGATTTATCGGTCATTGGTTCAAGGCCGTTCAAAAGAAAAGCGCCGCTGCCGCGGCGCCCTCCTTTTAGTCAAAGCCGCGCCCGCCGTCCAGCGGATGCGGCGGCCTCTTCCCTATTTCGGATCGGGACGCCCTTCCGGTCCGAAGGTTTCCACCTTGGCCTTCTCGCGCAGCTCGCTCACGTACTTCCGGGTCAGCTGCTCCTCCACCTGTTCGCGCATCTGGCCCTCGGCCTGGGCGTAACTCGGCGCCTCCTGGGTGCGGCGGTCCTCGACCTTGATGACGTGCCAGCCGAATTGGGTCTTCACGGGCGATCTGGTGACGTCGCCCGGCCGCAGCCCGAACGCGGCGGCGGAGAATTCCGGCACCATTTTCTCACGGGTGAAATAGCCGAGATCGCCGCCGACCTTCCCGGACGGCCCGGTCGAGAGCTCCCGGGCCAGCCGCCCGAAATCCTCTCCCTTGCCGACGCGGACGATGACCGCGCGGGCCTGCTCCTCGGTCTCCACCAGGATATGGCGGGCCCGAACCTCGTCGAGGGGCGGATTTTCCTTCAGGAACTGGTCATACCGGGCCTTCACCGCGTCATCGGTCATGTTGTCCTTGACGTAGCGGGACATCAGCTCCCGCTGGAGGATCTGGTCCTCGATCTGGGACACGGCGCGGCGGACCTGGGACTCCTTGTCGTAGCCCTGCTTGCGGGCTTCGTCGGCCACCAGCCGGACGGCGATCATGTCCTGCAGGATCAGGTTGAACAGCAGCTGCATGGGGTACTGCTGGGCCTGGGGGCCCAACTGCTGGCGCCGGTTCATGATGTCCGACATGAAAATTTCATAACCGTTCACGACGGCGACCACCGGATCATCGGCGGCTTTCGCGGCCGTGGACAGTTGCGGCAGCGCCAGCGCGGCGGAGAGAGCCGCGGCAGCCGCTGCGAGAGCGAATTTGCGCATATTTCGGTCCTGCGATGCTAAACCCGTTCGGTTTCAGACCCCTGGCACCGCGTTCGGAGGCAAGGAACCGTTCGCTTACGATACCCTATGGCCGAAATGGCCGCATCACACAAGGATGCGAGCGCAGATGCCGGTCGTTGACAAGGCGCCATCCCGGCCATATCTCTTTGCCAGCGCGGTGCGCGTGCCGCCAAGCTTCTGACTCGTCCGAGGAATTTCCATGTTTGACGCCCTCGCCCGGCGCGTGTTTGGGTCGGCCAACGACCGTTACGTCAAAGGACTCAGCGGCACCGTCGACGCCATCAACGGTCTCGAACCCGACATGGAGGCCCTGTCGGACGCCGACCTGAAGGCGCGGACCGATTGGCTGAAAGGCCGCGCCGCCGAGGGCGAGAGCCTGGACGAGTTGCTGGTCGACGCCTTCGCGACGGTGCGCGAAGCGGCCAAGCGGGCCCTCGGCGAGCGCCCCTACGACGTTCAACTGGTCGGCGGGTTCGTGCTGCACAACGGCATGATCTCCGAGATGAAGACCGGCGAGGGCAAGACGCTGGTCGCCACCATGCCGGTCTATCTCAATGCCCTCGAAGGCAAGGGCGTCCATGTGGTCACGGTCAACGACTACCTGGCCCGCCGCGACGCCGAGTGGATGGGCAAGATTTACGACATGCTGGGCCTCTCGGTCGGGGTCATCGTTCCCCGGATGAGCGACGAGGAGCGGCGCGTCTCCTACAACGCCGACGTCACCTACGGCACCAACTCGGAGTTCGGCTTCGACTACCTCCGGGACAACATGAAATTCACCCTCGAAGACATGGTGCAGCGGGAGTTCAACTACGCCATCGTCGACGAAGTGGACTCGATCCTGGTCGACGAGGCGCGGACGCCGCTGATCATTTCCGGCGCCGCCGAAGCATCGTCGGACATGTACGCCGCGGTGGACGAGGTGATCCCGAGCCTCGTCGAGGAAGACTACGAAAAAGACGAGAAAATGCGCACCGTCACCCTGACCGATCAGGGCACCGAGCATGTGGAGCAGCTGCTCGACGAGGCGGGGCTGCTGCAGAACGGCAACCTGTACGACTACGCCAACGTTTCACTGGTTCACCACGTCAACCAGGCGCTCCGCGCCCACACCATGTTCCAGCGCGACACCGACTACATGGTCCACAACGGCCAGGTCGTGATCGTCGACGAATTCACCGGCCGGATGATGGAAGGCCGCCGCTTCTCCGAAGGGCTGCACCAGGCGCTCGAAGCCAAGGAGGGGGTGACCGTCGAGCAGGAAAACCAGACCCTCGCCTCGATTACCTATCAGAACTATTTCCGCATGTACCCGAAGCTCGCCGGCATGACCGGCACGGCGATGACCGAAGCCGGGGAATTCTCCGAGATCTACAAGCTGGAAGTCATCGAGATCCCGACCAACCTGCCCATCGTCCGCGACGACCAGGACGACGAGGTCTATCGCTCGACGGCGGAGAAATACGACGCCATCGTCGAGCTGATCGAGGACTGCCGGGAAAGAAAGCAGCCGGTGCTGGTCGGCACGGTCTCCATCGAAAAGTCCGAAGACATCTCCGAGCTGCTGAAAAAGAAGAATATTCCGCACCAGGTGCTGAACGCCCGCTACCACGAGCAGGAAGCCTACATCATCGCCCAGGCCGGCGCGCCGGGGGCGGTCACCATCGCGACCAACATGGCCGGCCGCGGCACCGACATTCAGCTCGGCGGCAACGTCGACATGCTGGTCCGCCAGCAGCTCGAGGGCGAGGCCGACGAAGCGAAGCACGAACAACTGACCCAAAAGGTCCGCGAAGAGGTCGCCGCCGGCAAGCAGGTGGTGCTGAACGCCGGCGGCGTGTTCATCGTCGGCACCGAACGCCACGAAAGCCGGCGCATCGACAACCAGCTCCGGGGCCGGTCGGGCCGTCAGGGCGATCCGGGCGGATCGAAATTCTTCCTGTCGCTGGAAGACGACCTGATGCGCATCTTCGGCTCGCAGCGCATGGAAAGCATGCTGACCAAGCTCGGCCTCGAGGAAGGCGAGGCGATCGTCCACCCGTGGATCAACAAGGCGCTGGAGAAGGCGCAGCAGAAGGTCGAAGCGCGCAACTTCGATATCCGGAAGAATCTGCTCAAGTTCGACGACGTGATGAACGACCAGCGGAAGGTGATCTACGAGCAGCGCAAGGAGCTGATGAGCGCCACCGACGTCTCCCACACGCTCCAGGACATGCGGACCAATGTCGTCAGCCGGACGGTCAGCCGGTGCATCCCGGAAAAAGCCTATCAGGAGCAATGGGAAACCGACGCGCTGCACGAAGAGATGAAGCGCATATTCGGCCTCGATCTGCCGGTTTCCGAGTGGGCCCGGGAGGAAGGCGTCGCCGACACCGAGGTCAACGACCGCATCCTGGACCGGGTCAACCGCAAGATGGCCGAAAAGGCCGCGACCTGGGGACCGGAGATCATGCGGGACGTGGAGAAGAGCCTGCTCCTGCAGATTCTCGATCAGGTGTGGAAGGAGCACCTGCTCTCCCTCGACCACCTGCGTCAAGGCATCGGCCTCCGGGCCTACGGCCAGAAGGACCCGCTCAACGAATACAAGGGCGAGGCCTTCGAGATGTTCAACGGCATGCTGGACGAACTCGACGAGCGGGTCAGTCAGGTGCTCGCCCACATGGAGCTGCAGCTGACCGGGATCGACGAGATGGGCATCTTCGACCGCGACGCGCCGGAGACCGTCGAGGGATATGAGGACCCGGCCTTCGCCGACGGCGGCGAATTCGCCGGTCCCGAAGGCGATTACGGCGACGCGGTGGTTATTGAAGAGCCGGTCCGCTCCCGCCAAGCGGCGGCGGAGGTCGATCCCGAAGATCCCTCCACCTGGGGCAAGGTCGGCCGCAACGCCCCCTGCCCCTGCGGGTCGGGCAAGAAATACAAGCACTGCCACGGCGCCAATTAGCCCCGGCCGTTTGGAGCGAGATGCTTCTATTGGGAAGCGCATCCGGCGTTTTGGGGGTACGCCGCCGCGCACTCGGGGCCCAGCGCCTGAGGCCGGCTTGAACTCGGAATGGGGTGAGCAGGCGCCCGCCGTCCCTTGACCCCGCCGAACGTTTCAACGGCCGGATCGCCG
The DNA here is from genome assembly GCA_028823885.1 of Rhodospirillales bacterium. Taxonomy (GTDB): domain Bacteria; phylum Pseudomonadota; class Alphaproteobacteria; order Rhodospirillales; family UBA2165; genus JAJDXO01. Next base: position 8,461 of record JAPPFK010000105.1, on the reverse strand, counting down.
AACCCCGGAAGCTCATCCGGCCTCGACGGGCCGAATTAATTCAATCAAACGATTGAATTAAACGGTTGCTCGGTCTATATCAGCGGTGGAGGAAGGCGAAATGGCCCAAAATACCGCCCGCGAACCCGCTCCCGATGCGTCCCTCAGCCGGGGCGACGAAACCCGCGGCCAGCTTTTGGATGCGGGGCTCACCCTGTTTTCCAGATACGGCTACGACTCGGTCACCACCCGGCAGCTGGCATCCGAGGCCGGGGCCAATATCGCCGCCATCGCCTACCACTTCGGCGGCAAGCGGGATCTCTACCGGGCGGTGCTGCATCGGCTGGTGGAAGACACCGAACCTCTCGTGGGACCGGTGGCCCAAAGGATGGCCGAAGGCATCGCCGCCGCGGGCGCCGACAAGGCCGCCCTCGCCCGTGTAGTCGCGGGCTTCGTTCACGGGTTCACTAGCATATTCCTCGAAGGCGATTTCATGGCCCACAGGGCGCCCATGGTGATGCGCGAGTACGCCAATCCCTCGCAGGACTTCGACATCCTCTATGAAGGCCGGCTCGGCCCGATCCACCGCAGCGTCACCGCCCTGGCGGCGGCGGCCCTCGGCATGGATCCGGACAGCCCGGAGGCCAAGATCCGCGCCCATGCCGTCATGGGCAACCTCGTGGTGTTCGAGGTTGCCAAACAACTGTTGATGAGACGCACGGGATGGGAGGCGTACACGCCCGACCGGATCGCCCTGGTCCGGCGTATGATCACCGAGGCGGTGCTGAACTCCCTGCGGCTGCCCCATCCGGATAATGGAGACCGACAATGACCGGCGAAAAAAAATCCATATGGCGCCGCCTGCTGATCGTCCCCCCCATCCTGATCGGCATCGGCATCGTCGCCATCATGGTCCGCGGCAAGGAACCGCCGGCGCACACCGAAGCCCGCGAAGACGTCACCCGCGTGCGGGTGATCGAGGTCCCGCAACTGACCCTCACGCCTCGGGCCCTGGGCTTCGGCACGGTCGCACCCGCCAAGGTCTGGGCGGCGGTGGCCGAGGTGGACGGCAAGATCATCGAGTTTCGGGACGACATCCGGGCGGGGGAGATACTGCCCCGGGGAACGGTCCTGCTGCGCATCGACCCCACCGACTACCGGCTCGCCGTGGACCGGGCCAAGGCCGACATTCTGGCGCTGAAGGCGCGGCTCACCGAGCTCGAGACCCGGGTCGGGAACACCCGCGCCTCCCTGGAAATCGAGAAGCGCGCCCTGGCTCTCAACGCCAGGGACTTGGAACGCAAGCGCGCCCTGGTCGAGCGCAAGGCGGTCTCGCAGGCCGCGGCCGATCAGGAGGAGCGCAACCTGCTGGCATACCGGCTGAAAGTTCAGAACCTGGAAAACGCCCTCAATCTCATCCCCGCCGAACGCCGGCAGTTGCGCGCCCAATTGGCCGCGCAGGAGGTGCGTCTGGCCGAGGCCCGGCGCAACCTCGCCCGCACCGTGATCACGCTGCCCTTCGATGCCCGCATATCCGAGGTCAATGTCGAGGCCGACCAGGTGGCCAAGCTGGGCCAAACCATGGTCCGGGCCGATTCCATCGACGTCGCCGAAATCACCGCGCAGGTGCAGATCGACAAGCTGATCAACCTGATCTCGGCGGAAAACCTGTCCGGCGTCACGCCGGCGAATGCGTCCGCCGAACTGTCCCGGGCGCTGGGCCTCGAGCCGTTGGTCCGGCTGCGCACCGGCGCGCTGGAGGCCGAATGGCCGGGCCGGGTCGCCCGGATCAGCGACCGGATCGATCCGCAGACCCGCACCGTCGGCGTGGTGGTCGCCGTCGACCGGCCCTACTCCATTGCCGCCCGGCGGCGGGATGACGGCATCCCGGCCCGCCCGGCGCTGGCCAAGAACATGTATGTGGAGGTGGAATTCCGCGGCCCGCCGCAGCCAAGCCGGGTGGTGATCCCCCGCGCCGCCGTTCATGCCGGCCGGGTCTACGTGCTGAACGGCGAGGACCGGCTGGAGCTGCGCAAGGTGTCGATCGCCTTCGAGCAGGAGGATGTCCTGGTCGTCGGCGAAGGCCTCCGGGCCGGCGAGCGGATCGTGGTCTCCGACCTCATTCCGGCCATCGCCGGCATGAAGCTGGCGCCCGAGACCGACGAGGCCACCGCCGCCTGGCTCGGGGCTCAGGCGTCCCGCAACGGTCAGATGGCCGGTTCCGGAGCCGCGCCCAGGGGCGGGCGATGATCCGCTACTTCGCCGGCCACCCGACCGCCGCCAATCTGGTGGTGATCGCCTTTTTGGCGATCGGCGCATTGTCGGTCTCGTCCATCAAACGCGAGACCTTCCCCGACATCCCGCCCCGCAACGTCGAGGTGAAGGTGGTCTATCCGGGCGCGAGCGCGGAAGAGGTCGAGGAAGCCATCTGCCAGCGTATCGAGGACGCCGTCGAGAACGTCCAAGGCATTTTCGAGACTCGCTGCGACGCCCGCGAAAACCGCGCCACCGCCACCCTGGAAATGGTCGAGGGGGGTGATCTCGACCTGTTCTTCAGCGACATTCAGACCGAGGTCGAGGCCATCGACGGGTTCCCGGACGAGGTAGAAGATCCGGTTGTCCGTCAGCTCGGCCGGACCGACTTCGTCACCGCGGTTGCCGTCACCGGCCCGATGGCGCCCACCGACCTCAAGGCCTATGCCGAGCAGCTCAAGGACGAACTCCTGCTGACCGGCGCCGTTTCACGGGTCGATATCAAGGGTTTCTCCGACCGCCAGATCCGCATCGAGGTACCGGCCCAAACTCTCCGTCAGTACGGCATCAGCGTCGACGACATCGCCGCCGCCGTGGCCCGTCAGAGCGTCGATTTGCCGGCCGGCACGATCGAGACCTCGGATACCGATGTCACGGTCCGCTTCGACGACGAACGCCGAAATCCGCTCGAGTTCGACCGGCTGATCGTCGTCGGCGCCGAAACCGGCGGCGAGGTGCGCTTGGGCGATATCGCCACGATCACCGACCGGTTCGAGCTCGCCCACGACAAGGTGGTGTTCAACGGCAAGCGGGCGGCGGTCCTGGAAATCATCAAGACCAAGACCCAGGACACCCTGAACGTGGTCGACGCGGTATACGCCTTCGTCGAGAAAAAGCGCCGGACCGCGCCGCCCGGCGTCTCCTTCGAGGTTACCCGCGACATCGCCTCCATCGTCCGCGACCGGCTGTCGATGCTGGTCAACAACGGCGCGGCGGGCCTGGTGCTGGTGGCGCTGACCCTGCTGCTGTTCTTCAACTGGCGGTTCTCATTCTGGGTGACGGCGGCCCTGCCGGTTTCCTTCGCCGGCGCCTTCGTGGTCATGGCGGCGGCCGGCCTGAGCTTCAACATGGTCACCATGGTGGCGCTGCTGATCGGCATCGGCATCCTGGTCGACGACGCCATCGTCATTTCGGAAAACATCGCCGCCCACGTGCGCCGCGGCTCCCCGCCCTTGAAGGCCGCGGTGGAGGGCACGCGGCAGGTGGCGCCCGGCGTCCTTGCCTCGTTCGCCACCACGATCTGCGTGTTTGGATCCCTCGCCTTCCTCGAGGGCGACATCGGCTCGATCCTCAAATGGATGCCGATCATTTTGATCCTGGTGCTCACCATCAGCCTTTTCGAGGCGTTTCTGGTGCTGCCCCATCACATCAAGGGCGCCCTGTCGCATGTCTCGCCGAGACCCAATCCGCTGCGGGTGCGCCTCGACAGCGGCATCGAATGGGTGCGCGACGTGGTCGTTCACCGCATCGTCACCGTCGCCATCGGCTGGCGCTACCTGACCCTCGGCCTCGCCCTGATGGCGCTGTTGGGCTCCATGTCGCTGCTGGCGGGCGGGGTGATCAAATTCAAGCCGTTTCCCGATATCGAGGGCAACGTGATCCAGGCGCGCCTGCTGATGCCCCAGGGGACGCCGCTCAGCCGCACGACCATGCTGGTCGACCGGCTCAGCGCGGCGCTGCGGGAGGTCAACCGGGAGTTCGCGCCGGATCAGCCGGACGGCCGGAACCTGGTCCGCAACATCAACATCCAGTTCAACCGCAACGTCGACGCCTTCGAAAGCGGCCCCCATATCGCCACGGTCACCGGCGACCTGCTCGGCACCGGGATTCGCAACACCCCGGTGGACGCCGTCCTCAACCGGTGGCGCGAGCTGGCGGGAACGCCCCCCGACGTGATCGGCCTGAAGTTTACCGAACCCACCATCGGCCCGGCGGGCCGGCCCATCGACATCCGCCTGAGCGGCGAGGACCTGGATGAACTCAAGGCCGCCTCGGTCGCCCTGCTGGCCTGGTTGAGGGGCTACGACGGCGTCACCGATCTCACCGACGACCTTCGCCCCGGCAAGCCGGAGGTCCGGGTCCGCCTCCGCGAGGGCGCGACGGCGCTCGGGCTGTCGGCCCGGACCGTCGCCACCCAACTCCGCTCCGCCTTCCACGGCCGCACCGCCAACGAGATTCAGGTCGGCACCGAGGCCTACGAGATCGACGTCCGGCTCGACCCCGGCGACAAGGACAGCCTCGGCGATCTCGAATATTTCACCGTCACCCTGCCGGGCGGCCAGCAGGCACCGCTGGGCGCGGTCGCGGTGCTCGAACAGGGCCGCGGTTTCGCCCGCATCCACCGCATCGACCGCAAACGCACCGTCAGCGTTCAGGGCGAGGTGGACACCGCCCGGGCCAACACGGCGGAAGTCATCGGCGATCTCCGGGCGCGTTTCCTGCCCGGGTTCCGGGACCGGTTTCCCGGCGTGAACGTCACCTTCGAGGGAGAGGCCGCCGAAGGCGACACGACCCCCTACTCCAGTCACTAAAACACAACTCCGAG
>JAPPFK010000105.1:0-3614 GCA_028823885.1 Rhodospirillales bacterium | reverse complement strand
TTCGTGGGTGCGGCGCCCTACGGCTCCACGACGGGCCAGTCCATCGGCCGCGGGTTCCTCCTCGGGATGATCGGCGTCTTCATCCTGCTGAGCTTCATGTTCCGCAACTACCTCGAGCCGATCATCGTCATGGCGACCATCCCGTTGGGGCTGATCGGGGTGGTCTGGGGCCATATGCTTCTCGGGCTCAACATGTCCATGCCCAGCGTGATGGGATTTGCCTCGCTGGCCGGCGTGGTGGTCAACAACGCCATCCTGATCGTCGAGTTCACCAAGATCGAGCGCCGGGAGGGCCGCGATCCCTCCACCGCCGCCCTCAACGCCGCCAAGCGCCGGTTCCGGGCCATCCTGCTGACCTCGCTGACCACGGTCTTCGGGCTGCTGCCGCTTCTCACCGAGACCAGCCTGCAGGCGCAAGTGCTGATTCCGCTGGTCACGAGTCTCACCTTCGGCCTCGCCACCACCACCATCCTGATGCTGTTCGTGGTGCCGGCGTTATACATGGTCCTTGAGGATCTCGGCTGGACCGCTTCGGTCGAAATCGAGGGCGGGGATGAACTGCCGGCGGCGGCGCAGCCGGCCGAGTGACCGCCGCCAACCCGCCCGGAATGGGGGAGGGTTAAGTTTGGAGTGACGCTACACTCCAGTCGTCATCACCGGGCTTGACCCGGTGATCCACGCTTTGGCGGTCAGCAGTACACGTGGATGGCCGGGTCTGGGTCCGGCCATGACGGAATAGAGGACTCTAACAGCACTCGTCATGCCCCGCCCCACCGGACCGCTTCGCCGCCTTTGCCAGGGGATGGCTGCGCCCGACCAGGGACTTCAGGCGTTCATCCAGGACATGGGTATAAATCTGGGTGGTCGAAATGTCGGCATGGCCGAGCATCTGCTGCAGCACGCGCAAATCCGCGCCGTGGGCGAGCAAATGCGAGGCAAAGGAATGGCGCAGCACATGGGGCGACACGCGCCGCGGATCAAGCCCCGCGGCGGCAGCCAAACCTTTGAGAAGATTAGAGAAATGCGCTCTCGACAGGTGTCCGGCCGCCCCCGGGCCGGGAAACAGGAACGGGCTTTCCCGCCGCTTGCCCAAATGCTCCTTTCGAACCGCCAGATAGGCGGCGACGGCTTCGCGCGCCGGATCGCCGAGCGGGACCATGCGTTCCTTGCCGCCCTTGCCGCGGACGGTGAGCATCCCCCCGTCCCGCGCCAACGCGCCCAGGGGCAGGCCCACCAGCTCCGATACGCGGAGGCCCGTCGCATAAAGAATCTCGACCAGCGCCGCCAGGCGCAGCCCATCCGCCCCGGCTGCCCCATGGGCCGCCGCCAGCAGCCGTTCGACCTCCTCTTCCGCCAGGTATTTCGGCAACGGCCGGCCGAGCCTGGGGTTGTCGATCCCGGTACAGGGATCGTCGTCCCGAATGCGTTCGGCATGGAGGAAACGGAAAAACTGGCGCAATGACGAAAGCCGCCTGGATGCCGTGCGGGCGGAGCGTCCCTTTGCCTTGAGCCAGCTCAAATAATCGCGGATCAGCCGGGCGTCCGCCGCCTCGATCCGCCGTTCGCGCCGGGCGGTGAAGCCCGCGAACTCCGCGAGATCGATCCTGTAGGAGGCGATGGTGTTGGCCGCCGCGCCGCGTTCCGCGGCCATCATTTCAAGGAAAGCGTCGACCTCGCGCGACGCGGGCGGCTTGGCGGCGGCGCCCAGCGTCCGGCTCATATGCCCGCAGCGACCGCCGCCTCGAGGGCGATCGCCCTTGCATCCGCTTCCAGCCCGGCCCGCCGCAGGCTCGACAGCACCCGGCCCAGGACGATCGGGTCGGCCTCCGCCGGTCCCGCCTCGCCCAGGGTCAGCAACGCCAGCAAGACGGTTTCGCCGGTCCTGCCGTTTTCCGCCGCGTCACCGAGTGTTCGCCAGATTGCCGCCCGGGGCATCAGGACGGTTGCCCGGGGCGGTCCGGCCAGCAGCCCGGCCCACAATTCCGGCGGCACCTCGTCGCCGAGCGCCTCCAGAATGTTGAACAGCAAAGATGCGCGCCGGGCCGGCTGCCCGCCGTCGCCGCCATCCGCCGCCGTCGCCGCATCCTCGGCCCAGCGGCGAAGCGCCTGTTCGTCGATGCCGCCGTCCTCCGACAGGCCGGCAAGCCGCAGCAGCGGCATCAACCGGTCGCGCTCGAGGGCGGCCTCCTCGTTCAATACCGCGCCCGCCCGCAAAATGGCGAGCCAGCGGCCGGCGGTTTCCGCATCGCCCGCGGCAATGGCCGCCCGCACCGCGCTCGGCGCGAACCACGCCATATCCTGTGTCGGGACCAAGTTGCCCAGAATCCCCGAATAGGCCCGCGCCGCGGCCATGAACCGGCCCCCCTCGCCGGCCAGTCCCAAGGCCCGGTTCAGCACCTCGGCGAGGGCGGTGGGCACGCTTTCGACCAGCGCCTTCCGGTACAGCAGCGCGCGGCTGAGCGGCGAACGGTCTCCCGCGGCCCGGGTCAGCGGATTGTCGAGGGCGTCCTCGGAGAATGTCACGCCGGCGTAGAGCTGGCGCAGCACATCGGTCCGGAGCGCGCCGATGTTTTCCGCCCGTTCGGCGGCATCGATGCGGAGTTCGGGCCGGGCATTGGGGCTGGTCGCGACGGTGCGCAGTACCGACGGGTTATCGGATGAAATCACGTCCAACGGCAGCCGGGCGCGCGACGCCCGGACCATGGCGAAATTGAGCGGCGTCGGGTTGGACAGGCTCTCGATCTCGAACTTCTCGACCCCCGACAGCCGGTCGATCAGCCCGAAAAAGACCGGGTCGTCCTCGCCCTCCTCGCGGAGCAGGCTGACGCCCAGGGACGCCTTGTCGTGCTCGCCGGCAAGCGATTGGCAGAAGATGAACGCCTTCTGCCAATAGGTGCTCACGTCATCCTTGATCTGACCCGCCACCAGCGGACAGGCCCGTGCATTGTCGTTGGTGACGAACAGAAGGTCGGCCTCGGCGCGCAACAGTTCCTCGGAAACCCCCCGGGACGGCGCGGCTTTTATCAGGGCATCGACCCCGGCGACATCGCCGAGCGCCGCCAAGGCATCGAGACGCATGGCCACCAGGCTCTTGGCATTTTCTCCGCCCGGCGGCGCGGTCGCGGTGCTCAGCAGCAGCCGCCGCATCAGGTCCCGCATGGCGCGGGACGTGGTCCGGACCGGCAGGCGCGGCAACAAGGTTTCGATCACCCGGCGGCCGGTCCCGGCCCACATGTCGATGCCGAATCCTCCCTCTCCGGCGGTCAGCGTGCCCACCGAATCGGGACTGATTCGCCTGAGCTGGTCGACTTCGATCCGAACGGGCGACGGTCCGCCGGGCTGGGTGGTCGCCGGATCGGATGCCGGGCCCGGGGGCTGCCCGGGGATCCGAACGGGCGGCGGCGAACCGTCGGCGGCCGCCGCGCCGGGCCGCGGAGGATCGTTTCGATTCGGCGCCGGCGCCGGGTCGGCAGCGACCGGCGGCGCGAGGGTGGTCGGCGCCAGCGGCCGGGGGCCCTGCTGGGCAAGGACGGGCGCGGGCGCCGCGCCTATTGCCACGCGGGGGGGCCCGGGGAGCCCGGGGGGCGGGCGGGGGGGGGGTTGGGGGGGATGGT
>JAPPFK010000022.1 GCA_028823885.1 Rhodospirillales bacterium | reverse complement strand
TTCTTATGACCCCCTCACCCTGACCCTCTCCCCCTGAATAAGGGGGAGAGGGGACTTTATATTCCCTCGCCCCCCGAAGGGGGGAGAGGGATGCGGAGGCTTGGCGAAACGATAGTTGAGCCTAGCCGTAGCTGGGTGAGGGGGGCTCGTCCGCGCCGCATGCCCTTTACGGGACCGATCCAGGCGATATTGTAGGATCGCCCATGACTGCCCCTCTCATAAAGGTCACGACGCGGAGTTTCTCCCGCCATCCGGTGTTGCGCGCCGAGCTGCTCGCTGAATTTCCCGGCGCGGTCTTCAATGACCAGGGGAGCCGGTTCGGCGGCGAGACCCTCGTCCAATATCTCGACGGGGCCGACGGCGCCGTGGTCGGGCTCGAACCGGTCACCGACGAGGTGCTCGCCGCCCTGCCGAAGCTCCGGATCGTCTCCAAGTACGGCGTCGGGCTGGACAACATCGACGAGGATGCCTGCCGCTCCCGCGGCGTCGCCGTCGGCTGGACGGGCGGGGTGAACGCCCTCGGCGTCGCCGAAATGACCGTGTGCTTCCTGGGCGGGCTGTCGCGCAACGTGCTCCACTCGGGCGTCCGGCTGTCGGCGGGCGAGTGGGACAAGTCGGGCGGACGCCAGCTTTCCGGCCGCACCGTCGGCGTCATCGGCGTCGGCCATGTGGGCAAGGAGGTCGTCCGGCTGCTGGCGCCCTACAACTGCCGGATCATGGCCAACGATATCGTCGAGCAGGCCGGTTACTTCGCCGAAAACGGCCTGATCGCCGCCTCCAAGGAGGAAATCCGCGCCGAGGCCGACTTCGTCACCATTCACACGCCCCTGACCCCGGAAACCCGGGGCATGGTCGACGAGGCGTTTCTCGCCGCCATGAAGCCGACGGCGTACCTGGTCAATACGGCGCGGGGCGGCATCGTCGATCAGCCGGCGCTCAAGCGGGCGCTGACGGAGGGCGCCATCGCCGGCGCCGCATTGGACGTCTTCGAGGAGGAGCCGTGCGGGGATTTGGAGTTCCTGAGCCTGCCCAACCTGTTTTCGACGCCCCATATCGGGGGCTCGGCCGAGGAGTCGATCCTCGCGATGGGCCGCAGCGCCATCCAGCATTTGTCAAGATATTTCAGTGGGTAAGGGGAGGGGATTGCCGTACCCCCTCACCCTGACCCTCTCCCCCTGAAGAAGGGGGAGAGGGGACATTTACTCCCTCGCCCCCATTCATGGGGGAGAGGGATGCGGAGGCTTTGCGAAGCGGCAGCTGAGCTTAGCCGAAGCTGGGTGAGGGGGATTTTTTTGACGCGGCGGCACGGAATCAGCAAATTGCAATCTTCGCGTGACGCCGAAGGCGCCTCAACGGGGCCGCAAACGTACGAGTTAGAGGGTAACCGCCGTGTTCGAGCAGACATTCAAAAACATCGATAACGTCCTACGGAATGAAGCCGGCTGCACCACCGAGCTCGACTACACCGAGCAGACCTCATGGATGCTGTTCCTCAAGTACCTCGACGACCTGGAGCGGGAGCGCGCCCTCGAAGCCGAACTGCTCGGCAGGGACTACGCCTACATCATCGACGGGCCGCACCGCTGGTCCGCCTGGGCCGCGCCAAAAAAAGCCGACGGGTCGTTCGACCACGATGCGGCGCTCACCGGCGACGATTTGATCGACTACGTAAACGGCGACCTTTTCCCCTACCTCCAGGGCTTCAAGGACCGGGCCGACAGCCCCGATACCATCGAATACAAGATCAGCGAAATCTTCGGCGAGATTAAGTCGAAGTTTCAAAGCGGCTACAGCCTGCGGGACGCCCTGGAACTCATGGATCAGTTGGAGTTCCGCTCCCAGGACCAGAAGCACGAGCTTTCCGCCCTCTACGAAGAGAAGATCAAGAACATGGGGAACGCCGGGCGCAACGGCGGCGAGTACTACACCCCCCGCCCGCTGATCCGCGCCATGATCCGGGTGACCAAGCCCCGGATCGGCGAGCGCATCTATGACGGCGCCTGCGGCTCGGCCGGCTTCCTGTGCGAAAGCCACGACTATATGCGCCGCGGCGATCTCGGCGCCAAGGAGCTTGAAACCCTCCAGCGCGCCACCTTTCACGGCAAGGAGAAGAAGAGCCTCGCCTACGTCATCGCCGTCATGAACATGATCCTGCACGGCATCGACGCCCCCAACGTCCTGCATGTGAACACCCTCGCCGAGAACGTCATGGACCTACAGGAGAAGGACCGGTTCGAGGTCATCCTCGCCAACCCGCCCTTCGGCGGCAATGAACGGCGGGAGGTGCAGCAGAACTTCCCCATCAGGACCGGCGAGACCGCGTTCCTGTTCCTCCAGCATTTCGTCAGGTCGCTGAAAGCGGGCGGACGCGCCGCCATCGTCATCAAGAACACGTTCCTCTCCTCTAACTCGGACAACGCCTTAATTTCGCTCCGCAAGGAACTTCTCGAAACATGCAACCTGCACACGGTGCTTGATCTGCCAGGCGGCACCTTCCAGGGCGCCGGGGTGAAAACCGTCGTGCTGTTCTTCGAGAAAGGCGCGCCCACACGTAACATCTGGTTCTACCAGCTCGACCCGGGCCGCAGTCTCGGCAAGACCAACCCTCTCAACGACGACGACCTTCGGGAGTTCGTCGAGCTTCAGGCGGGTTTTGGAGAGAGCGGGAATTCTTGGTCATTGGACGCAAATGACATCGACCAAACCACGTTCGACTTGTCGGTCAAGAACCCCAATGCGCCGGAAGCGGCGCCCATAAGGGAGCCGGAGGAAATCCTGGCCGAGATCGCGACGTTGGATAAGGAGTCGGCGGATATCATAAACAGCATTCGGGGCATGCTGTGATGATCGGCTGGAGCTCAAAACCACTTGAGCAATGTCTCGACCGATTCAAGGTCCCCGCCAAGGTTCCGAAGAAAAAATTCGCCGAACGGGGGGCATTTCCAATTGTCTCGCAAGAGGCCGAGTTCATAAACGGATATTGGGAAAATCTGGACGACGTTTGCAAGCTGGATTCACCGGTCGTCGTCTACGGAGACCACACACAAGTCACCAAATTTGTGGATTTTGACTTTGTTGTTGGCGCCGACGGAGTAAAGGTACTGAAGCCTAAAGAGTTCCTTGATCCCAAATACCTCTTCTACTTCGTACTGGGACACCCAGCGGATTCACTTGGATATGCGCGCCACTTTCGGCACATGAAGAGCAAGCTTGTACCAATTCCTCCCCTTGCCGAGCAGCAACGCATCGTCGCCATCTTGGACGAAGCCTTTGAGGGAATTGACAAGGCAATCGTAAATGCCGAGCAAAACGTCGCCAACGCGCAGGAGCTGTTTGAGAGTTACATAAATGCTCTGTTCCATCAAAACGAGGTAGCGTGGGCCAATCGGAAACTCGATCACGTTTGTTCATTTGAAAATGGAGACCGAGGAAAAAACTACCCTGGCCGCAAAGCGTTTGTCCCAAGTGGCGTTCCCTTCATCAATGCGGGTCACCTGGAAGACGGTACTATCCACGTGGATTCCATGAACTACATTCCACAAGAGCACTTTGATTTGCTTAGCAATGGAAAAGTTAGAAATGGAGACATCCTATTCTGTTTGCGTGGGTCCCTCGGAAAATACGGGAGAGTCGAGAATATTGAGCAGGGAGCCATTGCTTCTTCACTGGTTATCGTACGATCAGGCAATGAGATTTTAGCTGACTACCTATCCGCTTATTTTGGTTCATTGCTGTGCCGTACGATGATTGGAAAGTATGAGAGCGGTGCGGCGCAACCCAACCTGTCTGCTAGAGACCTCAAGCAGTTCGATATTCCAGTGCCGCCAATGGAAGTACAAAAATCGCAAATTAAAGAGTTGTCGGCGACCCGGAGCGAAACCCAACGCCTCAAATTTCTATATCAACATAAACTCGAAGCCCTCGCCGAACTCAGGCAGTCCATCCTGCGAAAAGCATTCAGCGGCGAGTTAACGGCCCGCGAGGTGGCGGCGTGAATGAGGCCGAAACTCGCGCGGAACTGATCGACCCCGCCCTCCAGGCGGCGGGCTGGGGCGAGGCCAAAGGCAGCCGCATCCGCCGCGAATACTCCATCACCCTGGGCCGCCTCCAGGGCAGCGGCAAACGCGCCGCGCCTCTCTCCGCCGACTACGTGCTGATCTACAGGAACAAGAAACTCGCGGTGGTCGAGGCGAAGAAAAGCAGCCTCCCGGTGACCGAAGGATTGGCCCAAGCCAAGGAATACGCCGGTCTCCTTCAAGTCCGGTTCGCCTATTCCACCAACGGGAAAGGCTTGTACGAGGCCGACATGAAGACCGGCGAGGAGGGGGACCTGGACGGCCTCGGCGCCTTTCCTAGCCCGGACGAGCTTTGGGCCAGGACCTTCCCGGCGCGGAACGATTGGCGCGACCGGTTCGCCGGCGTGCCCTTCGAGGACCGCGGCGGCACATGGGATTCCCGCTACTACCAGGACAACGCCATCGAAAACGCCCTCGACGCCATCGCCCGCGGCAAGGACCGAATCCTGCTCACCCTGGCGACCGGCACGGGCAAGACCGCAATCGCGTTTCAGATCGCCTGGAAGCTGTTCCACAGCCGGTGGAACCTGAGCCGGGAGCCCGGCCGCCGCCCGCGCATCCTGTTCCTGGCGGACCGGAACATCCTGGCCGACCAGGCCTATAACAGCTTCTCGGCCTTCCCCGAGGACGCCCTCGCCCGCATCGCGCCCGGCGAAATCCGCAAGAAGGGCCGCGTCCCGAAGAACGCCAGCATCTTCTTCACCATCTTCCAGACATTCATGAGCGGACCGGACGAAACGCCCTATTTCGGCGAATATCCCGAAGACTTCTTCGATTTCATCGTCATCGACGAGTGCCACCGGGGCGGCGCCAACGACGAGAGCACATGGCGGGCGATCCTCGAATATTTCGAGCCCGCCGTCCAACTCGGGCTGACCGCAACGCCGAAACGCAAGGGCAACGTCGACACCTATTCCTATTTCGGCCGGCCGGTCTACGAGTACTCCCTCAAGGCCGGAATCAACGACGGCTTCCTCACGCCCTTCAAGGTGCGCCAGTTCGCCACCAGCCTCGACGGCTACGTCTACGACGGGGCCGACGAAGTCATCCAGGGCGAGGTGGAGGAAGGCGACGCGTTCGGGGAGGAGAAGTTCAATACCGCCGGCGGCATCCAGATACCCGAGCGCGAACGCTACCGCGTCCGGACCTTCATGGACGAGATCGTCCAGAGCGAGAAGACGCTGGTCTTCTGCCACGGCCAGCCCCACGCCGCCATGATCCGCGACATCGTCAACCAGGAGAAGGACGGCGCGGACCCGAACTATTGCGTCCGGGTGACCGCCAATGACGGCAAGCGGGGCGAGGCGTTTCTGAGGCAGTTCCAGGACAACGACAAGACCATCCCGACCGTGCTCACCACGTCGACCAAACTCTCGACGGGGGTGGATGCCCGGAACGTCCGCAACATCGTCCTGCTCCGCCCCGTGCGGTCCATGATCGAGTTCAAGCAGATCATCGGAAGGGGCACGCGGCTGTTCGACGGCAAGGACTACTTCACCATCTATGACTTCGTGAAGGCATACGAGCATTTCGAGGATCCGGAGTGGGACGGCGAGCCGCTGGAGCCGGAAGAGCCGAAGCCCCGGCCCGGTGGGGTCAGCGACCATCCCCAAACGCCGCTCGATGACCCGGACCCGGACGAGCCGGAGCCCGAAGACAAGCAGGTCATCATCAGGCTCGCCGACGGCAAGGAGCGCACGATCCGGCATGTGGCGGCCACCACCTACTGGGGGCCGGACGGCAGGCCCATGTCGGCGGTCGAGTTCATCGAACATCTGTTCGGCGTCATACCCGACCTGTTCAAGAGCGAGGACGAGCTGCGCGAACTCTGGAGCAATCCCCATACCCGGAAAACCCTCCTGGCGGCGCTGGAGGAACGGGACTTCGGCGGCGAACAGCTGACGGAAATCCGCCGCCTCATCGATGCCGAAAAGAGCGACCTCTACGACGTGCTCGCCTATATCGCCTACGCCTCAACTCCCATCACCCGCCGGGAGCGGGTGGACCGGCACAGGGACGGCATATTCAACGACTATGACGGGAAGCTCCGGGCCTTCCTCGATTTCGTCCTGGATCAGTACGTGAAGGAAGGCGTCGAAGAGCTGGACCAGGACAACCTTCCCGGCCTCATCAAAGTGAAATACGGGACCACACACGACGCCCTCCGGGAGCTGGGCGAGATTGCCGAAATCCGCGACGCCTTCGTCGAGTTCCAGCGGCACCTGTACGAGAGCTAAACCACGCCGTCATGCCCGTGCTTGACACGGGCATCCACGTGTACCGCCGCCCCAAAAACGTGGATCACCGGGTCAAGCCCGGTGATGACGGCTTGCTGTCGTGCCCGCGTCGAGTTCGCCTACTCCGCCGCTTCCGCCGGTGCGGCCTCGTCGAGCGCCTTCAGGACCTTGGGCGGCGACATGGGATGGTCCAGGAGCCTCACCCCCGCCGCGTCGTAGATGGCGTTGGAAATCGCCGCCAGGGGCGGAATGATCGGCACTTCGCCGATGCCCCGCACCCCATAGGGATGGTCGGGGTTCGGCACTTCGACGATGTGGGTATCGATCATCGGCACGTCGGAGGCCACCGGCACCCGGTAATCGAGGAAACCCGGATTTTCGAGGGTGCCCTTGTCCGAGTAGATGTACTCCTCGTTCAGGGCCATGCCGATTCCCTGAACCGCGCCGCCCTGGAACTGGCCTTCGATGAAGGCGGGATAGACCGCCTTGCCGGCATCCTGGAAGATGGAATAGCGGAGCACCTTCACGAGGCCGGTCTGGCGGTCCACCTCCACGTCGACCAGATGGGTGCCGAAACCGGGACCGCCCATGGCGACGTTGATCTCGGCATGGCCGGCGATGGTGCCGCCGAACCAGGTCGCTTCCCTGCACAGCTGGGCCAGCGACATGGGTTCGAAGTCGCCCACATTGGCCGACGCCGGCCGCGCGTGGCCGTTCTCCCACACCACCTGATCGGTCTCCACCTCCCACTTGCGCGCGGCGATTTCGCAGGCCCGGTGGATGGCGTCACGGGTCGCCTTGACGACGGCCATGGAGCCCGCCGCCGTGCCGCGGCTGCCGGCGGTCATGAAGTTGAACCCGAGCGCGCTGGTGTCGCCCACCTGGGTGCGCACCTTCTCGAACGGGATTCCCAGTTCCTCGGCGACGATCATGGCGAACGCCGAGCGCATGCCGCCGGTGACGTCGACGGTGCCGAAGATCAGGCTCGCGGTGCCGTCCTCGGTGATATTGATGGTCGCCGACGTGTCGTTGCCGATGGTGAACCAGAACCCGGACGCGATGCCCCTTCCCTGGTTGGGGCCCAGCGGCTCCTTCATATGCGGCGACGCCTTGGCCGCCTCCAGGGTCTCGATATAGCCGATCTGCCCCAGGGGCGGGCCGAAGTGGGTCTGGGTCCCCTGTTTGGCCGCGTTCCTGAGGCGGAAGTCGATGGGATCCATGCCGCACTGGCGGGCGAGATCGTCGATCGCGGTTTCCACGGCGAAGGCGATCATCGGCGCGCCCGGCGCCCGGTAGGCCGCGACCTTGGGCCGGTTGCAGACCACGTCATGGCCGACCACCAGCACGTTCTCCAGGTCATAGCGGGTGAAGACGGTGATCGACGCCAGCGGCAGCGACGATCCCGGGAAGGCGCCGGCCTGGTAGTTGAGTTCGGCCTGCGCGGCGGTGATCCGCCCGTCCCTGGTGCAGCCCATCTTGACCTTGCAGTTGGTGCCGGACGTGGGGCCGGTGGCGCGGAACACCTCGTCCCGGGTCATGACCATCTTCACCGGCCGGTTGGCCTTGCGGGAAAGCTGGGCCGCCAACGGTTCGAGATAGACGTTGTTCTTGCCCCCGAATCCGCCGCCGAGTTCCGCCGGCACCACCTTGATGTTGGAGATGTCCATTTTCAGGAGCTTGGCGATCTGGGCGCGGAATACATGGTGGCCCTGGGTGCCCGTATAGACCTCGATGGTGCCGCCTTCGGTGAAGTTGGCGACGCTGGCCTGGGGCTCGATATAGCCCTGGTGGGCGGCCTTGGTGTTGCTTTCGTGCTCGACGATGAAGTCCGCCTGCTCGAAGCCTTCCTCGATATCGCCGAGCTTGCTTTCCATCCGCGTCGCGATGTTGGACTTCTTCGACGGATCGGGCTCGATTCCGGCGCCCTTGGTGAACAGGTCCTCGTGCAGCAGCGGCGCGTCGTCCTTCATGGCGTCGCGGACGTCGATGACGTGGGGCAGCACTTCGTAGTCCACCTTGATGAGTTTCATCGCTTCCTTGGCGATGGACTCGCTCAAGGCCGCGACCGCGGCGACCGGGTGGCCGTCATAGAGCGCCTTCTCGCGGGCCATCATGTTGCGGGTGACGTCCCGGAAGTTGACCATCAGCTCGCCGGATGCGGCGTGCTCGACCTCCATGTCCGGGAAGTCGTCGCGGGTAACGACGGCCTTCACGCCCGGCAGCTTCTCGGCCTCGGACGTGTCGATGGACTTGATGACGGCGTGGGCGTGGGGGCTTCTCAGCACCTTGCCGATCAACTGGCCCGGCAGATTGTAGTCGGCGGCATAGCGCGCGCGCCCCGTAACCTTGTCGATGGCGTCGGAGCGGTTCTTCGGATCGGGCCGTCCGCCGACGACCTTGTTGTCCTTTTCCTCGTACGGAATCTTGGTCGCATAGGGTGAGGGTTTCATTCCCATGGGTCAGGCTCCTCTCATCACGTCCGCATCACTTCTGCATCACTTGGGCGGCGTCCAGCACCGCCTCGACGACTTTCTGGTACCCGGTGCAGCGGCAGAGATTGCCGGCGAGGCCGTAACGGACCTCTTCCTCGGTCGGGTCGGGGTTCTCTTCGAGCAAATGCTTGGCGGCGATCAGCAGACCGGGGGTGCAGATGCCGCATTGCAGGGCCACATGCTCGATGAATTTCTCCTGCAGGGGATGCAGCTCATCGCCCGACGCCATGCCCTCGATGGTCTCGATCTCCGTGCCGTCGGCCTCGACGCCGAGGACCAGGCACGAGCAGACGAGGTTGCCGTCGATGGTGACCGAGCAGGCGCCGCAATCGCCGGTGGCGCAGCCCTCCTTGGTGCCGGTCAAGTGCAGTTCGTCCCGCAGCACGTCGAGCAATGATTGGGTCGGCTCGACGAGGACGTCGGTCTCGTCGCCGTTGATGGTGGTTCGGATATGATGCTTGGTCATCAGTTGGCTCCCGCGCGTTCGAGGGCAATCGCCGCCGCCCGCCGGGCGAGGACGCCGGCGACCTTGGTCCGGAATTCGATGGTGCCTCTTTTGTCGTCGATGGGGTTGCAGGCGGCGCGCGCCGCGGCGGCCAGGGCCTCCATCGCCGCATCGTCCACTTTGGTGCCGATCAGCGCGTCCGCCGCTTCGGCGACCAGCAGCGGCGTCGGCGCCACGGCGCCCAAGGCCACCCGCGCCGCCGTGCAGGCGCCGCCGCCGTCGAGGGTGAGATTGACGCCCGCGCCGACCACGGCGATGTCCATCTCGGTCCGGGGCGTGAACCGGAGGTAGGCGTCGCCTGAACGGGGCGGCCGTTCGGGGAGCAGGAAGGAGACCACGATTTCCCCCTTCTCAAGGCACGTCCGTCCCGGTCCGGTGACGATATCCTCGACCGGAATGTCCCTTGCGCCGTTCGGCCCGATGACGCTCGCCACGGCGCCCGCGGCGATCATCGGCGGCACGCTGTCGGCGGCGGGGGAGGCATTGCACAGATTGCCGCCCACCGAGGCCCGGCCGCGCACCTGCAGCGACCCGAGCAACTGCACGCCGTCCATGATTCCGGGCCACGTCTTGTTGAAATCCTCGTGGAGCATCAGCGTCTTGCCGCTCACCGCCGCGCCGAACCGGTATGCCCCGCCCTCTTTGGCGATCTCGGTAAGCTCCGGGATGTTTTTGACGTCGACGATCAGGTCGGGCTCGATCAGGTCCGAATGCATCTGGACGATGACGTCGGTGCCGCCCGCCAGAATCCGGGCCACGCCGTCTTCGGCCGACAGCAAGGCGGTCGCGTCCGCCAGCGTCTCCGGCGCTTCATATCGCAAATTCTGCATGTTCTCCCCTGGCTCTCCCGTGGTTTTCCCCTGGGCGAAAGGTTGGCGGCCATGTGCCGCGCATCGTTGGAAGGCATGGTCGCCCAAGCACCGGCGCTTCGCAAGTATCCGGATAACGGACCGTCCGCCCAGTGGTCGGCAATCCGCCGAGTGTGGGTGCCCGTGTCAAGCACGGGCATGACGGCTGGAGTGCGCCGTCACTCCAAACCTAATCCCTCTCCCCTGGAGGGAGAGGGATGTGAAGGCTTGGCGGGCGGGAGCCCGGCTTAGCCGTAGCTGGGTGAGGGGGAAGTTCGTGGATGCCCGTGTCGAGCACGGGCATGACGGCTTCTCGAACCACAGAGACGATGAGACAGTGAGATAGGAGGAGTTAACCATTCCTCCTCAGTGAACTCTGTGTCTCTGTGGTGAGATTCTTGTTTCCTGGATGCCCCGGACCGGCCGGCCTCCGGCCGACCCGCTAGCCCGCATAACGGCTCTTCGGTTTGGGGATGCCCAAATGGTCGCGCAGGGTGCTGCCTTCGTAATCGGTACGGAAGGCGCCGCGGCGCTGCAGTTCGGGGATCACCATTTCGCAAAAATCGTCGAGCGCGCCCGGAATATAAGGCGGCATGACGGTGAAGCCGTCGCACGCCCCGGCGGAGACCCATTCTTCCATGTAGTCGGCCACCTGCGCCGGCGTGCCCTTGATGGTGTTCTTGCCCCTCGCGCCCGCGACCCTCTGGCCCAGCTCGCGGAGCGTCAGCCGTTCATCCCGGGCCATTTTCATGATGCTCTCGAAGTGGCCCACACTGCCCGCGCCGGCGGAATCCAGATCCGGCAGTTCCTCGTCGAGATCGCAGCCGGTGAGGTCCGCCTTCAGCATGGAGGCGACGATCTCCCGCCCGACGACCGGATGAATGAGGGATTGCAGAAACTCGAAATCCTCATCGGCCTCTTCGCCGGTCGGCCGGACGATGGCGCTCAGCCCGGGCAGAATGGCGATGTGGTCGGGGTTGCGGCCGAATCCGGCGGCGCGCGCCCGGACATCGTCGTAATACTCTTTCGCGGCCTCGATGGTCAGGTGCGGGCTGAACACCACCTCGCCGATGGACGCCGCGAGATTGCGCCCGGCCTCGGACGCGCCGGCCTGGACCAGCACCGGCTGTCCCTGGGGCGAGCGCGGCACGTTCAGCGGCCCGCGCACCCGGTAGCGGTCCGATTCGTGGTTCAGTTCGTGAACCTTCCCGGGATCGAAATAGAGCCCCGACCGGGTGTCCCGGACAAACGCGTCGTCATCCCAGCTGTCCCAAAGGCCCTTGACGATTTCGACGACCTCGGCGGCCCGGTCATAGCGGTCGCCATGCCCATAGGCCTTGGCGAGGCTGAAATTCTGCGCCGCCCGGTCGTTGTTCGAGGTGACCACGTTCCATGCCGCGCGGCCGCCGCTGATGATGTCCAGCGACGCGAAGTTCCGGGCGAGGCGGTAGGGCTCGTTCCAGCTGGTCGACGCCGTGCAGACGAGGCCGATCTTCTCGGTCACCATCGCCAGGGACGAGAGCAGGGTGAAGGGTTCGAATCCGGCGATGAACTGAACCGACCGGCAGAGCGCATCCATGTGCGCATCCCGCACGCCGTCGCTGTCGGCGAGAAACAGCAGGTCGAACTTCGCCCGCTCGGCGGTTTGGGCGATCTCCGCATAGTGGGCGATATTGACGTGTGCGTCGATCTGGGCCCGCGGATGCCGCCACGACGCCACATGATGGCCCGTCGGATTGAAATAGGCCGCGAGCTTCATTTGTTTGGCGGTTGCCACCCCTATTCCCCCCCACTGTTCGTGAGTTGAATGCAGGGTGGCGCAGCAACATCGCCTAATCAAGCGCGAGCCCCTCTTCCGGCAGGAAATGGAGGTCGAAGGCGCGGGGTGAGGGGGCGGTCATGGTTACCCCCAAATCGTCATGGCCGGGCCCGGACCCGGCCATCCACGTGTAGCGCTGGCCGCCAAGCGTGGATGCCCGTGTCAAGCACGGGCATGACGGGTGATGCTGAATCAAAGAAGTTCGTCATTACCCGGCCACCCGCCCCGCGTCGCCGGCCGGAGGCCAAGCAGTGTGCGGGTAATCCGGAAAAACGTGGATGCCCCGCCACTTCGACCTGCCTCATGTTTCTGGCCTTGCCGGCCGGGGCTTGCCGGTCGGTAGAGGCAGGCAAATGGAACTGCGAAAAATTTGCCTTATTCGGACTCCTTGGCGAAAATCTCGGGCGGCGTCTTCTCGCTGAGCATGGTCTCGTGAATCATCCAGTTTTCCTCCGGCACGTCGTCGAACATGACCCAGACGGCTTCCGAAGGCGCGGGCGTGTGGCGCCTTATGACATCGTGCATTTCCTGGCATATTTTCTTCTTGGCATCCGGCGAAATTTTTCCCTTGACGGCGGAGATGCGAACGAGCGGCATGACATTGTCCTCCTGGCTTAAAGTTGCGGGTCGGGCAACGGCGTATGTATCCCGGATCGATGAGATCATTATGCGTCGCGCAACACCAGAATGGATTTCCATCGGCGCGCTGCGCCGGTAAATTTGGATATTGCGGCCGGCGTTTTCGGCCGGGGAGGAGATGGCAGATGAACAAGGTCCGCATTGGCGATGCCGTTCGGCGCGGCGAGGATTCGCGGCTTCTCCAAGGCCGGGGCCGGTATGTCGACGATGTCGCCGGCGCGCGTCAGGCCCGGGCCTATGTCCTGCGCTCGCCTTACGCCCATGCCGAAATCGCCGGCGTGGATGTTTCGGCCGCGCGGGCGGTGCCGGGGGTCCTGGCGGTGCTCACCGGCGAGGACATGGCGGCCCGGGGGCTCGGCAGCCTGAAGATCACGGGTCCGACCAGGCGAAGCGACGGCTCGCCCGGTTTCTACACGCCGCAGCCTCTCCTGGCGCAGGGCCGCGTGCGGTTCGCCGGGCAGCCGGTGGCGTTCGTCGTCGCCGAGACGGTGGACCAGGCCAAGGACGCCGCCGAACTGATCCGCGTCGAGTACGCCCCGTTGCCGGTCGTCGTCGGCGTCGACCGGGCGCTCGACCCGGACGCGCCGGCCATCTGGGCGGACAATCCCGGCAACGAGGCGTTCTTCCACGAACTCGGTGATGCGGCGGCGGTGGATGCGGCGTTCGCCGGGGCGGCCCATATCGTCCGCCATCGGGTCTGCGTCAACCGCGTCGCCGGCAATCCCATGGAAAATCGCGGCTGCATCGCCGAGTACGACCCGTTCGAGGACCGCTACACCTTGCGGGCGACGGTGCAGTCGGTTCATCGCATCCGGGGGATGCTGGCCGGGCACATCTTCGGCGAGCCGCAGTCGAAGTTCCGGGTCATCTGCGACAATATGGGCGGCGGCTTCGGCACCCGGGGCGGCTGCCAGCCCGAGTACGCGCTGGGGCTTTGGGCCTCCGAGATCATCGGACGGCCGGTCAAGTGGATCGCCGAGCGCTCGGAGAGCCTGCTGTCCGACGATCAGGGCCGAGGAGGCCTGGTCGACGCGGAGCTGGCCCTCGACGAAGACTACCGGTTTCTCGGGCTGCGCACCCACACCAAGGTTCCCATCGGCGCCTATTTCACCTCGGACAGAAATATCGGTTCGGCGACCTCCGGCCTCGCGGGACTGGCCGGGGTCTACCGGACGCCGGCCATTCACGCCCGGGTCACCGGGGTATTCACCAACATGATGCTGAACGCCCACTACCGCGGCGGCGGCAAGCCCGAACCGGCGCACGTGGTCGAAGTCATGGTCGACGAGGCGGCGCGCCGGCTGGGGATCGACCCCGCCGAGTTGCGCCGCAGCAACATGATCGGCGCCGATGCGATGCCCTACACGACGGCCTTCGGGGTTACCTACGATTGCGGCGATTTCCCGAAGAATCTGGATGAGTGCCTTGCCCACGGCGCCTACGGCACCTTCGAGGAACGCTGGCGGCGGGCCCGGCAGCACGGCGGGTATCGCGGCATCGGCATGTCCAACACGGTCTGCGGCGTGGGCAACACGAATTTCGAGCACGCCGAGGTTCGGTTCGACAGCGGCGGCGGCATTACCCTTCTGTGCGGGGCCATGGATCACGGTCAGGGCCACCAGACGGCGTTCCGCCAGATTCTCGCCGACCGGCTCGGCGTCGATCCCGAACGCATCCGCTACCGCTTCGGTGACACCGACCAGGTCACCGCCGGGATGGGGACCTTTGGCGCGCGGTCGGCAATTCTGGCGGGCTCCGCGATCGTGGTTGCGGCCGACAAGATTATCGAAAAGGGCAGGTCCATCGCCGCCCATCTGCTCGAAGCGGGCGCTCACGACATCGAGTACCGGGACGGCGCGTTCGCCGTCTCCGGCACCGACCGGACGGTCGATCTGGAAACGGTGGCCGGGGCCGCGTTTCAGCACAACAGGCTGCCGCCCGGCCTCTCGCCCGGCCTGTACGAGCGGGGCGATTTCGCCAGCGAGGCGGGGGCCACGTTTCCCAACGGCGCCCATCTGGCGGAAGTGGAGATCGACGCGGATACGGGGAAGGTCTCGCTGGTCGGCTACTGGTGCGTCGACGACGCGGGCACGATCCTCAATCCCCTGTTGTTCGACGGCCAGATCCACGGCGGCATCGCGCAGGGCGCGGGACAAATTCTGATGGAGGGCGTCAACTACGACCCCGAAACGGGCCAGCTGCTGTCCGGCTCGTTCATGGACTACGTCATGCCCCGCGCCGACGATTTCTGCCATTACGGCCTGAGCGCCAACGAAGTGCCGACCGAACGCAATCCCCTCGGCGTCAAGGGCGTCGGAGAGGCCGGGACGGTGGGCGCCATGCCGGCGGTGATGAACGCCGTCAACGACGCGCTCCACCGTATCGGCGCGCCGCGGGTCGAGATGCCGGCGAGCCCGGAAAAGGTCTGGCGGGCAATTCGGCAGGCGGGCACGGATACGCCGCCCTGATCGCGGCGGCTCCAGTTTCAAGAGCATGGGGCTTCTATAGGCACGCCCAAATCGTCATGGCCGGGCGCCACTGGACCGGCTTTGCCGGGCAAGTCGGCAAAGTGGCCCGGCCATCCACGTGTACCGCTGGCCCCGAAGCGTGGATGCCCGTGTCAAGCACGGGCATGACGGGATTGACTTGGCGCGCGTTCCCTCTCCCCCTTCTTCAGGGAGAGAGGCAGGGTGGGGGGGCGGGCATGCGCGCGGGCGCCCCTTCAGTCGTCCAGCGGCAGTTCCGCGATTCGGCGCGGCAGGTCGGCGCGGCCGTGCAGGAAATCGACGACGATCGTCGTCTCGTCCCGTTCGGCGAATATGACGAGATGCATGCCGCAGCGGACGAAGTTCAGGGTTTCGTCGAGGGCCGGGTCGATCAGGCGCCGGCAGGAGCGGACCGGCGCCGTGCCGACGGCAATCGCATTGCAGCACGCGATCAGATCGGCCTCGTAGGCGTCCGCCTGTCGTGCCCCGAAGTTCTCAATGGTCCATTCGGCGATGCCGGTCAGCGAGGCTTCGGCCTGTCGCGTCAAACGCCACGCTTTGGGCGTCACCGGGCCGATCGCGCCCGGGCGAAGGCGCGGCGGACGGCATCCTCCCCGGAACCTTCGGCGAAGTCACCGCCGCGCGCCTGTTCCAGCCCGCGTTCGAGGCGGCCGCGCAGGATGCCGAACTCCGCTTCCTCCCGTTCCAGCAGCCGCAGCCCGGCGCGCATCGCTTCCGAGGCATTCTGATAGCGGCCGGACGTCACGAGATGATCGACCAGTTCGGATTGCTCGGCTGTGAGAACGACATTGCGTGTGGCCATGGGCGCCTCCCGGTCATTGGCATATTATGCTAATGACGCTCGGCCGTCCAGCACCGTCCGCCCCGGACCCGGCCATCCACGTGTGCCGCTGCCCCGCAAAGCGTGGATGCCCGTGTCGAGCACGGGCATGACGACTTGCGGACTACCGCGCGCGGGCTAAATGTATAGGTGACTGCCGCTCC
>JAPPFK010000203.1 GCA_028823885.1 Rhodospirillales bacterium | reverse complement strand
CGTTTTTGGGGTTGGGGGTCCCTTGCCCCCCGCCCCCCAACCCCCCGCGCACCCCCGGCGCCCCCGGCCCCCCCGGGGCGGGCTTGGGGGTCCGGGCGGTGTCGTTCTCCCTTCTGGTCATCGCGATCCTGACGGCCGCCGGTATCGGGGGGCGCTATTGGCTCCACGGCGATTTCGACATCGTTCACGCCCTGCTGATCCATTTTTTTTCGATCAACCTGTGGATCTGCTATTGGGAAATATGCCTGTTTTTCGAACGGGACCAAATCGAGCGCCGCGCCGGATACTGGCGGAGGCGCCAAGAGGAAACCGGCCGGACGCCGGCCATCGAGTTCCTCACCGGGAAGGTGCCGCTGGCGAAATGTCTGTCGCCGAGCCTCTGGGCGGATACCTGGGCCACCTACGCGCAAATCGACGGTTCCTACGCGGACCGGCGCACATACGGCTACATCGCCGACATCGGCAACGGTTTCATAACGCTGGTCCCGACACTGGTCCTCTACGCCGCCTTCACCATCGATTTTCTGCCCGCCCTCGCCGCGGGAATCGTCGGCACCATGCTGTTCTGGCAACTGATTTACGGGACCGCGCTCTATTGGGTCAGTTTCTTCCTGGCGAAACGGCAGGACCGGCTCAGCCGGCGGGATATGTTCGTCTACATCTGGGCGCTGAATTCCCCCTGGCTGCTGTTCGCGCTGCTCGGCCTCTACGTCTCCATCCGCCTGATCGCGGACGGCGACTACGGCGTTCTCGGTCTCGGCTATTGATCGCGCGGCGCGAGGCGGGGGGATTGACCGTGCCGGGGCAGGCGGAGGATGCTACGGTCCCTATCGTTCGACACTTCGGGAAACCGCGATGACTCCGAGTTCCTTCACGGCGCTGGTCATGGCCCGCAGGTGGCAGGTCATCCTGCTTTCGCTGGCCCTCACGGCGGTTCTCGCCGCCGGCGCGCAATTCATCGTTCCCGTCGCCGTCGACTTCCGGAACCATTTCAACAAGAACGATCCGCACCTCATCGCGCTCGAAAATCTCGAAGACACCTACGCGATTTCGGATACGCTGCTCGTCGCGGTGGCGCCGAAGAAGGGCACCGTTTTCACGCGCGAGACGCTGGCCGCCGTCGAGGCCCTGACCAAGCGCCTCTGGCAAACGCCCTATGTCACTCGGGTGGATTCGCTCACGAACTATTCCCACAGCAGGGCCGTCGGGGACGATCTGATCGTCAATCCGCTGATCGACGACGCGCGGTCCCTCGGCGATGGCGACCTGAAGCGGGTCGAGAAGATCGCGCTCGGCACCGAGGAGATTTCCGGACGCCTGGTTTCCCCGGACGGCCGCGTCGCCGCGCTGAACCTCAGCCTGGCCATACCGGACAAGGACCGGCAGGCGGCCAAGATCAAGGTGGTCGATTTTCTCCACGGCATCGCCGCCGAGGAGAGGGCGAAATATCCGACGATCGAATTCCACCTCACCGGCGAACTCTTCCTCAACGGTTCGATCCGCGACGCGCTCGACGAAGACATGGGCGTGCTGGGGCCGGTCGCGTTCGGGACCATGCTGGTCGTCGCGGTCCTGATGCTGCGCTCGCTGTGGGGGGTCGTGTCGATCGTCATCATGACCCTCGCGGTTCTCCTGTCCGCGCTCGGCTTCGTGGGCTGGACCGGGCTGACGCTGTACGGCGAGAGCGGCGCCGCTTTGTTCGTCCTGATGGCGGTCACGGTCGCGCACTCGGTGCACATCATCGAGGCGGTGCGAACGGGGCTGCGTCAGGGAATGGACCGGACGCAGGCGGCGGCCCATGCCGTGGAGTTCAACATCTGGCCCGTATTCCTCACCTCGCTCACCACCGCAATCGGTTTCCTGAGCCTCAATTTCTCGGAAATGCCGCCGTTTCGCGTCATGGGCAACATCGTGGCGTTCGGCTCCATGTGCGCCTTCGTCTATGCGGTGACGCTGCTGCCGGCCTTTCTCTCGCTGACGCCCATGCGGCTCCGGCGCGGCGAGGAGGGAAAATCGAATCTCTTCGACGGGTTCGGGCGGTTCGTGGTCGGCCATCACTGGGCTCTCCTCGGGTCCGTCTCCGTCCTGGTGGTCGTGCTGGTCGGCGGCATCTGGCGGATCGAACTCAACGAGAATCCGCACGAGCTTCTCGACAAGAGCTACGAATACCGGCGGTCCGCGGACTTCGTGAGCCGGGAATTCGGCGGGCTGGAACCGTTCGAATACTCGCTCAGCGCCGGCAAGGCGGGCGGCGTCACGAACGCCCAATATCTGCGCAACGTGGATGCGTTCGCCGAGTGGCTCCGCGCCCAGCCGGAAGTCGTCCACGTCTATTCCATCGCCGACGTCATCAAGCGGCTGAACAGAAGCCTGAACGCCGACAAGCAGGAATTCTACAAGGTTCCGGACAGCTCCGAACTCGCCGCGCAATATCTGCTGCTCTACGAGTTCTCGCTGCCGGTGGGCCTCGATCTCAACAACCTGATCAATGTCGAACGGTCCGCCTCGCGCCTCACCGCGATGCTCAGGAGCCTGACGGTCGACGAGAAGATCGGCCTCGATAATCGCGCGCAGGCCTGGCTTCGCCGGAACGCCCCCGGCATGGAAACCGGCGCCAGCGGCGTCACCATCGTCGGCGCCCATTCGACCGACAGGAATATCCGCAACATGCTGATCGGCACCGTGACGGCGATGGCCATCGTCTCTTTGCTGCTGATCTTCGTCTTCCGGAGCCTGCGGTTCGGCCTGATCAGCCTGATCCCCAATTTCGTCCCGGCGGCCATGGCGATGGGCCTGTGGGGGTATGCCGTCAAGGAAGTCGGGGTCGCCGCATCGGTGGTGACGGCGCTCGCGTTCGGCATAATCGTCGACGACACCATCCACTTCATGACCAAGTACCTGAGAGGCCGGAAGCAGGGGCTGCTGCCGTCCGAGTCCGTGCAGCTGGCGTTCGGCACGGCGGGCAAGGCGCTACTGGCGACGACGGTGGTGTTCGCGCTCGGGTTCCTGGTGTTCGGCGCGTCGGGTATCGCGAGCAACCGGACGCTCGGCCTGCTGTTGGGCATGACGGTCATCATCGCCCTGGTGGCGGACTTCCTGTTGCTGCCGCCGCTGCTGATGGCGCTGGACAAAACCAGGGAAACCACCCAGCAGATCAGGGAGCGGCTGCGGCGCGCCGTCGGATAGGCCCGTGACTTGAAACCCTCCCCTCTCCCCCGCGGGGATCAGGGTGCGGGGGGCAATTCGTGCCGCCGCTCGGCGAGCCTGAACTTGATCTTGTTGCTGGGCGACTGCGAGGGCAGCGCGTCCATCGGCATCCGCTCGAAGGGGCGGGCCAGCTCGATCTTGAAGTAATGGGTGAGCATCAGCAGGTTGATCGTGATGTGCAGGTCGGCCCAGTGGGTCCCGAGACAGGAGTGCGTGCCCAGCCCGTAGGGCGCGTAGCCCCTGCCGAGGTGCTCGTTTCGCGGCGGCGCGTAGCGGTCGATGTCGAAGGTCCACGGATCGGGAAACGCCTCTTCCGAGTAATGCGCGGCCGTCTGCGCGATCATGAGCTGCGACCCGACCGGCAATTCGTAACCCTCCACCACGCAGGAATTCGTCACCGTGCGCATGGACATGGGCACGATCGGCGACATCCGCAGGGTTTCCATCAGCACCCGGTGGGTCACGTCGATCCGCTCTCGCGTGAAGTTCTCCTCGGTGGGATCGCCGTCTGCCCACAACGCGTCCGCTTCGGCCGTGACCCGCGCGTACAATTCGGGATCCTGCATCAGCCAGTAAAGGGCGAAGCCGGTCTGATCGCCCATGTACATGGCGGTCATCAGGATCGCCCCGAGCGGCAGCGGCAGGTCCGTTTCGGGCAGGAATTGGGGATCGGACGAGTGCAGGGCCAGATACGCGTCCACCACGTCCTGATGCTTCCCGGCCTGCTGCCCGGCCGAATGCGTCCTTTGCATGCGGTCGATGATCCGTTGCGTGACCTTCGCCCGGCGGCGCATCGACGGGGTGTTGAGCATGAAACGGGGCATCGTCTTGACGATGCCGACATTGAGCACCCGCACCTTGTATTCGAGCGCGTCGATAATCTCGTCCTGGGTGTCGATGTTGGCCAGGAGCGGCGATGACTGCGCGTTCAGGAACGGCCGCAGCATCTCCTGCGCCGGCATCTCGGCGCCGACCTCCCAATTCGCCATGTGCGTGCGGGCCAGGTCATAGACGTCGTCCAGACGCCGGGTCAAGGTCTTGCGGGAGTAGGCGGTATGCAGCGACTTGCGAAAGCGAAAGTGATCGGCGCCGTCGGTCGAGTGCACCGACCGCGACACGCCATACGCCTTGTCGACGCCCTCGAAGTACTCCTTCGACCGCAGGAACACCCGTCCCATGCGATGGGCCCATTCGTTCGTCTTCACCCCCGCCAGGACGATTATGTTCTTGCGGAACGGGAGCCGGATCTCGAACACCGGACCGTACTTCTCGGCCAAAGCGGCGAACCCCGCCGGCAGCCTGCCCTCCCGCAGCTCGCGGTTGAACACCAGATCGCGCAGGGACACGGCCGGTATCTTCTTGGTCAGCGTCGGGCGCCGGAGCAGGGGGCTGGCGATGTTGTGCTCGACCGCGGCGGCGATGGAACGGGCGATCAGGTCCATCCGGCAGATCTCGGCGATGCGCTCCTCCGTCGCCTCGTCGAGCTCGAAGATGAAGCGGAAGACGCCGCACGTATCGACCAGGGAGATGACGAGGATGTCCCTGGGGTCGGGAATCTCGTCGGTGAAAAGGGCCTTGGTGACGCGCGTCTTGATGAACTCCTGGGCGGCGCCCTCGTGGAAGGCGCCGGACAGGGTCCAGAAATCGCCGGCGTGGTGCTCGATGATGCCCATCTCCACCAGGCGGTCGAGCGTCCGGTCGATGATTCCCTCCGCCTGGGCGGCGAGCCGTTCGACCCAGAACTGGGCGTCGTGCGACTCCGGCTCGGCCGCGATTTCCTCGAGGATCGGATCGATGGCGGCATCGCCCGTCGGCGTCCCGTCCAGCAGGGTGAGCGTCTCGAGATCCGTATCGATGCGGGAGCGAAGGGAAAGCTCCGCCAGCACCGCGCCGGCCACGGCGCAGTTCAGGTCCCAGCCCGCCACCTGGTGGAAATAGCCGGTCTGCTCGTTGAGGAGCATCAGGATGAGCTCTTCGGGCAGGTTCAGCGCCGGTCCGGTCGTCGTATTGTCGGTCATGGACGTTGGCTGTCGGTCATGGACGTTGGCCTCCCCGGCTCCGCGTCCGCCGCGCGGAACGGGCCGGGCACTCTTCGTGACGCGGGCGGGCGGGTACCGCCGGTTCGCCGGCAGTTGGAGCCCCTGCCCCCGCAACAATGGGCGCGGAGACTAACCCGATTCGCGCCGCCTGTCACCCGGTTCCACTTATACGGTTGCCGGCACGGAAAAAACGACCGCGGTTGTCGTATTCCAACGTTCCCGGTAATATTTCCGGATATGGAGGATACCATGACCCCTACCGAACCGTCTCCCGTCACCCGGTGGCGCAAGCGCCGCCGGCGGCAGGGCTTCGTGCGCGTCGAGATCCAGGTCCGGAAAGAAGACGCGCCGCTGGTGCGGGAGATCGCCACGGCGCTGGCCGATCCCGGCCGCGAGACCGAGACGCGCGCCATTCTGCGCGAGAAGATCGCCACGGCCCGCACCGGAGGGCTGAAGGCGCTGCTGGCCGCGGCGCCGCTTGAGGGAATCGATCTCGAACGCCCGCGCGATTTCGGACGTGATGCCGCCCTGTGACTTTCCTGATCGACACGAACATCATCTCGGAGGTGCGCAAGGCCGGGCGCTGCGACCCGGCTGTCGCGGCGTGGTGGAACGGCGTCGCCGAAGACGATCTGTGGCTCAGCCCCCTGGTGCTTGGCGAAATCCGCAAGGGCGTGGAGCTTGCCCGGCGCCGCGATCCCGAAAGGGCCGAAGCGCTCGAGGCATGGCTCGCCGATGTGATGTCGAACTTCGGCGACCGCGTCCTGCCCGTCGATACGGCTGTCGCCGAGCACTGGGGCAGGATGAATGCGATCCGCCCGGTGCCGGTCGTCGATGGGCTTCTAGCCGCCACGGCCCGCGCCAACGACCTGACTCTCGTGACGCGCAACGTCGCCGACCTCGCGGGATTGGACGTGAAACTGCTGAATCCGTTCGATCCCTGAACGGGCGCCGGGCGCTTGCCGGGCAAATTTACCGGCCCTCCTCCGCTAAAGCTACGGAGGGCAGCCACGCTCTAATCAAGCTACGTCAGGCTAACTGGCGTAAGCCAGCCGTAGCTCGAAGAGCGTAGGGTGGCGGAGGGAGTGGGATTCGAACCCACGATACGCTATTAACGTATACACGCTTTCCAAGCGTGCGCCTTCAGCCGCTCGGCCACCCCTCCGCCGGGGGCGCCAAACCTAACGGCTGATCCCGCGCCCCGCAACGGATTTCGCGGGCGTCGTTCCGGCGGCCGGCCGGGGTCCCGGACGCGATATGAACGCCATATGGACGCCATATGGACGCCATACGGGAAGGCGCTTGGCATGGGGCGCTCCCCGGCTAAGATGTTCGGCGCCCGATCATTATTTCGGGCAATGCATCCTCTGGGACGAATGGCCCCGGTCGGACGGGGGTTGGAGGCGACATGATTGAAGACCTCAAGGCCGGCATGAAGCACACGCGGCGGATCGATATCGACGAGAGCCGGATCATCTCTCACATGGACGCGGAGCTCGCGGTCTATTCGACGCCGTCCATGGTCGAGGACATCGAAATGACCTGCCAGGAATTCATCCAGCGGCATCTGCCCGGCGAACAGAACACGGTCGGCACCCATGTCGCCGTCGATCACATGGCGCCGACCCCCGCCGGCGCCTGGGTCGAAATCTCCATCGAGGTTACCGGCGTCGACGGACGGATGGTGATGATGGAAGCGGTGGTCACCGACGCCATCGAACAGGTCGGGCGCGGCAAGCACAACCGGTTCGTCGTCGACAACGAGAAGACCAGGGAACGCCTGATCGCCAAACGGAAGAAAATCGAGGGAGCGGGCTGACCCCCATGAACGAAATCAAGACCAGGAA
This sequence comes from Rhodospirillales bacterium, assembly GCA_028823885.1. Lineage (GTDB taxonomy): Bacteria > Pseudomonadota > Alphaproteobacteria > Rhodospirillales > UBA2165 > JAJDXO01. Next base: position 9,208 of record JAPPFK010000203.1, on the reverse strand, counting down.
ACAGGTCCCCATCTTCTGCTACCAGTGCGTCGCCGGGCCCGACCTGATGAAGGTCGAGGTCGAGGACGGCGTCGCGACCCGCATCGAATCCAACTACGACATCGAGGACGAGCATCCCGGCGGCGGCCGGGTGTGCGTCAAGGCCTACGGGCTGATCCAGAAGACCTACAACCCGCACCGCATCGCCTCGCCGATGAAGCGGACCAATCCCAGGAAGGGCAAGGACGAGGACCCCGGCTTCGTGCCGATCTCCTGGGACGAGGCGATCGACATCGTCGGCCAAAAGATCAAGGACACGCTGGCCGATGGGCCGCTGGACGAATCCGGGTATCCCAAGATCGCCGCCAGCTTCGGCGGCGGCGGCACGCCGACCCAGTACATGGGCACCTTCCCCGCCCTCTTGTCGGCCTTCGGCGGGGTCGATCTCGGCTTCGGCGCGGGCCAGGGGGTGAAGTGCTATCACTCCGAACATCTGTACGGCGAGTTGTGGCACCGGGCGTTCATCGTCGCGCCCGACACGCCCCACTGCAATTACATCGTCTCCTTCGGCCATAACGGGGACGCGTCGGCCGGCGTCGCCGGCATCTGGCGGCACGCCGACGGGCGGGCCCGGGGCATGAAGCGGGTTCAGGTCGAGCCGCACCTGTCGGTGACCGGCGCGGTGTCCGCCGAATGGATTCCGGTCAAGCCCAAGACCGACGTCGCCTTCCTCTATGCCATGATCAACCGAATCCTGATCGAGCGTCCGTGGCGGGAAATCTGCGACATGGAACGGATCGCGGACGATTCCAACGCGCCCTACCTGATCGGCCCCAACGGCTACTTCATGCGCGATCCCGTCAGCCTCAAGCCCCTGATCTGGGACCTCGCCGACGGCGCGGCCAAGCCGTTTGATGCTGAGATCGGGGAGCCGGCCCTGGAGGGCGCCTATACCTGCGCGGGCGTCGAGGACGGCCCCGACGAGCAGCGCTGGGAGCACGCCTCGGCGGAGGCCGCGCCCGCCCACCAGAAGCTGCTCGACCATATCAGGCCCTACACGCCGGAATGGGCGGCGGAGGAATGCGATGTGCCGCCCGACAAAATCCGCAAGGTTGCCGACGAATTCATCGAACAGGCGACCGTCGGCGCGACCATCGAAATCGAGGGCCAAACCCTCCCCCACCGGCCCGTCGCCATCCTGCTCGGCAAGACGGTCAACAACGGCTGGGGCGGCTACAATGCCTGCTGGGCGCGAACCCTGCTGCTGACCCTGGTCGGCGCCCTCGAAGTGCCGGGCGGCATGATCGGTACCAACGTGAAGCTCAACCGGCCCGCCGACGACCGCAAGACGTCGGCGGTGATCAACCGGGACGGCTTCATGGAGTTCCCGTTCAACGAAACCTCCAAGCAGGAATGGCAGGCCAAGCCCCACATCCGCAACGCCTTCCGGACGCTGGTCCCGCTGGTCGCCGATTCGGCGTGGTCGCCGGCGCTGGGGCCCGCCCACCTGCCGTGGCTGTTCCAGAAGCGCCCGCCGGAGAATTGGCCGGAGCCGACCAAGCCCGCCATGTGGTTCTGTTACCGGACCAATCCGGCGATCTCGTCGTGGAATGCACCCGAGGTCGCGGAGCGGGTGGCCGAGTTCCCGTTCATCGTCGCCTTCGCCTACACCCACGACGAGACCAACCACTTCGCCGACATCCTGCTGCCGGAAAGCACCGACCTGGAAAGCCTCCAGCTGATTCAGCTCGGCAACACCAAGTTCATCGAGCAGCTCTGGGGCCACGAGGGCTGGTGCATCCGTCAGCCCGCCGGCGACAAGGTGGTCGATTCCAAGGACATGACCGACATCGCGACGGCGCTCGCCGAGCGCGGCGGCATCCTGGAGGCCTACAACAAGGCCATCAACAAGGGCGCCGCCGGCATGCGGCTGGTGACCGGCGACTACGATTACAGCCTCGACGAGACCCGGCCCCACGGGCTCGAGGAGATTTGGGACGCCACCGCCAAGGCGGCGAGCCACGACATGTCGAACGGCGAGAACGTGGTCGGCATCGACTGGTTCAAGGAGCACGGCTACATGCTCAGGCCGTTCTCCAAGCTTCACTGGTATCTGTACCCGCACCTCAAGGCCAACGGCATCCGCTTCGAGCTGCCCTATCAGGAACGCATCCTGCGCCACGGCACCCAGCTCGCCCACCGGCTCCACGAAATCGGCGTCGAATGGTGGGACGAACAGCTCGAAGAGTACGAACCCATGCCGACCTACGAACGGTTCCCCGATATCTGGCTCAACTACGTCAGGGACCGGGGCGGCGATCCGGACGCCTTCCCCTTCTGGGCGCTGACCGCGCGCTCGATGCAGTATTCCTGGGGCGCCAATGTGGGCATTCCGATGATCAACGAAGTGGCCAACAATATCGCCGGCCACAAGGGCGTCATCATCAACCGGAAACGCGCCCGGGAACTGGGCCTCGAGGAAGGCGATCCGGTGACCATCCAGTCGATCTCCGGCGAGACCCGCGGCTACGCGGTGCTCCGGGAAGGGATACGGCCGGATACGGTCCTGATGATCGGCCAGTTCGATCATTGGAAGACGCCCTACGCCAAGGACCTGAACCTGCCGAGCCTCAATTCACTGACCGACCTGTCCCTGAAGCTGACCGACTCCACGGGCAGCGGCTCGGACATCACGCGGGTGAAAATCACCAAGGGCGACGGGCCCAAGCGGGCGGCGGCGTGAACGGGGTGTCGTCCGATCCGATCGGGCGTTCCGAGGAGCGCCGGTGGGGCATGGTGGTCGACGTCAACCGCTGCGTCGGCTGCCAGACCTGCACCATCGCCTGCAAGCATGCCAACGATACGGTCCCGGGCGTTCAATGGCGGCGGGTTCTGGACGTGGAAACCGGCGCCTTCCCCGATGTGGAGCGGGTGTTCATGGTGGTCGGCTGCCAGCACTGCGCCGAGCCACCCTGCGTGCCGGTCTGCCCGACCGGCGCCACCAAGCAGCGGGCCGACGGGCTGGTCACCATGGACTACGATCTGTGTATCGGCTGCGCATCCTGCGCCGTCGCCTGCCCCTACCAGGCGCGGACCATCGTTCACGACAAGGAGTTCTATTTCGGCACGGAGACGCTTCAGGAAGAGGCGGTCGCCCACGACGAACGGTTCGGCGTCGCCCAGAAGTGCACCTTCTGCATCGACCGGGTCGATGACGGCGTCGCCGCCGGCCTGTCGCCGGGGGTGGACCCGGACGCGACCCCGGCCTGCGCCGCGTCGTGCATCGCCAGCGCGATCCAATTCGGCGACTTCAACGACCCCGGCAGCCACGTCTCCAGGCTGGTCGAGGAAAACAGCCATTTCCAGATGCATTCGGAGCTCGGCACCGATCCGCAGATCAAATATCTCTACGAGACGCCGGCGGTGCCGGGCCGGGACCTCAACGAGGCGGATACCGGCGACGAGGCGATGAGCGATCCGGCCAATCCGCTGGTCGGCCAGCCCCAGCCCTTCTGGGACATGCGGGCGGCGATGAATTTCATCCTCGGCGGGTTCGGCGCCGGCATGATCGTGATCGCCTACCTGCTGCACCTGTTCGCCGGCCTCGACGGCGCCACGCTCGCCAAGATGAACCTGGGCGCCGCCGGAATCATCGCCGCCGGCCTGTTTTTCGTCTGGCTCAAGATCGGCCGGAAGCTGCGCGCGCCCTTGGCCATCCTGCGCCCGCAAACCTCATGGATGAGCCGCGAAATCTATGCCGTCGGGGTGCTGTATCCGGCCATCGCCGCCGGCTTTTGGTGGCAGCTGCCGTCGCTTCACTTGGTGGCCGCGGCGGCGGCCCTGGTGTTCCTCTATTGCCAGGCCAAGATACTGCACACGGCCAAGGGCATCCCCACCTGGCGGGTCCCCATGATGCCGGCCATGCTGGTGGCCACCGGCCTCTACGAAGGGGCCGGCCTCTCGGCCATCGTGTTCGCGGTCTACGGCATTTCGTTCGAGGGAGGCTTCCTGCTGCCGCTCGCCGGCATTCTTCTGGGCCTGATCAATTACGGCCTGTGGCGCATGTATGTGCGGGGCGCCAAGGCCAACGGCATCGGCCCGTTGAGCCGGGGAATTCTGGAATCATCGACGGCCACGCTCAACGTGTCGGGGCACCTGATCCCCGTGGTGCTGTTCGCCGCAGCCGCCGCGTGGGCCTCCGTGCCGGTCTGGGTGTTGGGTGCCGCCGGCGTGTTCGTCCTGATCGGCGGCGGGTTCTGGAAGGCGCTGGTGATCACCAGGGCCTGTCATCAGCAGGGCTATGCCTTCACCAAATTCCCCCAGAGGGGATCGGGTTCCCTCGCCGCGCCGTCGATCATGGACCGGGGTTAGTTCACGATTTCGCCGAAGACCTCGGCGACCGGCTTCAGGACCTTGCGCTCGTTGCCGCTCCGCCAGGTGAGGCCGGCATGATCGAAATATTCGAGGATTTCGATGGCGAGGTTGCGCCCGACGCCCGAGCGGTCCCGGAAGGCGGCGGCGCCGAAGCCCTGCTCCTTGCTCTCGCGGCCCAGGGCCTCGGCGATCTCGCCGAGTTCGAGGACCGCATCGGGAAGCAGAAACCGGTTCTTGGCGACGCGGTAGACCAGGCCCAGCCGGGCGCAGCGGACGAGGAAACTCTCCACCGCCTTGGCGGGCGACTTGATTTGCTCGGCGATGTCGTGGACCACCGGCGGCCTGGTATGCCCGTCTTCGAGGATCGGCTTGATCCGCTTCCACAGCGCCTCGTCCTTGGATGACAGTTGGGGCTCGAAGCCCGGCAGGAAATAGCTGGCGCCCCGGTTGACGATGGTTCCGTCGGCGACCAGGGTTTCGAGAATGGGCGTAAACCGTTTGGCCGGCATCCGGACGCCGGTCTCGCGGCGGAGCGCCTCGGCGCTGGGCCCGGGCTTCTCGGGCGCGTTTTCGTGCCACGCCCGGAGCGCGGCCGTGATGCCGTCCCGGATTTCGGTCCAGTGGGCAGGTGCGTAGCCGGTCTCCAAATCCCCCCCGGCGCGGACGATCTCGACCGCGTCCCACAGCGCGGCCTGTTCGCCGCCGTTCAGGTTCCAGGCGACGACGAACGCCGGGAGATCGACACCCAGCGCCTGCCGGTCGAGAAGCTTCTTGAGCGCATCGGCGGCGGTGCGTTCCTCCATGGCGGCGATGGCGGCGAGGCGTTCCGGCCTGGCGCGGCCCCGGGCGGGGCCGTGGGGGTCGAGCACCCGGCCGCCGGCGATGGTCCGGGTCGCCGACTGATCGCGAAGAATGAATCCGTCGCCGCAGAGCGCGCCGATCCGCCGGTCGAGAACGATCTGCACCAGCGCGCTCCCGCCGGGCGGGATGTTCTTGTCTTCGAGGACCGCGACACGGCCGGGAATTTCGGCGGCGCCCAGGTGGACATGGACCGGCGTCCAGTGCTTGAGGGACCTGGCCTCGCCCGGCAGCACCCGGAGCCGGGCATCGAACCGGGGGACCGGATCGTGGATCGCGTCGGCGACCAGCCAGTCGCCCCGGTGTACGTCGTCCTTCGTGAGATTCTGGCCGGTGATGTTGAGGGCGCAGCGCTGACCGGCCGCCCCCGCCTCCGCTTCCTCGTTCTGGGCGTGGATGCCGCGCACCCGGACGCTTTGGCCGCCGGGGGTGAGGGTCAGTTGATCGCCCACGTTCACCGCGCCGGCGAACACCGAGCCGGTGACGATGAGGCCGGCGCCCTGGAGGGTGAATGCCCGGTCGATGGCGAGCCGGAAATTGCCATGAACCTCCCGCTCGCCGATCAGCTCGGACGCGACGGCCAGATGCTCCTTGAGGTTATCGATCCCGTCGCCGGTCACCGCGGACACGGGCAGGATTTCCGATCCTTCGAGGCCGGTTTCCATCAACAGGAACTCGATCTGTTCGGTGACGTCCTTGATCCTCGCCTCGTCGGCCCGGTCGATCTTGGTCAGCGCAACCACCCCTTGCTCGATTCCGAGGAGGTCGAGGATCGCCATGTGCTCCTCGGTCTGGGGCATGGGTCCGTCGTCGGCGGCGATGACCAGCAGCGCGTAGTCGATGCCGGAAACGCCGGCCAGCATGTTGCGGACGAAGCGCTCGTGACCCGGCACATCGACGAATCCCATGACCTTGCCGCTGGCCATCGGCTTGTAGGCGAAGCCCAGATCGATGGACATGCCGCGTTTCTTCTCTTCCGGCAGCCGGTCGGTGTCGACCCCGGTCAATGCCTGCACCAGCAGGGTCTTGCCGTGGTCGATGTGGCCGACGGTCGCGACGATCACCTGGACGCGCCCCCCGGCGTCAACCGGTCGAGCTGGCCGACGAAAGCTTCGACGTCTTCGAGGCAGCGGAGATCGAGAAGGAACGCGCCTTCGTGAACCCGGCCGATGACCGGAATGGGGAGCGAGCGGAACGCCTTGGCGATGCGATTGAGCGCGGCGCCGCCGCCCCGCTTTCCGGTCGACGGGGTAATGCGGAGGGCAGCGCTGTCCAGCCGCTCCACCGGCAGGGAGCCGCTGCCGATCTGGCTCTGGCAGCCGGCCAGCTCGACGGCGGCGATCCCGTCAAGCGCCCGGGACACCGGATCGACGATCCGCCTGCCGGTAGCGGCAATTTCATCGGCCCGGCGCGCCAGCAGCCTGAGCGCCGGCATGCGCTCCACGAGGCGGTCGGGATCGAGATAGAGGCGGAGTACGGCGCTCAGCGCCGCCATGGTCACCTTGTCGATCCGCAAGGCCCGCTTCATCGGGTTCTTCTTGATTTTGCCGATGAGGTCCTTCTCGCCGACGATCATGCCGGCCTGCGGCCCGCCCAACAGCTTGTCGCCGGAGAACGTCACCACGGACATGCCCTGGGCCAAGGCTTCCGCCGCCGTCGGTTCGTGGGGCAGGCCGAATTGTGCGAGGTCCACCAGCGTGCCGCTGCCGAGATCGTCGACGCAGGGAATGCCGTGTTTCCGCGCCAGTTGGGCGAGTTCGGCGTCGCTCACCTCCTTGGTGAAGCCCTGCACCGCGTAGTTGGAGGTATGGACCTTCAGCAACAGCGCCGTCTTGGCGCTGATGGCTTCCTCGAAATCCTTCAGGTGCGTCCGGTTGGTGGTCCCGACCTCATGCATTTTGCAGCCGGCCCGGCGGATGATGTCGGGCATGCGGAACGAACCGCCGATCTCCACCAATTGGCCGCGGGAGACGGGAACCTCCTTGCCCTTGGCCAGCGTATTGAGGACCAGCAGGACCGCCGCCGCGTTGTTGTTCACCACCGTCGCCGCCTCGGCGCCGGTCAGCTCGGCCAACAGGCCGTCCACGTGAACGTCCCGGTCGCCCCGCCTGCCGCTCTCCAGATCGTATTCCAGGTTGGAGGCGCCGCCGGCGACGAGGGTCATGGCCTCGATCGCCTCCGGCGGCAGGGGCGCGCGGCCCAGGTTGGTGTGCAGGACCGTGCCCGTCAGGTTGAAGACCTTTTTGAGTGACGGCGCCGATTTCGCCGCCAGCAGATCCGCGGCGGAAGCCAGCACGGCCTCTTCCGCGGTATCGGCACCCTCGCCGCCGGGGCCGAGGACTCGCTGCCGCAATTCCTCGATGACGGCGCGGACGGCATCCGTCGCCGCCGCGCGGCCGTAGGCCTCGGCCAGCGCCCGGCCGTCATCATGGCGCAGCACCTTGTCTACCGACGGCAACACGGCCTGCAGCGGTTTGGAGGTCTCTGTCATGGTCGAACAGACGCCTGATTTCCCTGGGTTCCCGGAGGCTATTTCGCCGCTTCGGGCCCGTCAAGGTTCCCAAATGGTGGCAAGCGCACCGAAGGGAGAGCGGGGTTTGACAGGGATTTTGAATTCCGATCTAGTCCCGGCAACGAATTCTTAAACTCATTGGATGGGGTGATACATGGTTAGGATGGACGCGCTGGCGCCCGCGATGGCACAGCGGATGACCGACCTCGTACTGCCGGAGGTCGAGAGCATCGCCTGGAGCGAGGCGAAGCCGCTCAACGAAATGCGGGTGGCGATCGTCTCCTCCGCCGGACTTCACCTCAAAACCGACCGCCCGTTTTTCAGGGGCGATGTCGATTACCGCGTCATTCCCTCCGACACGGACGGCGCGGACCTGTTCATGAGCCACGTTTCGTCCAACTATGACCGGTCGGGATTTCAGGAGGACATCAACGTGTCCTTCCCGATCGATCGAATCAGGGAACTCGCCGAAGAAGGCTTCATCGGCTCGGTCGCGAAGAACCATATCTCGTTCATGGGCGCGACCGACCCCACCGGCATGGAGCAGAAGGCCAAGGAGGCCGCGGCAATTCTCAAGGAGGACAACGTCGACGCGGTCGCCCTGTCGGGCGTCTGACCCATGTGCACGCGCGCCGTGAGCGTGCTGGCCAACTACCTCGAGCGGGAAGGCTTCGTGACGGCGATCATCAGCCTGATCAAGCTCCATACCGAGAAGATCGGCGTGCCGAGGGGTCTCGCCGTGCCGTTCGAGCTGGGCCGCCCCTACGGCGCGCCCACCGACGCCGAGTTCCAGAAACAGGTGCTGAAGCAGCAGCTCAAGCTGATGGAGAGCCCGTCCGGGCCCGTGCTGGCGGACTTCGACGACGACCCGCCGGACGGCAAACCGTCGGATGGCTGGGACTGCGCCGTCGAACTGCCGCCGGTGTTCGAGGACACCGGTGATCTGGCCGGACTCAGGGCCGCGGTGAACGCCGAGATCGACGCCCTCCGTCCGGCCTATGCGAAAGCCAAGGCACGCCGCGGAAGAACCACCGTCGGCGTCAGCGGAATGAATATCGAGATGGCGAGCGAGCTGCTGCTTGCCTTCGTCGAGGACGAGGGTATTCGCAGTCCCAATCCAGAGTTCCCGCTGGCCATGGCGCTGAAGCTCGCCAGCGAGGACTTCAAGGCCTACTACTCGGAGGCCATGGCGGCCGAAGGCTGCATCGCGTCGAGCATGCAGATCGCCGATTGGTTCTGGAACGAAACCACCGGCGCCAAGGTGATGGCCGCGTTCAAGAAGGCCTGTGACGAGGCCTCGGACGAGAAAATCGTCGATATGGCCTGGGGCGTCGCGCCCGGCGGACGCCTGCCGTAGGGTCTGTACTCAATCGAGCCGCCATAGAGTGTTGCAGCGATGAGGACCGGCTGGTGAGGGAGAATTTCCATACCCCCCCACCCTCGACGCCCGGCTGATTGCCGGCCGTCTCGACCTCCCCCTCCAGG
>JAPPFK010000080.1:10737-16344 GCA_028823885.1 Rhodospirillales bacterium | reverse complement strand
CCCGAGCCCATGCACCGGTCGAACCAGTTCTATTTCGAGCCGGTATTGAAGGCGCATGCCGAAAAGTACGGGGAATCGGATATCCGCTTCGGCTGGAAGATGAACCGGTTCGAGGACCTGGGCGGCCGGGTCGAGGCGGAGATCGAGGAGTTGGCGAGCGGCGCCGTCGTGCCCGTGACCTGTGATTTCCTGGTCGGCTGCGACGGCAGCAGAAGCATGGTCCGCCGCCAGCTGGACATTCACTTTTCGGGCCGCACCAGTTCGGGCAGCGATTTCTATGACGGCGATATGATCTCGGCCTATTTCCATGCCCCCGGCGTGTACGACGCGCTCGCCATGCCCATCGGCTGGAAGTACTACACCATCAACAACGACATACGGACCGACTGCATCACCCTCGACGGCAAGGGCGAATTCATGATGCTGGCGGAAATGCCCGAAGGGGAGACCATCGAAACCATAGATGCCGTTCGGATTTTCCGCGACGCCGTCGGCGCCGATATCGAGATCGAGCTCAAATCCAGTGTCGCGTGGCTGGCCGGGCTGGCCATGACGGCCGACGGCTACCAGCGGGGACGGGTGATGCTCGCCGGCGACGCCGTACATTTGTTCACGCCCGCCGGGGGCTTCGGATTCAATACCGGGATAGATGACGCCGTGAACCTGGGTTGGAAGCTTGCCGCCGTATTGCAGGGCTGGGGCGGGCCAAGGCTGGTCGACACCTACGAAACGGAACGCCGGCCGATCGGTATCCGCAACACCAATGAATCGGGCCGGCTCACCTCGCAGGTCGGCGGCCTCGATTACCCGACCAACCTGGAGGACGAGGACGAGGCGGGGAGCCGTTCGCGGGCCGCGTTCAAGGACAAGCTGGCCATCTTCAAGGAGGAGTTCGCGAGCCTGGGAATTCAGCTTGGCGCCCGCTACGACGACTCCCCCATCGTTGTCGGCGACGGTACCGCGCCGCCGCCGGATGAGGCCGCAATCTACCGGCCGACCGCGTGTCCCGGCGGACGGGCGCCCCACTACTGGATCGGGGAGCGCGTATCGCTGTTCGACCAGTTGGGCCCGTGGTTCACGGTTTTGCGGCTCGGGCCGACGGCGCCCAGCGTGGATGGGCTGGCTGCCGCGGCGGAAAGTGCCGGGGTTCCCATGAAGGTCCTCCATGTCGCCGAGGATGCCGCGCGCGATCTCTATGAACGGGACCTCGCGATCATCAGGCCCGACCAGCATGTGGCTTGGCGCGGCAACCGGCCGCCGGACGATCCCGGCACCCTGTGGGCGACCATCACCGGCCACTAACGGCCACTAACGGTTAATGGCCGCGATAGAGGTACGACGGACATGCTGACAATTTATGGGCGGGATAATTCCTTCAATGTGCAGAAGGTGCTGTGGTTCGTCGGGGAACTCGGGGTCGAGTGCCGTCACGTGCCGTTGGGCGGCTCGTTCGGCGGAACCGGCACGCCGGAGTTCCTCGCCAAGAATCCCCACGGCAAGGTGCCGCTGATCGAAGACGGTGAGGATATCGTTTGGGAGTCCCACGCCATCCTTCGTTATCTGGCCGACCGCTACGGCCGGCCGAATTTCTGGAGCGACGATCCCGGCGCGCGCGCCGCCGCCGATCAATGGATGGAATGGTGCCAGTGCCAGATCATGCGGCACTTTGTCGACGGTGTATTTTGGGGGTTTTACCGCACGCCCGAGGCGGAACGGGATACGTCCCGGGTGGCGGCGAGCATCGAGCGGTCAAACGAGCTATACGGGTTCCTTGACCGGTTCATCGCGGACAAGCGTTACCTGCTGGGCGATGGGCTGTCCCTGGCCGATATCGCCATCGGCGCCACCCTCTACCGCTATTTCAACGTCGGCATTCCCCGTCCCGCCATGCCCAACCTCGAACGCTGGTATGCCGCGTTGCAGACGCGTCCCGCCTATCGCACCCACGTCATGCTGCCGTTCGACGATCTCCTGGGACGCCTCGCCTTCTGACCGGCGGCCAACGCCATTCCCGTGCCGGATGCCGTCAACGATGAAATGGCCGGATAGGCTCCCGAATAGAATCATCCGGCTGCTAAAGGGCGGCAAGGGCCGCTTCCGCCTCGGGGACGACGTCGTACGCATAGAGGTGTTTACGAAAATCCGCGTGGGCGGCAAGTTCGGCATCCCGTTTTTCCAAATCGGCATAGTCCAGCATCGAATCCACCCGCAGGCCGTTTATCCGAGCGCCATGCTGGATCTCCGCAACCCGCTCGCGGCGGAGTTTCTCATAGGCGAGGAGCGCTTCCGGAACGGCGGCGTTATCCGTATCGGACAGAATGACGGCCAAGGCCATTCCGTCTTCGATGGCCTGGTTGGCGCCCTGGCCGAGATGCGGCAGCATGGGATGCGCCGCGTCGCCGAGGAGGGTCAGCCGGCCCTTGGTCCAGGCCGGCAGGGGCTCCCGGTCATAAAGCGCCCAGCGAAACGTCTTATCGACGTTTTCCAGCACGAACTCGACCTTCGGATCCCATCCCTTGAACTCGGCCCGCAGCACGTCGGGATCGCCCGGGGCCGACCAGGATTCCTTCATCTCCTCGTCCGTGGGGACGAAGCCCACGTAGTTGACCATCTCTCCATGACGCACCGGGAAGACCAGGAAATGCTTCGACGGCCCGGCCCACGTTTGCCAACGGTCCATGGGCCAGTCACCCAGGCGGTCGCGATGGACAAGGCCCCGGTAGCTGATGGTGCCGTGGAATACGGGCGTCGACGGTGGAAACACAAAGGGCCGGAGCGCCGAGTGGATGCCGTCGGCGGCGATAACCGCGTCGGCCTCGATTTGGTTGCCGTTGTCGAAGCTCACCCGGGCCGTGTCGCCGGCCTGCTCGAACCCGGCGGCGCTGTGGCCGCAATGGACCACGCCGTCGGGGAGCGCCGCCGCCAGGAAGTCCACGAAATCCGCCCGGTGCATGCCGTAGACCGCGCTCCAGCCCGACGCATCCCTGACCTGCACCGGTGCGATGTGCGTTCCGTCATGGCGCAGATATTGTGAACTCTCACCGATGAGCGCGCCCCATTTCTCCACTGCGGGGCCCAGGCCGATGCGCTGCAAGTGACGGACGCTGTTCGGCGTAATCTGGACCCCCGCACCGATCTCGCCCAGTTCCGGCGCCTGCTCATAGACCGATACCTCCAGCCCATGAGCAATCAAGGCGTTGGCGGCGAACAGGCCGCCGATGCCTCCTCCGACAATGGCGACCCTGGGCCGCGATTTTGTCATGCCACGCTCCTTGAAACATCCACGCCGAGAGCAGGTGATCCGGCGCCGACACCCTCCACAGACTACCCGCCATCAGCCGCCGATGGGAATCGGGATTGCCAGGAAAGTTCAGCCGGTCCCGTCAGCGGGTGGTCCGGCTTTCCCCGGCCGCTTGATAATTCTCGAGAACCGGGTCCGTACGCGCCTTGTCCGGATCGAGAATCGAATAGGATTCTCCCACCGGTCCGTAGGGAAGATCGCCTCTCAAGGTTACCCGCTCCATCCGCCGGCGGTCGGGCAGATAGTCCCGCGCGGCATAATGCTGAACCGTCCGATTGTCCCAAAAGGCCATCAAATTCTCCTGCCAATGGACCCGGAACTGATACTCGGGAATTTGGGTCTGCCGGTACAACAGGTCGAGCAAGGCGTCGCTCTCGTCCTGTTTCATGCCCTTGATGGCGACCGTGAATTGAGGGCTGACATAGATCGCCTGCTTTCCCGTCACGGGGTGGGTGCGTATCACCGGATGAACCGGATTTGGAAATTTGTCCATCATTTCCCAGAGGCGTTGACGGTGCTCCTGGCTGTTGCCGTAGAGCCGTTTGAAGTTCTTGAAATCGTTGATGGCCTCCAAGCCGGAGAGGAAAGATTGCAGGCTGCCGCTCAATCCCTCGAAAGCGGCGGTCATACTGCAGAACAAGGTGTCGCCACCGACCCTTGGAACGATTTTTGCCCGCAACAGAGTGCCCATGGGAGGTTCCAGCCGGAACATCTCGTCACTGTGCCAGACATCGGTGGAAAGCGGCGGGTTGTCCCCGTCATTGTCGAGGACGATCATCTCGGGCAGGTCGTCCAAATGGGGTGAAAACGGGTGAACCGTCAGTTCACCGAAATTCGCCGCGAAGTCCGCCTGCTGCTCCCGGGTGATGTCCTGGTTGCGGAACACGATGACGCCGTGTTCCATAAGGGCATCATGGACCAGCTTTCGCTCCCCTTCCCCGATGGGTTTACCGGTATCCAGTCCGTGGATTTCCGCACCGGCATGGGGTCCCAGTTGTTTGACCCGGGCAGCGGCGGCGCCGGCCTCATTGGATTGATCAATCACCTGGTCCATGGAGTCCTCCAGACAGGTTCGATTTATAGAACTTTTCCAATGTCCAAATACCAACTAGATTTAACAACAAGCCCAAGTAAAAAGCACAGGGCAAAATCACGCAACAGGCAGGGAGAGGTACGATGGAAATTGCAAAACCCGTGAAGCTATTGAGCTTATCGGCGGCCGTAGCGACCGCGGCGATGGTGTCCGCGCCGCAAGTAAGCGCCCAGGAGGCATCCCTACGGCTGCACACGTTCGTGCCGGCGGTTGCCCGTTCGTTCAAGAACCTGGATTGGTGGGCGAAGAAGGTCGAAAAGGAATCGAACAACCGCATACAGATCAAGCTGTTCCCGTCCCGCCAGCTCGGCGGCAAGCCGTCGGAACTCTACGATCAGGCCCGAAAGGGGTTCGTGGACGTCATTTACTCCCTACCGGGATATACCCCGGGCCGGTTCCCGCGCCTCGAAGTCGTGGAACTGCCCTTTGTTTCCGGCCACTCGCCAAAGATCATAGCGCCGGCCATCTGGTCCATGTACGACAAGTGGTTTTCCAAGGATTTTCCGGACACCCATCCCATCGTCCTGCACGCACCGGGACCCTTTGGGCTGTTCTCTCACAAGCCCATTAATAGCCTGGATGATTTGAAAGGCCTTAAAATTCGTGTCTCGGGCCGGACACTGGGGCAGTCTTTCAAGGCGATCGGCGCGACACCCGTCGGTATTCCGGGGATCAAGATGGCGGAAGCCTTCCAGCGCAATGTGATCGACGCCGTTTATACGGCCTGGACGATTTCACTTCCGACAAAGATCGTTCGCGTGGCCAAACACTACGCCATGCCTGGTCTGAGCTCGGGCGTATTGATGGTCATCATGAACAAGGACAGCTACAACAAGCTGCCCGCCGATCTGAAGAAGGTTATCGACAATAATTCCGGCGCGGCCTTGGCCAAGGAGTACGGGGAGCGCTGGCACAACGATGATACGCCGGCCCTCAATGTCGCCAAGAAATCCGGCAAGCCGATGTACGTGTTCTCGGACAGCGACAAGAAGCGATGGGCCGCGGCGTCCGAAAAAGTCGTGGAAGGCTGGATTGCCGATATGAAGAAGAAAGGCATCGATGGCGCGGCGCTGCTTGCCGACATGAAAGCGGCCGTCAAGAAGTTCCAATAGCCGTACGGGCTCCGGCCGCGGGGGTTTTAAAACCCGGGCCGGGGGGGGGCGGGGGGTTTGGGAGGAAATACCCGGCGGCGGGGGGGACCCGCCAAACGGGG
>JAPPFK010000080.1:0-10727 GCA_028823885.1 Rhodospirillales bacterium | reverse complement strand
TCCGCTGCCGGGCTTGCAGCGTTGTGATGCCATGAAAGACGCGGACGGCGGGGATACCCGGAAACCGGAGGAATCCGGCCTCACCGGATTTACGCGCCTCGTGGCGCTCGTCGGCGGGTTCGCCGTCGTGGGGGTCGCGGCGCTGACGGTGATCAGTGTTATTGGACGCTACACGTTCGGCACACCGATCACGGGCGACTATGAGATCGTGGAGTACGGAATTTCCTTTGCCGCCTTCTGCTTCTTCGCGTTCGCCCATGCCACCAACAGCCACATCATCGCCGAGTTTTTTTCCAGCCGAATGTCGGGACGCGCCACGCGCCTGATCGA
Source organism: Rhodospirillales bacterium (assembly GCA_028823885.1). Taxonomy (GTDB): domain Bacteria; phylum Pseudomonadota; class Alphaproteobacteria; order Rhodospirillales; family UBA2165; genus JAJDXO01. The sequence goes on along the minus strand of JAPPFK010000080.1, from coordinate 10,397 downwards.
TGCCACGCAAAATTCGATCCTGTTCGCAATCCTGATTCTCCTGGTATGGCGGGTTGTTGTCGGCGGCTTCGACAAGTTCGAAACCGGCGACGAATCCATGTTCCTGGCCATGAAAACCTGGTGGCTGCATGTGGTTGGCGCGTTTGGTCTCGCCCTTTTCGCCTGGGTCGCCTTTCGAAAAATTTTGGAAAATCTGGACTCGTGAGCGGTACCGAACTCGCCATTTTGATGTTTGTGGTGCTGCTGGCGATGATCGCGCTGCGCATGCCTATCGCCATCGCGCTATTTGCCGTCGGGGCGATCGGCATGGTCCAGTTGACGAGTCTCGACCAATTGCTGATCTGGCTCGAGGCTGCGCCGGTCGGCCGGACGGCCAGCTATTCCCTGTCCGTGATCCCACTTTTCGTTCTGATGGGTCAACTGGCCATGCACTCCGGGTTAAGCTCCGTGCTGTTCCGCTCGGCCCGGACCTGGGTCGGTCATCGGCCCGGCGGCATGGCCGTCGCAACGATCGGAGGATGCGCGGCTTTCGGCGCCATCTGCGGTTCATCCCTGGCCACCGGCGCGACAATGGCCAGCGTCTCGTTGCCCGAGATGAAAAAGCTCGGCTATTCGGGCGCATTGTCCACCGGCAGCCTCGCGGCGGGAGGGACCCTCGGGATTCTGATCCCGCCGTCGATCATTCTCGTCATCTACGCAATCATCACCGAACAATCCATCGGGGATCTTTTCCTGGCGGCCGTGTTCCCCGGGATCATCGCAACCTTCTACTACGTCATATCCGTTTGGGTATTTGTTCGATTTCGCCCGGAAGCGGGTCCTGCCGGCGAAAGATATGGATGGCGCGAGCGCCTGGAGAGTCTCAAGTACGTGTGGCCGGTGGCCGTTATATTCCTTCTTGTCATCGGCGGGATATATCGCGGCATTTTCACGCCGACCGAAGGCGCAGCGGTCGGAGCCGCCGCGACCGGCGTGATCGCGCTGTTTCGCAGGATGAGTTGGGACCAGTTTACAACCGCCCTGATAGAGACCGCGAAGACCACCGGGATGATCTACCTCATTCTCATCGGCGCGGAGATTTACGGGTCCTTCATGGCCCTGTCGGAACTGCCGCTCAGGATCGCCGGCATGGTATCGGGGCTGGAACTGACCCCCCTGGCCGTCATCGCCTTGATTTTGGTGATCTATATTCTACTGGGCGCGGTGATGGATGGTCTCGCGATGATCCTGATTACCGTCCCGGTCTTTTTGCCCATCGTCCTGGGGTTGGATCTCGGGATGTCGGAGGAAGCAAAAGCCATTTGGTTCGGTATTCTTGTCCTGAGCGTCGTCGAGACGGGACTGATCACCCCGCCCGTCGGCCTCAATTGTTATGTGATCAATTCACTTGCCGAGGATGTGAGCCTGATTGAGACCTTCAAGGGGGTTACCCCATTCGTCATCAGCGATTTCTTCCGGCTCGCCACCATCGTCGGGTTTCCCGCCGTCGCGCTTTGGGCGCCGGGGCTTCTTTGAAATTTTCACTAATAAACACCGCCGGCTTGGAGAGGTGCGGCATTGGCTGTTGTGGCGTCTCCAATGCCAACTAATATTGCAATGAGATCACTTCGTTAAACGGGAAAACGGGAAGTCAGATGGAATACCGTTACATCGGAAACAGCGGCCTGAGAGTTTCCACGATCAGCCTCGGCACCATGAATTTCGGGGCGACGACAAGCGAAGCCACCGCCCGCAAAATCGTTGATGCCGCCCGGGGCCAAGGGGTCAATTTCGTCGATACCGCCGACGCCTACGTCGGTGGAGCGTCGGAGACCATTTTGGGAAAGCTGATCAGGAAGGACCGCAGGGACTGGGTGGTTGCAACCAAGGTCGGGCAACAGGATGGGCCGCCCGAGAGGAAACGCGGCCTGTCAAAGAAATGGATGATGGAGGCCATAGACGCCTCGTTGACCCGCCTCCGGATGGACTGCGTCGAAATCTACTACATGCACCATGTGGATTGGGATACGCCGCTCGAGGAAAGCATCGAGGCGATGGGAGAAATCATCGCCGGCGGCAAGGCCCAGTATTGGGGTTTCTCCAATCATCGGGCCTGGCAGGTCGGCGAGCTTATTCGCCTTTGTGACAATCTGGGCACCCCTCGGCCCATCATCGCGCAACCGATGTACAATATGGTCAATCGGACCCCGGAAACCGATCTGCTTCCCGCCTGTGAATATTACGGCATTGGCGTCGTGCCGTATTCGCCCCTGGCCCGCGGGGTGCTTACGGGAAAATACGGGAACAGGAAGAAGATGCCCAAAAACAGCCGGGGCGGCCGCGGCGACGCAAGTATTTTGAACCGTGATCTGAAAGAGGAATCCCTTCAGGTCGTCGCCAAAATCGAGACCTATCTCGAAAACAGGAACATGCCTGTGTCCGATTTCGCAATCAGGTGGCTGCTCAACAACGGGATCGTCACCAGCGTCATCGGCGGGCCGAGGACACTTCGGCAATGGAACGCCTATGTCCGGGCGGCAGGCATGGAATTCACCGCCGAGGACGAGGCGTTCGTCGATACGCTTGTCGCCCCGGGTCACCAGGCCACGCATGGATATACCTGGCCGCGCTATCCGGTGCGCGGCCGGCGCGCGATAGAAGGCTGATCCAGGCCGGTTAAGTGCGCTCCAGAATATCGAAGCCCATGTCGCGGTCGAAAAGATAAATCAATCCCCGCTCATCGACCTCGACATCGTTGCTTTGAGGCGCCGCATGGCCTGCCCGGGGTTCCGGGATGAAATAGCCGATTTCTTCCGGCCGCGCGGGATTGGCGACATCGATGATCCGCAGGCCTCCCGCAAACCAGGTGCAGCAGACAATGCTGTCTTCCAGATGATCGGTGAACTGGTGGGCGCCGAATCGCACGCCGGGGGTGCGGGACCAGGGACTGTCGAGTTCCGAGACGTGGTACGAACCCAACCCGAAGATGTTACCGAAATCCGTCACGTCGAAGGTCCAGAGGTTGGCCGGCGCCTGCCCGTTCCCGGGCGTTCGCGCATGCTCTTCGTCGACCACGACGGCGATCCGGCGGCCGTCGATCAATTGAGGCACCGGGAGAACCGTATGGGTCGGCTCGCGAACCATCGGGTGATAGGTATGTTCCGCAACCGTGACCGGCGCGGTGATATTCGAGACGTCGATCACGCGAAATCCCGCCTGCCACACCGAGGCCCAAATTTCGTCTCCGACGCGAAGCCCATGGTGCAGACGATGCGAGTAGCGGGTCCAGGTGGGTGTCTCGCCACCGGCCAGATGTTGGCCCGGCATGTGCCAGCGGGAGACTTCCCTTGGGTTGCTCGGGTCGGCAAGATCGTAGATGACCAGGATGTTGCCGATATAGCCTTCCATCTCGGTCGAGATGTAAGCGTAATGTTCATCCATGTCGAACCGATGGGTGCCGAACCCATGGGTTCTCACATGACAAAGCTGCCTTGGATTGGATTTGTCAGAAATATCCCAAACCTTGAAACCGCCATCCTCATAGAACCCCGGTTCCTGCGCCTCGATCATCCGGGGCAGCATCTCGACCCTTACGCCGAGTGCCGCCGCGACGTTCTCATCGGTCGGATTCCTGCCGTCGGCTTCAAGCATGGCTTTTGTCTCCGGGATCCGGGATCCCGCCCGCAGGACGTGCCGATTATTCTGCTCGACATTGGTGATCATGATGTCGCCGGCGACGCGCACCTTGTGGGTGTGGGACTTGCCGTTGTCCGTCTTGCACTGCCAAACGATTTTCGGGTTTTTCGGATCAGCCACATTGATGATGGTGGTGCCGTCGGGCGGGCTCATATGGCCGACAAACGCATAGTCGCCTTGGACCACGACCTGGCCGCCGCCGATCAAGTCCAGCGAACCGACTTTCTCGACTTTGTAGGCGATATCGCCGCCCTTGTAGTCCCGTATGGAATCAAGCATTGGGCTTCCTCGCATATATTTTTATAACAGTTAGACTACGCGGATACGGCCAAGCTGCAAGCAAGGGAAGCGCCGAAAATGAGCGGGCCTCGAATCAAGGTGCTTAGCGCCGGCGCGGCGAAAACGGCGGTGGCGAAATGTGTCGACGCATTCGCTGAGCGCTCCGGCGTCACGGTCAGCTACGAATTCGCAACCGCGCCGGTGCTAGAGGAAACCGTGGGCTCGGGCACCTGCGACGCCGATATCGTCGTGGCGCCCGTTACCGCAATTGCCGAGTTTGCGGAAGCGGGACACCTCGTCGGCGGCAGAGGGCCCGTCCTGGGATCGGTCAAGGCCGCCGTCGCCATCAGGAACGGCGCCAACGAACCTGACCTTTCATCGGCGGAGAATTTGAAGCAGGCCCTCCTGGCCGCGGACTCGATCGTCTACAACGTGGCGTCAAGCGGCCAGTACATCCATTCGATGATCGAGAAAATGGGGATTGCCGGGGAGGTGGCGGATCGGGTCGTTCGGACCAAGACCGGTGCGGCGGTCATGGAGCATCTCGACCGGAGCGATCTCACCAATGAGATTGGTTTCGGCCAGGCCACCGCAATTCAGGTCCAGATCGACAAGGGCCTCGACGTGAAGCTGCTCGGCACCCTGCCTGCCGAGGTTGAAAATATATCCACCTACGGCTCGGCCCTGTTGGCCCGGGCCGACCATAACCGGGAAGCCAAGGACCTGTTGGATTTCATGGCATCCGATGAAGGCCGGGCGATCTGCAAGTCCACCGGCCTGATTTAGGTCGTCCCCGCCATTCCAGGAAATCGCCGACGACCCGAACCTTATGGGTGTGCGATTTGTCCCGCTCCGCGGAAATCCATGTGGGAAATGCGCGACACGTTCTCCGAAAAATCGTCAGCCATAAGGATCGTGCGCCGCCGCCTTCTCGCGCTTCCCATTTCGTCGATTCATGATGTAGGGCAGCGCCAGGGAGATAACCAGGAACACCCAAAGCGTGTTGCCGATCGAGCTGGAGAAAAGAACCATGATGTCCCCTTGGGACATTTTCATCGCCCTGAGGAAAAAGGTTTCCATCAACGGTCCCAGGATCACGCCGATCAATATGGCGGCGACATGGTAGCCGGTCTTGCGCGCGACGTAACCGATGACGCCGAACACCAGCGCCAGGTTCATATCGAACAGGTAGGCCCGTGGGACGAACGAGCCGACCAGGGTAAATGAAATGATGATCGGCGCCATGTAGATGGTCGACACGACGGTGATGTGCGACATGTACCGGGCCAGCGGCAGAACGGTCAAAATCATCAGCGCATAGGTCACGGCCATGGCGGTAAACGGGCCGAAGGCAAGCTCGGGGCTGGTGATGAAGAGATCGGGTCCGACGGTCACGCCGTGAAACTGCAATACCACCAGCATGATGGCCGCTGTCGCACCGCCCGGAATGCCAATCACCAGAAGCGGCACCAGCGTCCCGGACGTCACGCCATTGTTGGCGGACTCCGGTGCAATAAGGCCTTCCACATGACCCGTGCCGTATAGCTCCGGCGTTTTCGAGTAGGTCTTCGATTGCTGGTAGGCGACAAAGGAGGCAATTGCCGCTCCCGCCCCCGGCACCACACCGATGACCAGTCCGATCAGGCTATTCCAGGTTATGTGCCACCATTTCGAGGCTGCGATGCGCACGCCCTCGAAGGTTTGAGCCCATCCGGGCTCTTGCATGGCGGCTTTTCCGCGCTCCGTGACGATCGATTGCTTCTCGATAACGGCGAAGGCTTCGGAGATGGCAAACAGGCCGACCAAGGCCGGGATCAACGGCACCTTGTCGTAGAGTTCCAGGAATCCAAACGTGCCGCGCGGCGTCTCGTAGACCACGTCGGTGCCGATAAAGCCGATCATCAATCCAAAGAAACCGGCGATAAGGCCCTTCAGGGTATCCTTCGCGGCAATGGTCGCAATCAACGAGATGCCGAAAAACATGATCACGATCATCTCCACGCTGTGGAGATAAAACGCCACCTGCGACAGCCATGGCAACGTGATCAAGGCGATGATTGTCGTGAACAGACCGCCGGTGATCGAGGCGACGAAGGACATGGACAGCGCCTGCTGGCCTCGCCCCTGCTTGGTCATGGGATACCCGTCGAGGGGGGTCGCCGCCGCACCGGCGGTCCCTGGAATATTGACGAGAATTGCCGGAATTCCGGCTCCCATCCGGGAGGACGCATAGAGCCCCACCATGAAGGTCAGGCCGATCTCGGGCTCCAATGCCAGGGTCAGCGGCAATAGAATGATAATCGTATTGGCAGCGCTGAATCCGGGGATCGCGCCGACCACCAACCCCAGAAAGATCGATGGAATGAGCACCCACCAGAGAGCAAGGGTGCGGCCCAGCATCTCGGTAAAGAATGCGAGATCGTATTCCATCTAGAAGAGCCCATTCATGAGATTTTCAAACGGGCCGGCGGGAAACCTCGTTTTGAAGGCGACGATGAACAGCAGATAACCGCCCAGCGACAGAGTCGCCGAGAGAGACAGAATCAACCTCTTCTTGGTGAAATCGCTCAACACCAGCATGGCGAGACTTAGGAACAGGAATGTCGTGATGGTGAAACCCAGCCACGGCACGACAAATATGTATGCGATGGTCAGGCCGAGAAGGGTCAGCCGCTTGGGGATGTAAGACCGCGGTTCGATGAGATTGTCGAAATTGATCTCGCCGTCGCCCCTGGACAGTTGCCGGAACGATTTTATCAGGATCAGAACGACCAAAAGGATCAGCACCGAGCCGACGATGAACGCCGCGACCTGCGCCGTCCAAGGGGCGTTCCAGATGGTGTAGAAGTAGTAGAGGGTGAACGCCAGCGCAGCGATCGGAATGATCAACTCGCTGCCGATGGAAACGGGTTTTTTCTCCTGCGCTCCGGCGTCATCCGCCATCGGTCGGCTTCCCCCGATGTTTCCTGGCCGTGGAGACAGGCGGCGGCTGACCACAGCCGCCGCCCGATATCCCTAAGCGGACCTTTGTCAGGTTTGTTTACCGGCCAGCAGGTCTTTGAACTCCGCGCCGATTTTCGCGATATTGTCCGCATACTCCTTGGCCTGGGCGGCGCTTCGGAGTCCGACGAATTCCCAAGGCGACTTGGTCTTCGCGTAGGCCTCCTTGAAGGCCGGATCGGCAAACGCCTTCTTCAGCGTCTCTTCGACTTTCGCGAAGCGATCGGGGTGTTTGGCGATCGCGGATTTCTTGATGCCGAATGCGCGGGAACCGGCGATCAGCGACGGCATATTCGTCCCAAAATGCGCGTTCATGGTGGGCGCATTGTCGCTCCGGCCCGGCAGCGGATTGGTGTGCGAGAACATCAGCACGACCTTGAAGGTCTTCGCGCGGTTTACGATGCCGCCCGACGGCAAGGCGCCGAGATCCATCTCACCGGTGGCCACGCCGGCGCGGGTGTTCTTGCCGCCGGAAAGCGGGATCGGATTGAACTTCGCGCCGGTATGCTTGGCGAGCGCCAGCGCGCCCAGGGTCGCCGGGTGGGCCAGGCGGCTCACGCCGACATTCAGCGTGCGCTTCTTGCCCTCGGCGATGATGTCATCGACCGTCTTGAACTTGCTGCGGCGGCTGACGAACAGAATGCCGGGATCGCTGTCGACCTGGGCAAAATACTGGAAATCATTCAGATCGAAGGTCGGCTTCTTCACCACCCAATTGAGCACTTCGGGGCCCATGTTGCCGAACAGGAACTCGTACATGTCGTCCTTGGCCAGACCCATGTATTTTTCATAGCCGACGCGTCCGGCGGCGCCCGGGAAAAAGCTCGGCTCGAAGTTCGTGCCGATATGGTTCTTCCAAACGCCGGTGACGGAGCGCAGCAGGCGGTCCGCGCCGCCGCCTTCACGGGTCGGCACATAAACCTTGATATTGCGGTCCGGATACCCTGCGGCGAATGCGCTGCCGAACGGCAGCGACGAGGCCGCGGCGGCGCCCGCCAAGGCGGCCCCGCCCTTAAGAACCGTCCGGCGATCGAGTTTACTGTCGAAGTCCTTCATGAATTCCTCCCTGTGGAATGTGGGTCTATTGATTAACTCTTATATACGGATGATACCCGCCCCCTCTCCGGCGGCACAATCACAATCGGCGGCGTGCATGCCTGCACAACCGCGCGAACAGGAACGGACACGGTTTGGTCCGGCTACCCCCGATAGGTGGGCGCCGGCTGGGTGAGGAACGAGTGCAGGACCTCGTAAACCATCAGATAGTTGATCTCCTGGAAACTGGCATGGGAGATGCCGGCCATCACCTTGAACTGCTTGTCCGGGTTGGGAAGCAGATTGAAAAACCTCAACAGGTCCTCCATCGACGCGATGCCGTCCCATTGACCGCGCATCAACAGCGTCGGCATGGGCAGCTTCCGCGGATCGACGATGGGCAGGTTTTCGCACATGTCGACGTAGGTCCCGTTGGGGATCGAATCATCCAGCGCACAGATCGCCTCGGCGAAGGCTTCGACTACCTTGTCTTCCGCACCGCCGGAATGGTCGCGGGAAAAGATGGAGCGGACGAAATCCAGATCGATGGGCCGCCGCCGGTTGGCCTTGAACTCGGGCAGTTTTTTGCGGCGGTCTTCGAGCGTCGGGCTACCGTCGCCGGTCCAGACCATGGCATCGAGCGCCAGGCGGTCGACCATCCCGGGGTTCCGCTGGGCGAACAACGCAGCGCGCAGCGCGCCCGAGGAAATTCCGTAGACGTGAACCTTGTCGGCGCCGCGCGTCTCGCGGATATAGCCGCAGGCGGCCTTCAGGTCGTCGGCGCCGTCGGAAATCATGAAGTGGGAGTCCCGGTCCTTCGACGAACGGCCGTAGCCTTCCATGTCGACGCACCAGGTGTCGAAGCCCTGGAGGGCAAACCAGTTCATCGCCGAGGAATAGGGGCGGCCTTCCACATGAAGATCGAAGGTGGGTTGCGAGGCCATGCTGGAGCCGTGCACGAAGACGAGGGTGCCGGCGCCGCCCGAGGGTTGGTCGAGGTACTTCTCGTACAGGAATATCCTGGCGTCGCCCTTTTGGGTCCAGTGGTCTTCGCCGGTTACGTCGTCTTCAGGTCTCATCGAAGCCCCAGTCATGAATTTCCCCCTCGCGTATGCTCTCTGATTTGATCAACCGTGCAGTCCAATTTGACGTCCGGCAAGCGGTAAAGATTCTTGCGGCCGGCTAGGACGCAAGCGCCTCGTAATCTATTTCCTTGTTCAGATCGATGAACCGTCCCGCCGCCGGCATGGGGTATTTGAGGCCGGTCGCGCAATTGAAAATGACCGCTCTCGTTCTCCGGCGTCACGGCCCGTCTTCGCCGTCTTCGAGCCCGTAGCTGAAATAGGCCGCGTCGATATCGTGGTGGAGCCGGCGGCAGGACTCGCCGATCCCGCGCAGCGTGGCGCGGATTGCCTCTTCGTCCGCCGGATCGCGGTTCGGCCAGTCGTAGTCGATCGCCGCCGCCAGCCGGCCGGCCCGGCGCCCGGCCTCGGCGATCAGCGGACGGCCGGCGGAAACCGCCTCAAGCGCCTGGCAGACCTGCGCCAGGGCGTAGCGGATCGAGCGCGACAGCAACGGATCGGCAACCAGGAAATCCACCACGGCGGCGGGGTCGTAGTGCAGTGAATGGAGCCGGCCGTAGGCCTCCTGCGCCGCGCAGATACGCAGCAGCGAGAGCCAGTCCGGATCGGCGTCCGCGGCACCGCCCGCCCCTGAATCGGAGGTTTCCGAATCGGACGTTCCCGCGTCGGAAACCGGCCCGCCGGCCGGATAGACGGCGAGCTGCGCCTCGAGCAGCGCGGAGATCAGCTGCGCCCGTTCGACGAACCGGCCGAGCTGCAGGAAATGCCAGCCGTCGTCGCGGTACATGTTGCTCCCGGCGATACCGAAAAAGGTGCGCACCGCATCCTCGGTGCGGCGGTAGAAATCGCCCGGCCGGTCCCGCCAGATATCCGTAATGCCGAGGTCCCGCAGTTCAAAAAAAGCGAGGTTCAGGCAGGCCCACAAATCCTCGTCGACCACATTGCGCACCTGGCGGGCGTTTTCGCGCGCGTTGGCGAGGCTGCTGCGGATCGAATCGGGGTTGCCGGCATCGAAGGTGAGGTCGTCGGCCAGGGTGAAGGCGTCGACCAGCATGAACCCCTCGTCGCCCAGGTTCGAGCTGAGTTCGCCGCCGGCCGGCACGCGCCGCAGCCCGCCGTAGAGCCGCCGCCAGCTCTTGTCGATTTCGTCGACCGGCCGGTCCTTCATGGTCTCGAACTGGTCGGCGATCAGCCGGCAGGCGTGCTGCGCCCGCTCCAGATAGCGGCCGATCCAGTACAGGCCAAGGGCGCTCCGCGACAGCATGGCGCTAGCCGGAAAGCACCCAGAGGTCCTTGCCGCCGCCGCCCTGGCTCGAATTGACGACG
>JAPPFK010000020.1 GCA_028823885.1 Rhodospirillales bacterium | reverse complement strand
GTGTTTCACCTGCGATGGGTCGTGGCGACTTGCAGATGGGGGCCGAACGCCGAGCGCGCGATTGAACGCGCTCATCCCGAGGTAAAGCAGATCGACTTCGGCCAGCACCTCGACATTCAGGTCGAGGAGCAGGACGCAAAGCGACCGGTGCAGGAACCGTGGCCGCTTCAAGAGGAAGCCATCGAGGACACCGTCGCCGGACTTGCCAATCACGACCGGGGCCGACTCATCATGGCGTGCGGCACCGGCAAGACGTTCACGTCCCTTCGCGTCGCCGAGCAGATCGTCGGTGACGGGCAGCGCATTCTCTTCGCGGCCCCGACCATTGCGCTGGTCTCGCAAGCGCGGCGCGAATGGCTGCGGCAGTCGAGGCGCCGTCTGGAATGTCTCGTCGTGTGTTCGGATTCGACGGCCGGCGGACGCAACGAGAACGAGGACATTCGGGTCTCCGAGCTTGAATGCCCTGTGACGACGGACCCGGTTGAAATCGCGCGGTCGCTCGACGGCGAGGGCGCGACCCGTGTTGTCTTCTGCACTTACCATTCCCTGGGGCGGGTGACCGAAGCACAGGAGCTTCATAGCGCACCGGCATTTGATCTGGCGATTGCCGATGAGGCGCATCGGACGACTGGAGCGGTATTGGAGGGTCGCGGGCCGAGCGGCGACCGCAAGGTCGACTTCCAGGAATTCCACGACGACGCCCGGCTGCGGGCCCGTAAGCGCCTCTACATGACGGCCACGCCTCGCCTCTACACCGAACGGTCCAAGAGCAAGCTCGCCGAACAGGGAGTCGCCGTCGTCGACATGGGCGACTATGACGTCTACGGGCCGGAGCTGCACCGGCTGCCGTTTGCCAAGGCCGTGGACAATCGGATGCTCTCCGACTACCGGGTGATCGTTCTCGGGGTCAGCGAGGGAAGCGTGACGCCGGGACTACGGCGACGGCTGGAAGAGCTCGACCAGTCGCCGACGAACAAGCAGGCTCCGACCACAAACGACATGACGCGCGTGCTCGGTGTTTCCCTGGCGGTGAATGGAGTGACGGAGGGCAAGTTGCTGGAGCAGCCCGGCCCGCTCCAACGCACCATGGCGTTCGCCAACAGTATCCGCCGCTCGAAGTGGTACGCGGAAGCGCTGATGGAGAGCGAGGTTCTGAGGGCTACCACACGGCGGATGGAGGCGGGGCGGGCGATGAAGGTGGTCGCCCGGCACCTCGACGCGTCAGCCAGCGCGCTACAGCGCAACCTGGAACTGCGGGCGCTGGCGAATGCCGACCGCGATGGTGAGTGCCGGCTGGTCTGTAATGTCAAGCTCTTCACGGAGGGTGTGGACGTGCCATCGTTGGACGCCGTCGCCTTTCTCGATCCCCGGGACAGCCAAGTCGATGTTGTCCAGGCCGTCGGACGCGTCATGAGAAAGGCGGAGGGCAAGCGCTTCGGCTACATCATCATTCCCGTTGTCGTCGAGCCGGGCCGCGATGTTGCGGACGCGCTACAGCGCGGCACCGATGGTTACAGGACGGTTGGCCGGGTGCTGCGAGCGCTCCAGGCCCATGACGGACGACTTGCGGAATCGCCCGCCAACTTCATCAAGGTCTACGAACCGAAAAAGGATAAGGCGCCGGACGACCCGAGCGGCGGTAGGTTGCACGAAACCCAGAGCGAATACCTCCAACGTGAACTAGAGTTGAAGGAGGCTGAACAAGGGATTTATGCGCACGTCGCAGCGGCTTCGGGGCTCGGCAAGCCCGGCCAAATTGTCGCCGACGAGATCGCCGATGCGGTGCGGAGCGCCAGCGCCGTGCTCCGGGAAGAAGCGATGGAGGGTCCGCTCGCGGAGGCCCTCGACCTCGTGCCGGAAGACGATGGTGGTGCGAAGGGCGTTTGCACGGTCGCGGCACTGATGCTCTGCAACGCGTGCCTGCTGCAACGCCGTCTCCGGGACGAGCCGGAGATGACGACCATTGTCAGGCTCGACAAGGTCGCGGGCGCGAAGCACCCAAGGGAGATTCTGGAAATCGCTTGGGAATCGATTCTGGAAAAAGACTACGCGCCAGTATTCCGCCCCGCTCTTGCGGTGCTTGGGGCGTTGCGGGAAGGCAAGGCAATCGACGACGCCATCCGCATGGTTGCCGAATGCGCGAACCGTGTCGCCGATTCCCTGAGCGAACTTGGCTACGACCACGCCGGTCCGCTCTACCATCGCATCCTCGGCTCCGCGAAGAGCGACGGTGCTTTCTACACGAATAACCTGTCGGCGGTGATGTTGGCCCGGCTTGCTTTCACCCGGGACTTGATCGACTGGTCCGATCCCCAGGCGGTTGCGAGTCTCCGGATTATCGATCCGGCATGCGGAACCGGCACGCTGCTCATGGCCGCGCTTCAGACCATCAAGGCCCGGGTCGCGGAATCCGGGGAACTGAGCGACGAGGCGCAAAACGCGCTGCACAAGCACCTCGTGGAAGATGTGCTCTGCGGCCTCGATATCAACCAGCACGGGGTTCAACTCGCCGCATGCAACATGACCCTCGGCGCCCCGACCGTCGATTACGCGCGCATGAACCTTTTAACCATCCCGCACGGTCCGCAGCCCGATGGAACGTACAAGGCCGGGTCGCTGGAAATTCTGACCGCCGACGCCCAGCGAATCGATCTGTTCGAGGCCACGCGGCCCAAGACCTCACTGGAGGACTTTGAGGCCGAGCAGGTTGACGATAGCGAGGAGATCCGGTTCCCGCTACGCGATCTCGATGCCGTCATAATGAATGCGCCGTTCACCGCGAATGAGAACCGCAGCAGGAAGTACGGCGATGCTGGCCGGAAGGCGATGCAGCGTCGCGAACTCGGCATACAAGAGCATCTTGCACGAAGTGATCAGGCGGCGTCTGGCGTCATTACCGCGAACAGCATCAGAACATTCTTCACCCCGCTTGCGGATACGTTGATCCGCAACGCTTCGGGATTGCTTGCTATGGTCGTTCCCACCACGGCCTGCACGGGCCCTAGCGGAGTGGCGGAACGCAGATTCCTCGCCGAGCGGTTTCGGATAGAAACTGTCGTGACCAGCCACGATCCGCGGCGACCGAATTTCAGCGAGAATACGTCCATCCACGAATCGCTGCTGATTTGTCGGCGGCGGAATACGGGCGACAGTGTTGTTGATCGACCAACTCAATTAGTCCAGTTACGTACCATGCCCTCCACGCCTGCGGAGGCTATTGAAGCCGCTGACACAATTGAGACGGGTTTTCCCAGCGAGTGGGCGACTGTCTACGCACAACCCGCGGCGCGGGTACGGGAGGGAGATTGGCGACCGTGCCAGTTTCTTGATCCGGTTCTCGTCGACGCCGCGATGAGTCTCGAACAAGAGAAAGGGCTCGTTCCTTTGCAAGGTCCATTTAAGTTAGGACCTGCCGGCCAGCGCATACGGGACGCCTTCCGTCCCGTCGACCTCGGAGACGGGAACTACCGCGTGTTCTGGAGTCGCTCGAAGGACCTACGTACCACGATGGAGGCCAGCCCCGAGCAGCTGGTCGCTCACAAGAAGGAGTCGCTGGCTGCACGTTATCGGCAACAAGCTGGGCACGTTCTTCTTGCGACGAGATTCAGGACAGACTCCGGTCGATTGCTCGCGATTTTCAGCGACGGGCCTGCTTTGGGGTCAATGTGGGTTCCGATCCAGGCGCAGACAACGAGTCCGACTGAAGCGAAGGCACTGTGCGCATGGTTCAACAGCACCCTTGGCGCGCTCGGATTCCTCATGAGGAGGGGAACCATGCTGACCAACCCGTCGTTTTCGCAGGCGGAGCTTGCCACCTTGCGCGTCCCGAATTTCAAAGAGATCGGAGCCGCCAGCCTCGCAGAAGCGTACGAACGAGTCAGGCGAATGCCGGTCAATCCCTGGAAGATGTCTGCCGACGACGAAATGCGTGACTGCCTCGACCGGGCTGCATCGGAAACGACCGGGATCGATATAGCGACGATCAGGGACTGGAGAGCGCGAATCAGCCGCGAGCCGACCGTTTCCAACGCGCCTGCAACCGATACGCACGGGATGAGCTTGGACTATTAGCCAATTCCTCCGTCATGCCCCGCCTTTGGGCGGGGCATCCACGAACTTCCGCTTCCCCCTCACCCAGCTTCGGCTAAGCTCAGCTGCCGCTTCGCCAAGCCTCCGCAACCCTCTCCCCCTGGAGAAGGGGGAGAGGGGAAGTTCGTGGATGCCCGGTCAAGCACGGGCATGACGACTTGCGGATTACCGCACGCGAGCTAAATGTATAGGCATCTGCCGCCCCCCTCACCGGGGCGGCGTTTTGGTTTGGAAGGACGAGCTATGCATTTTTGTACGAACTAAAAGGGGGGTACCTCCCAAATGGAGGCCAATAAATGCCTATAAATGCCTATACCGGCAAAACTTGCCGAATTGGAATATATTTATAAATCATGGTTTTTCAACACCTTACAGCTATGCGTAAATTGCATGGCTCGCGGCCCGGCCCGGAGGGCCAAATGAAGACAGGGGCGGGGGAATTCCGTCCCATGGACGGCGCGCCGCCGGCGGTTGCGGCTTGGAATGCCGCCCCGAAACCCATAGGCTCGATCCGGGAAGAATTCGGGCGGCGCAACACGGCGCGTCAAAGGGCGGCGATGCGGAATTCGGAAAATCCACGCGGCGATCGAGGGCATGACCGGGTCCAAACGGGCGGCTCCCTGCACGACAATTTCGTCCGCCAGGTGCAGGAGCTTCTCGACAAGAGCGACATATCCGAGGAGGACCGCCGGACCATCCTCGCGAACATGTCCTGCCCGTGCTGCGGTGGCGGGGCCGCCTCGGTCAACATCAAACTGGGCGATTAGATGTCAGCCGCGCCGCTTGCCGCGAAGCGCCTCGGTCGCTTCGGCGTCCAGGACGAATGTTTCCGGATCGACGACGACGCCGTAATTCCGTTCGGCGGAGTCCATGGAGACGTAACCCTGCCGGACATCTTCGGCGACGATTTCGGCCGGGCGGTCCAGCGGGTCGCCGAAACCGCCGCCGCCGCCGGACCTGAGCCGGAACGCCTCACCCTCCTTCAGCTGGGCGGTCAATACCTTGGCGTTGGGAAAATCCTCCTTCCATTTTCCGTCCAGTTCGAGCGCGACCGTGTTGCCGGCGGCGTCGCCGCCCCCGTCCAGCCCCCAGGGGCGGCAGTTCATCCGCTCGATCTGCGTGTTGACGACGATATCGCTTCGGGCGCGGACGACGCGCTCGATGCCGAGCCCGCCCCGCTGCCGGCCGGCCCCGCCCGAATCCCGGATCAGGCAATTGCTTTCGATCAGCACCGGCGACTTGGTCTCCGCCTGTTCGATGGGGCTGTTGTGGGTGTCGCCGTCGTTGATGCACACCACCCCGTTGGCGCCGTCCTCGGTGAGCTTGGCGCCCCAGCCGCCGCCCTGGGGGCCGAAGTTGCCGATGAAGAACTCCCGGGTGCGCGGGTTGATGCCGTGGAACATCACCACCACGAGGTCGGCGTGATGCCCGGCGATCACCCTGTCCGGGATGGCGGGCTCCAGCGCCTTGAAGACCGTGTCGACGACGGTCATCGGGAAGGTCATCCACCAGCGCATGGGCGCCGGCCGGACGGCGCTCACGACCTTGCCCATGGGCACGATGGTCTTGAGGTTCCGGAAGGCGCCGTCGTTGATCGGATAGTCGGTCGGCGAGGCGATGCACTTGAAGGCCACCTGGGAACAGGCGTGGCCGGTGGTCACCCCGGAATTGTAGAAGCCGCGCACCTGTTCGGAGACATGGGAGAGGTCGATGGTCATCCCGTCTCCCTCGACGATGACTTTCACCCGGATGGGGATCCGGCGGCCGACATCGATCCCGTCGTCATCCATGAAGGACTCGGCCTCGTAGATACCGTCCGGTATGGAGAGGGTGCGGCGCCGGGACGCCTCCTCGGCGTGATCCATGATGGCGGCGATGCTGTCGCTGACGGCGTCATACCCATAGCGCCGCACGAGTTCGAGGAAGCGGCGTTCGCCGGTCTTGACCGCCGTGACCTGGGCCCGGAGGTCGCCCATGGCCCGGGAGGGAATGCGCACGTTCATGCGGATGATTTCCTCCAGGTCCGTGTTGACGACGTTCTCCGACTGGTATTTGAGGATCGGCACCTGCAGGCCTTCGGAATAGATGTCCGTGGTCATCCCGCCGAGGGTGCCGCCGATGTCGATCCAGTGGGCCATGCAGCAGGCGAACCCCACCAGCCGGCCGCCATCGAAGATCGGCAGGGTGAAGGTCATGTGGTTGAGGTGGCTGCCGGTGAGGTACGCGTCATTGGTGACGTAGATGTCGCCCGGCTTGATGCCCTCAATTCCGAAATGCCTGATCTTGGCCTTGACCGTCTCCGCCATCCCCCGGATGAACATGGGCAGGCCGATGCCGATGGAGACGGTCTCCCCCTCGGGGGTGAAGAGGCCGACGGTGAAGTCCAGCGCCTCGTAGATGATGGTGTTGTAGGCGGTCCGCATGAGGTTGTTCTTCATTTCCTCGGTCACCGCCAGGACGCCGTTTCGGACGATCTCGGTGGTCACCGGATCGGTCCCCGGATATTTCCGCCAGTCGGTCATGAGGAATACCCCGCCACGGTGATGATCAGGTTGAGATAGTCGTCCACCTCCAGGGCGTCGCCGGGAAACAGGACCGTGGTCGAGGCATGTTCCTCGACGACGGCGGGCCCCTCGATCCTGTGGCCGGGCTTCAAAAGCGCACGGTCGAAGGACGGCGTCTCCCGGTAGCCCGTGTCCCTGTCGAAGTGGATTTGGCGGCTGCCGGTGGCGGCTTCGGAGACGCCGCCGCCGCCCCCGTTGGGATAGGCCCGGAGTTCGGGAACCGGCATCTTCCCGACGATCGAGCTTCTCAGGCTGACGATCTCCGCGGGCTCGGCGGGCGCGTTGGTGCCGTAGCGCTCGAGGTGCACCTTGTCGAATTCCCGTTTGATGCCGTCCCGGTCCCCGCCGGCGAACAGTTCATCGGCCAGCGGAACCGTGACCGGGTGCTCCTGACCCACGTAGCGCATGTCCGCGGCGCGCGAGATCACGATCGACTCGGGCTCGATGGAGGTCTTGCGGATCGCGTCCCGGCCCTGGTCCGCCATTTCGCCGTAGGTCTGCTCCATCGCGCCGAAATCCATATCCGCCAGCCGGCCCGGCGCGGTGCGGACGTAGTCGTAGCGAAGATCCGAGAACAACATGCCGAAGGCCGAGAAGTGGCCGGGCGACAACGGGACGATGATGGTCTTCATGCCGATTTCGCGGGCGACCTGGGTGGCGTGCAAAGGCCCGGCGCCGCCATAGGCCACCATGGAGAAGCTCGCCGCGTCGAGCCCCCGCTCGGTGGAGACGCCCTTGACCGCATAGGACATGGCCGTCGAGGCAATTCGAAGAATTCCCTCGGCGGCCTCCGTAACCTCGAGGCCGAGCGGCTCGGCGACCTGCGTCGCGATGGCTCTTTCGGCGGCATTCCGGTCCAGCTTCATCTCGCCGCCCAGGAAGCGGTCCGCGTCCAGGCGCCCCAGCACGAGATTGGCGTCTGTTACCGTCGGCCGGGTTCCGCCGAGGCCGTAACAGGCCGGGCCGGGATCCGCGCCGGCGCTTTCCGGCCCCACGTGAAGGGCGCCGGATTCGTCCAAAAGGGCGAGGCTGCCGCCACCGGTGCCAACCTCGAAGATATCCATCATGGCGATCTGAACGGGCAATCCCTGCTCGTAACCGCCTATCAGCGTATCGCCGATGGTCAGCACCTCGCCGTTGTGGATGACGCCGGACTTGGCGGTGGTGCCCCCCATATCGAAGGAAATCGCGTCCTCGAGGCCGAGAATACTGCAAAGGGCGCGGGTTCCGATGACCCCGGCCGCCGGACCCGACTCCAACATCCGGACGCACTCGGAACGGGCCTGCTCGGCTTCGAAAAGGCCGCCGGTGGACTGGACCACGAGGAACGAGCCATCGAAGCCGTTTGCCCTGATGTGGCTGTCGATCCCGTCCACATAGCCGCGCACCTTGGGTCCGATGAAGGCATTGGCCGCCACGGTGGAGCAGCGCTCATACTCCCGGTATTCCTGGGAGAGTTCGTGAGAGACCGTTACGAAGACGCCGGGGAGTTCCTCCTCCAATATTTCGCGCGCCCGGATTTCGTGAATGGGATTTCGGTAGGCATGGAGGAACATGACAGCGATGCTTTCAACGCCGTCGAGTTCCTTGGCGAGTTGCCGAAGCGCCGACTCGTCCAGGGGCGTGCAGATCTCGCCCTCGGCGTACATGCGCTCCGGCACTTCGAAACGCCTCGCGCGCTCGATCAGCGGCACGTGTTTCTTGAAATAAAGATTATAGGCGTCCGGCCGGTTGACCCTGCCGATTTCATAGATGTCGCGGAAGCCCTCGGTGATGACCAATGCCGTGTCGGCGCCGGTGCGCTCCAGAATGGTGTTGACGGCGATGGTGGAGCCGTGGAGGAACAGCGAGGCATCGGCGTATTCGAGGCCGGCCTTGGCGACACCGCCGCTGATGCCGTCGACGAGAGCGGCCGGGGTCGACAAGGTCTTTCCCCAGGAGAGCCGGCCCGTCGTTTCGTCGAACGCCGCGACATCGGTGAACGTGCCGCCGATATCGGCCGCAAGGCGCAGGGCTTCACTTTTTTCAGGCTGTTTGGTCAATGTCGTGTCTTTCCCCCAACCGGCAGGATATGGTTTCCGTCTATTGCCACCCCCGGATTTGTCGCCCTAGATCTCCGGCCAGTGACTGATCGGGAGCCCCGTGTGGTTTTCGGCGTAGACGATTTGTGGCGGTCTATCACTGATCAGATACCGAAGCTGTGCCTCGTGCATTCGGGCATCAAACGGGGTGCGATCCGGATAGATGTGGTACATCGCGGTGTTTGACCAAGAGAATCGTTGAACCTGCCAGTTTCGTTCCAGGGCAATGTCCGAATATTGCCGAAGCAGCGACTCATCGCTTTTCGTGAAATGGTCGATCAACGCTGCCGAAAGCACGCTGACATCTGCAACGGCCGAGTTCAAACCCTTTGCACCGGTGGGGGGAACCACATGTGCTGCATCCCCCGCCAAGAACAGGCGCCCATGTTGCATTGGTTCGGAGAAGAAGCTCCGCAACGGCGTGACCTCCTTTTGAAGTATCGGCCCACGTTCGAGCGTCCATCCAGGCGTCCCCAACCGTGTTTCCAACTCATCCCATATCCGGTCGTCGGACCATTCCGACAATTCTTCATCCGGCTCGCATTGGAGATATAGGCGGCTGATCGTCGGTGATCTCATGCTCAACAGGGCGAAGCCGTTTTCGTGGTGGGAAAAAAGTGCAACCTCTTTTGACGGAGGGGCCTCGGCCAGGACGCCCAGCCAGCCGAATGGATACACCGTTTCATAGGTCTTCAGGATGTCGGCCGGCATGGCCTTCCGGGATGCCCCATGGAAGCCGTCACAACCGGCAATGATGTCGGCCGTCAACTCGTGAGTCCGGCCGTCGTGCTCATAGCGAACCATCGGCCGATCGCCGTCGATGTCCTCAATCGCAACAACGGGCGCCTCATAGATGACATTGTGATTTTCCTTGGCGAGCGCCCCGAGCAAATCGCGCGTGATTTCCTGTTGACCATAAACCGTGACACCGCGGCCGATCAGCTCTTCAAAATCGAGCATGTAATGCCGGTTCCGATAACCGATGCAGACGCCGCGATGGTACATGTGCTCTTTCCTCAACCGGTCACCAAGACCGGCCTTGGTCAGCATATCGACGGTGCCCTGCTCCAAAACGCCCGCACGAATTCGCTGCTCTACATAGTCCCGGCTTCTTGCCTCGAGGACGATACTCTCAATGCCGCGGAGACGAAGGATCCAAGCCAACAGGGATCCCGAGGGGCCGGCCCCGACGATTGCTACGGGTACGTGCATGACGGTTACCTCTCTGCCCGGCGCGCGCCCGTGACGCGCGGCAGGAACGCAAGTTTGGAAAAGCTAGGCGGCGTCCTGCAGGGTGATCAGACCCATGCCGGTGGTCATCGGCGCGTAGTAATTGCGATGAATCCGTTGCACGTCGCGGGTCATGGCGCCACGCATGGTGAGCCACATGATGAGTTCGACCGCTTCGGCACCCGCCTGCTCCATCAGATCAAAATGGGTCATGTCGCAAAGTGCCTGCGGATCCGATTCAATTTTGTCCAGGAACCAATTGTCGAAGTCGGAGTTCAAATGCCCAAACCGCTCACCGTGCAGTTGATGCGACATGCCACCAGTGCCCATGACGGCCACATTGATATCCTGGTCATAGCTTTCGACGGCGCATCTCAAGGCCGCACCCAGCTTGTAGCAACGGAGCGCCGTCGGAATGGGATGTTGGAGGACATTGACCTGCACCGGGATGACCTTGACCGGCCACTCGCCCTGCTGCGGAAAACACAGATCCATCGGAACCAGCAGACCGTGTTCGACGGCCATTTCCTTGCAGATCGTGATGTCGAACTCTTCTTCGTAGACAAGATGCCTGCAGATATGGGTGGAAAGTTCCAGATCACCCTTTATCGACGGCAGCGGCCGGACGCCGAAACCCTCATCGGCGATCGCATATTCGGACGCCGCGCCGACGGCGAAGGTCGGATATTTGGAGAAGGAAAAATCGCAGGCGTGATCGTTATAGATGACGATGACCACGTCGACCTTCCGCTCATCCGACAGCCAGGTCCTTACCGGCTCGTAGGCGTCAAAGAGAGGTTTCCACTCCGGCGTATTCTGTCTTCCGCTATCCACGACGGCGCCAATCGACGGAACATGCGAGGTTCCAATTCCTGCAACAATCGTAGCCATCTCAAGTCGCTCCCTTTTCATTGCGGGTTTCGAGAAATTCTTCGTAGGACATGCCGAGTTGTTGAGCCCCCAACGGGTAGAGACCAACGTCAAAGATCGCGGCAATTCGGACGATGTTGTAGATATTGCCGCCGGCCTTCACGAGATTGAGCCAGTCGTTATCGAGGATCAGCTTCTTCTCCTCGTCGGTCAGTTCGAATTGATCCATGACGGCGTCCGTGTCCGATTTGAATGCGTCACGGTTTTCCGCGCTGTTCAACCACTCGGCCAGCCGGTTGATGCGCAAGCCTTTCTCGCTCATCTTCAAATCAAAGACGTAAGTGTCCTTGATCGATTTGCCGGGCTTTAACTGGTCAACCATCTCATCTCCCTCGTGCCGTGATCCAACGAACCGAGGCGATTTTAAATAGACCGGATAAATTGGACAATATATTATTCGTGAAACATATTATCCCATATTTCATGACAATAAGGTGGTCCAAGCATGGCAAACCAGCTTGATCAAATGAGGGCTTTCACCGCGGTCGTTGAAACGGGTGGATTCACGAAGGCTACGAAGCGCACCGGTACATCGAGGGCGGCGGTAAGCCGCCAAATTCTTGATTTGGAGGAAAGGCTTGGCACCAGGCTTCTGAACCGCACGACCAGGCAGATGAGCCTTACGGATGTGGGCAGCAACTTCTACGAAAGGTGCCGCCAGATCCTCGACGAGATAGATATTGCGGAGCGCAGCGTTTTGGATTCCAACTCCGGGCCTCAAGGAACATTGCGCGTCGTCGCGCCAATCAATTTTGGCCTAAACGATTTGGGAGAAGGTGTTGTCGAATTTCTACGGGAATTTCCCCTCATCCGGTTGGATTTGAGCCTGAATGACCAGTTGGTCGATCCAATGGAGGGGGGATTCGACATCGCCATCCGCTTGCTTCAGTCCGAACCGCGGATACCGAAGACCCTCGGTATTCATCGGCTATTCCAATCAACGCGAATGCTGTGCGCGTCACCCGGCTATCTTGACCAACATGGTGAGCCGGCTACGCCCGATGAGTTGGCCCGGCACCAATGCCTGTCATACAGCTACGTCGAGGATCCCGGAATCTGGCGTCTATCCCGTAACGGGCGGGATTACCTTGTGCCTGTTTCAAGCCGGGTAACCACGAGCGCGGGACGGGTAATCGCGGCCGCGGCCGAGCAAGGCCTCGGAATCGCCTATGGGCCGGAGGCATTTTTTCGCGATCAACTCGCCGGCGGAACCGTCAGGCAGGTGATGGGCGACTACGACCTCCCGCGCGCGTCGATCTATAGCCTGTTTGCACGGAGCAAATTTGTGCCGGCAAAGATCGATGCCTTCAATGGGTTCATGGAGCGATTCTTCGAAGGAAAAATCTTTTGACCTGCCGTCGATCATTACGAGATTTCAAATGCTTCCGTTGGGTCGGGAGGCGACCAGTTCTATGTCCGCTTTCTCGGTTCGGACATAGCCCGAAGCGGACTACGTTGCGGAATAGATTGCCACCGGCCGAATGAGCGCTCTCTTCTTCCGCGATCAGGTCATAATTCTAGCGTCCGACAACGACATCAAGGATTTGATCCGGATTGTCCGGCTCGGTATCGCCGCGCCACGCCACATGCTGATCGGGGCGGATCAGCGCCAGCGGCTTTTCATAAAGCGCCAGCAAGCCCGGCTCGGTTACGTCTACGACCGTCATCGGAATTCCTCTGTCCGCCGCTGCTTTCTCAAATCCCTCCACGGGGGGCGGATTTTCGCCCATGCGCAACAGCGTGAACCCGGGACCGAAGCGATCAAACAATGACTCCCGTTCTTCAATCCAGTAGTGGGGCGCCCGTCCCCCGGGTGCTGCCGAAGGCACGTAGTCCTTTGGGTCATCGGGCGGTGGTGTCGTGCCGTCATCGACGATGATCGGTGAGCCGTCATACCGGGCCCCAAGCTGAATACCCAAGCTGGCGAATTCCTCGCGAAATTTGTCCACCTCCTTTGCGAATTCGGCGCGTTCGGCATTTCCTTCCGGCGAGTCCTCCTCGATGTGAGGCGGTATCCTGAGGTTTGCGATTTGTTCGGCGAGGTTGCCGGACTCCGTGGTGTTGCGCACGCCGATGGGTTGGCGTTCCGCTTCGTAGCTCTCGAGCAATTCGGCCCCGCCCCAGCCGTGGTGAACCGCGGCCAGCTTCCAGGCCAGGTTCGCGGCATCATCCATGCCCGTGTTGAAGCCGAACCCGCCCGAAGGCGTGAATAAGTGAACCGCGTCGCCGGCGAGCAAAATTCTATCCGACTGATAGTGATCCAGTACCAGGGCAAGCCCGGCCCACCATTCCTGGACGGATACGACCTCGGCATCCACATCGGCTCCGATGGTCGTGTGAAACAGCTCTCGAACGTCGATGTCCCCGATTTCGGCGTCCTTGTCGATATGGGCAAGAATGACGAACTCCCCTTGGCAATCGAGGGAGATACAGTCAAACCGCCGATCGGAGTTGATCGTCAGGTAGTGCCATCCGATGGGCATCGTCAAAATATCATAGACCTTCGGAGCGCGAAGATAGATCGAGAGCATGCGTCCGTCATAAAAGTCGGTGCCCGAAGATGACCGGCCGCTGTACTTGAAACCGAGCGCCCGGCGGATCATTCCATTCCCGCCATCGCATCCGATCATGTAGCCGGCTCGGACAACCTTGGTCTCGCCGGTCGATATTTCCTCTATTTCCGCCTCGACAAAGCCATCGCCCTGTTCAAATTCGTTCATCCGCCAGCCGAAGCGCAAATCGGAGGCCGGGTGCATTTCGGCGTGCCGCCGCAACACCGGCTCGAGATAAAATTGATTGCAGCGATGAATGGGTTCAGGGGTCAGCAGTGTCGGGCCCCACGGTCCCGGGTTGCCGACTTTTTCGTTGGTGCTGGGCATCTCGATCCTGCCCAGTTCGTACCCGTTGAATCGGGTCAGATAGACGATATCGGTCGGATGATCCGGCGGAACGCCAATGCGCCGCAGCTCGGCCGCGATTCCAAGGCGCCGCAAATGCTCCATCGACCTTGCGTTGACCGTACTGCCCTTGGGGTGGGTCGACGTCGTTTCCTTGGCGTCGACAAGTAGAAACGGGACGTTTTTCACGCCCAACTCGACGGCGAGAAACAGGCCTACCGTCCCGCCGCCAACGACTAGTACAGGTGTCTCGATGTCCGCCATGAATATGTTCGTAGTGGTTTTCGGTCCGGATAAGCAAGCCCACAGATTTGCTGTCCGATAGCAACTCTGTCAACGGGACCGGCGGTCTATGACAAGGAGAGCATCGACGGATTCAATCTGGTCCGCAAATTGAAGAACCACGAACTGTACAGGTTCCCTGACGCGGAAATCCGAAAAGGGACCAATCTCCTGATGAAGGCGGCCGGCGACATTATCGCCGAGACCGGCGCTCCAGGTTGGGCGACTAGACGACCTCGACGGCCTGCATCATGCCCAAATCCTCGTGGCGCAGTATGTGGCAATGAATGACGAACTTCCCTCTGAATTTCTTGAGGCTTGTCCTGAAGGTGACCGAACCGGGCTCGCCGCGCCGCCGAACCGGCAAGGCGATCGTGTCCTGCCAACGGCGTAACGGCGAGTCGATTGCCAGCTCCACACCGTCGATATGGGTCACGAAAAATGGATTTACGTGGATGTGGTAGGGATGTACGCCGTTCGAGTTGTTTCGGACCGTCCATTCCTCCGACTCGCCCAGTTTCATGGTTTGCCGGACTTGGCCCGAATAGGCCTCTCCGTCGATCCGAAAGCCCGGTCCAAACGTTACGGTTCTCTTTTTCAATTCGTGATTATCAAAACTCGGTAGTCCCGGTCCGGGGCCCGGCAGGGTGTCGTCCTCGGACCATTCATGGTCAACCGGGCGGCCCGCGATGCGGACTGCAAGCTGGACCGGTTCGGTTTTTGCCAATACGCAGTCCAGGTGGAGAAAATGGGCCAGGGAGCGCAACGCCGAAACCATCGTCAGTCCGGTTGCCGCATCGGGGGGAACGCGCACCATGAGGTCCATGCGATTGCCCGGTGACAGGGCCGCCGGGTTCAACCAAGGCTGTTCGCGTCCGGTGGATAGGACTCTATGGCGCTTCGGCAGGGTAATTCCGTCAAAGGCAATCTGGTGGAGTTCGAGGTCAGGGTTGCTCGAGGAGATGTGAACGAACGAATCCGCCGTCGTTGCCGCATTTATGATGCGCCATCTCTGAACTTCCCCCGGCCTCATGGTAATTGTCGGATCGAGTTCTCCGCCGCCCGCGGGATCCGCCCTGACCAATCCGCGATTGGTGATCATGAAAATCTGCTCAACCGCATTTTCGATATAGCTCGGCATTGCGCCGGGGCGGTCCTTGACGACCAAGGGACCAAACAACCCGCGGCCGACCTGCCGGTTTGTCGAGCCGTGTTTATGTGCGTGGTACCAAAACGTTCCGGTGGGATGATCCGCCGGAATTTCGAAGCGATACTTCGTTTCGTATCGGCGAAAATCTGGAGAGTCGCAGGTCAGACTCTGTTCCCTCGGGACCACCTGAAGGAACATATTGTCGGCATCATACCGGCCGCTGGAATCGGTCGTTGGAGAAACATGTAAACCATGGGTATGGAGGTTCGTCGTATTCAGGCCATGAAAGGTGTTGTGATCAGAAACGCAATCATCGTCGAGAGCAGGAAGACTGTTCGTCAGGCGCACATCCAGCACCTCTCCCGGACTGGTATAGATGGTCGGTCCTGGAGATTTTCCGTTGTAGGTATAGCCGCGCCCGGCCCGGCCCACGTCCAAACGAATACGGGTAAAGCCGGTTTTTCTGTTTTTTTCATTTGCCGACGCAACCAAACCGCTCGCGCCAAGGGAGCCGGACGCCACGGCAGCACCGAGCGTTGCGCCCGACCATCCCAGTACTTTTCGGCGGCTTATCTTCCGGCCGCTTCTTTCGCGCGCCACGTTGCCAATTCCCAACTCGTCTGCGTGACATACCTGAACCGTTTCCGCTCAAACGACGGCAATTCGTAATTCCGTCGCCTGCCCAGGGCCCGGAATGATGCGCATCTCTCTCCGGGGATCGAGGCATTCATCAATCAGGTGAGAGTTTCGGGCCGCCAAACCGGCCGGGCTTCGAAGTCCGCCGTATGGCCGAACACCGGCCGATTGCCGTCTCCACCTCGATATGTTGCCGAGGCTGAATCCAGGTTCAGGTGCCGGGATCGTCGGTGAGCGGGTTGGGCTTCGCCAGCACGCGGAGATCCGGCACTTTCGTCAAGCTGATTTTGGCGCCGTCCACGATCACGCCGTAGGGCGCCAGCGTGTTGAACGCCCGCGATAGATTTTCCGGAGTCATGCCAAGCAGGGCGGCAAGCGTCTTCTTGTCGATTGCGAGATTGACGACGCCGGTCGTTCCCTGCTGCTCATGTTCTTGGAGCAGATAGTTGGCGAGCCGCTCCACCGAGGTGCGCAGCTTTTGGTTCTTCAGCGATTTCACCAAGTCGCGATAACGGATCGACAGTTCCTGAACGATTGACCGCGCGAACTCGGCGTCGCGTTCGAAGACCGCGCGGGCATTTTCCGAGGGGATCATGAGAATTCGCGACGGGGCCAGCGTCCGTGCCGACATGAGATGGGGCGCATCACGGAGTACGGCGGCGAGAATGAACGTGGCCACCGGTTGAATGATGGCCAGTGTCGTTTCGCGGCCGTTGTCATGGGCAAACAATTCAACGCTGCCTTCGACCACCACATGGAGAAAGTCGGCGGCGTCGCCCTCGGCGATGAGTTCAACCTGCGGCGGGAACCGCTGCAGGTACGCCGCCTGCATGATTTCCTCGAAGTTGTCCTCGGCCATCCCGGCGAACAGCTCAAGCTCCCGAATCACCGGCAAATCATCTGGTCGCAACCCGGGCCTCCCCCATATGCGGCAAGCGGCTTCTTGACAATTATCAAACAGCTTTTCAGAAAACCGAACCGGTCACAACAGCTCGATCAATCGGCAACCAGACAATTGATTCGACGACACTTATTTTATCGTCGTCGGCCCTGATCCTTGACCGCCGTCAAGTTCATCTCGTCCCGCCTCGTTCAATGTCGACCCGTTCAGTC